>CAMDQY010000021.1 GCA_945906005.1 Novosphingobium sp. Chol11 | reverse complement strand
AGAACGAAGCCTTTGGCGGTGTCGGAGCGTTTGATGATTTCGATGGTCCAGCTTCCGTGAGCCTCGAGCGCGTCCCTGAGCTTGCCTCCGGCGTAGCCGCCATCGGCGAACACATGGCGCAGCCAGGGAAAACGAAAACGCACCGCCTTGAGCACATCGACTGCGCCATCACGGTCCTGGACATCGGCGGCGTGGACGAGGATGAACAGCAGAAATCCGCAAGTGTCGGTGAGGATATGACGCTTGCGGCCTCTGATTTTCTTGCCTGCGTCATAGCCCCAAACCCCGCCGCTTTCCGTGATTTTGACGCTCTGGCTGTCGATTACTCCGGCTGATGGCGAGGCCTCGCGCCCCTCAATCTCGCGCAGGTTCATCACCAGCACGGTGTTGATCGTCTCGAACAGTCCGGCGTTCCGCCAAGCGTAGAAATACCGCCGCACCGTCGAGACCGGCGGGAAGCATTTGGGCAACATTCGCCAAGCGCCGCCGCTCGATGCAATGTAGAGCAGTGCATTCACAACCTCGCGCATGTCCGTCGTGCGCCGCCGCCCGCCAGACTTCGCCGGGGGCACGAACGGCGCGGTGACCAACCACTCCAGGTCGGTCAAATCGCTTGGATATCGCAATCCATCACGGTTATGTTCGTCCCGAGCAATACCAGTCCATCCCATCGCTTCCTCCATCTTCTCGACAAAGACGGCTGAATCACAAGATGCTGGTATTGCTCAACCACTTTCGGATCGGGCTCTGAGATCTGCGGGAAAAGTGCCGAACAAGCACCATCACCGCATTGAGAGACCGCGAAAGAGAGCAACGCTTATGTCTGTTCGTATGGCCCTTGCGAAACTGTCCGCCTGTGCGGCTGGCTGCGCAGTTTTAGGCGGCGGCGCCGTTCATGTTGCCGAGCCTCAGGCGGCCACGACCGAATATCGCAAGATCAAGCAGGTGAAGCGCCAGCCGATCAAGCGGGTCATGCGCCAGGCGCCACGCAAGACCAAGCGCATTCGCCGTGTCATCGAGAAGGTGCCCGTCTACGAACAGCGCGAAGTGGCGGTTGCGGCGGTTCCGCAATATGTTCCTCCCCCGCCGCCGCAGCCCATCGTCAGTGTCGGTGGCGGCAGCGCGCCGGTGGTGATCGGAGGCGGTGGCGGCTTCTTCGGTGGCGGCAGCGTCGTTGTCTCGACGACCACCTCTGGCGGATCGACATCGACCTCGACCTCGGGCGGTTCGACTTCATCGTCGAGTTCTTCGTCGTCGAGCTCGTCCTCCTCGGGAGGCAGCACCAGCACCGGCGGCAAGCCGGACTGCAAGTATGGCAAGGACTGTGGCCATCATGGCAGCACCGGTGGCTCGACCACGACGACAACCGGTGGATCGACAACGACAACCACCGGTGGATCGACCTCCACTTCCACTTCGACCACGACTGGCGGATCGACGACGACCGGCGGCTCCAGCGGATCGACATCCCGTTCCACTTCGAGCAGCACCAGCTCCTCGTCCTCGGGCAGCACTGGCGGAACCTCGGGTACGTCGGGAAGTACTGGCAGCACCGGCGGCACCACCAGCACCGGGGGCACGATGAGCACCACTGGCGGTCACGAAGTCCCCGCGCCGCCGATGCTCATCCTGTTTGGCGCAGGCGCAGCGGCGGTATTCGCGCGCCGCAAGCTGGCTCAGCGCAAGGCCGCCTGAAACCAATCCAACCCGATCTGGAACCATCGGGTATAAAGGGCGGTGCTCCCAAGCGCCGCCCTCTTTTTTCCAGCGCGCCGTGATGCTTTGCATCGCGCGCCGGCTTCGCTCAAGTGCCGCGCGGTCTAGACGGCGTGGCCATCATCCGGGTTGACGCATTCCGCCCACCCAGCCGATGCGCGGGTTCCTGATGCTGACCACGTCGGCCAGCTCCCAGACATTGCCGTAACCGTAGCCGACGAGATTGATGAAGGTCGAGATGTTGAGCGCAAGCTGCACTCGCTTGGTGACGATCGGCGCGACATTGTCCGAGAAATTGTTTTTGCAATAGATATAGATAGGTCGCTCGCGATCCGGCCCAAGCACTTCGGCAAGCCGCGCGTCGGTGAACTCGTTGAACGGCAGGTTTGTCGCACTGGCGATGTGGCCGCGCGCGAAATCTGCGGCAGAGCGCGCATCGATCAGGATAGCGTCTTTGCTGCGGGCTTCGGCGGCGAACCGCTCCCAACCAAGCCGGCGCGCCTCGCGCAAAGGGCCGACTTCGCGCACCAGTTTCTCGAAGCCAGGATAGTCAATCAGCGGATTGGCAGAGGCAACAGCCTGCGCGAAAGCCGATGTGGACGAGATTTGCAACGCCGCTGCAACCAGGGTGAAACACCTTCGCATCGCAAATACTCCCACCCCGATACGTCTGGAAGCCTGCGACGGCGCGCGTTTATCCTCGCTGAACGTCAGAACTGCGCGATAGCCGCCATAGAGCCAGCAGCCCGACCGCCATCCAGACTATATTGAGCACCGCCGAGGGCATTGCTCCATGCCACCAGGTGTTGATGACAAAGCCTGCCGCCCCGACCACGTTCATCCACTGGTAAGTGCGTGACTGACCAGTGAGCTTGCCTGACGAGACGCCGATATAGGATCCGAGGATGAGCAGCGCCCCTGCCCATCCCGCCGCTTCAATAGAAAGGGTCAGCGCGTCCAAACCATCCCGCCTAACTCAGATCGCTCCGCTCAGCCCTTCGCCAGGTTCCTCAGCACGTACTGCAGGATGCCGCCGTGCATGTAGTATTCGATCTCGTTGGCGGTATCGATGCGGCACAGCGCGGCGAAAGTGAAGCTGCTACCATCGGGACGGCGCACCAGCACTTCCACGTCCTGCTGGGGCCTGAGCTTGGCTACGTCGAGAATGGTGAAGGCATCGTCGGCGGTAAGGCCCAGCGTGGTGCGGCTCTCACCGTCCTTGAACTGCAGCGGCAGCACGCCCATGCCGACGAGGTTGGAGCGGTGAATGCGCTCGAAGCTCTCGACGATCACGACCCTGACGCCAAGCAGGTTGGTGCCCTTTGCGGCCCAGTCCCGGCTGGAACCGGTGCCGTATTCCTTGCCGGCAATGACTACCAGCGGGGTGCCCTGCACCTTGTACTTCATCGCCACGTCATAGACGGGCAGCACTTCGGTCTCGTAGCGGCTCATGCCGCCCTCGACGCCGGGGACCATCTCGTTCCTGATGCGGATGTTGGCGAAGGTGCCGCGCATCATCACGTCGTGATGGCCGCGGCGCGAACCGTAGGAGTTGAAGTCCGCCGGGGCGACCTGCCGCTCCATCAGCCAGGCACCCGCCGGGCTGTCCTTCTTGATCGAGCCTGCGGGCGAGATGTGATCGGTGGTAATCGAATCGCCGAGAATCAGCAGCGGACGCGCGCCCAGGATGTCGCCCACCGGGGCCGGGGTCATCTCCATTCCCTGGAAATAGGGAGGGTTGGCGACATAAGTCGATCCGGCACGCCACTGGTAGGTTTCCGAGCCGGTCACGTCGATCGCCTGCCAGTGCTTGTCGCCCTTGTAGACGTCGGCATACCGGGTCTTGAACATCTCGCGATCGACGCAGGCGTTCATCGTCGCGGTGACTTCCTCGTTCGTTGGCCAGATGTCCTTGAGGTAAACCGGCTGCCCGGCCGAACTGCCCTTGCTCGCGATTCCGATCGGGGTGGTGGTGAAATCCTCGATCACCGTGCCCTTCAGTGCATAGGCGACGACCAGCGGCGGCGAGGCGAGGAAGTTCGCGCGCACGTCGGGCGAGACGCGGCCCTCGAAATTGCGGTTGCCCGAGATCACCGCGCTGGCAACCAGGCCGTTGTCGTTGATCGCCTTGCTGATCGGCTCTGCCAGCGGGCCGGAGTTGCCGATGCAGGTGGTGCAGCCGTAGCCGACGAGGTTGAAGCCGATATTATCGAGGTGCGACTGGAGTCCCGCCTTAACGAGGTAATCGGTGACCACCTGCGATCCAGGTGCAAGGCTGGTCTTCACCCAGGGCTTTGGCTTGAGGCCGAACTCGTCCGCCTTCTTGGCGACGAGGCCGGCGGCGACCAGCACGCCGGGGTTGCTGGTGTTGGTGCAGCTCGTGATCGCGGCGATCATCACGTCGCCATCGCCCACGTCGAAGTCCTTGCCCTCGACGGGCACGCGCTGGTTGGCCTTCTTGTAGGTCTCGGCCATGTCGCGGGCGAACACTTCATCCACTTCGGTAAGGTCGATGCGGTCCTGCGGGCGCTTCGGCCCGGCGAGCGAGGGCACCACGGAGGCCATCTCGAGTTCCAGCGTCGAGGAGAACACCGGATCGGGCGCATTGGCATCGATCCAGAAGCCCTGTGCCTTGGCATAGGCCTCGACCAGCGCGATCTGGTCGTCCTCGCGGCCGGTCAGCCGCAGGTACTCGAGCGTCTTGTCGTCCACGCCGAAGAAGCCGCAGGTAGCACCGTATTCGGGCGCCATGTTGGCGAGCGTGGCGCGGTCCGCCAGCGAGAGCGAAGCAAGGCCCGGCCCGTAGTATTCGACGAAGCGGCCGACCACGCCGTGCTTCCTGAGCATGTTGGTGGCGGTGAGCACGAGATCGGTCGCGGTCACGCCTTCGGACAATTTGCCGGTGAGCTTGAAGCCGACCACTTCGGGGATCAGCATCGAAACCGGCTGGCCGAGCATGGCGGCTTCTGCTTCGATGCCACCCACGCCCCAGCCCAGCACGCCAAGGCCGTTGATCATCGTGGTATGGCTGTCGGTGCCGACGCAGGTGTCGGGATAGGCGATCGTCGCGCCGCTCGGGTCCTTCGAGGTCCACACGGTCTGCGCGATATTCTCGAGGTTCACCTGATGGCAGATGCCGGTGCCCGGCGGCACCGCGTAGAAATTCGCGAGCGATTTGGAACCCCACTTGAGGAAGTCATACCGTTCGAAATTGCGCTGGTATTCGATCTCGACGTTCTGCTCGAAGGCCTTGGGGTGTCCGAACTCGTCGACCATGACCGAGTGGTCGATCACGAGATTGACGGGGACTTGCGGATTGATCCGCGAGGTGTCGCCGCCCAGCGTCTTGATCGCATCGCGCATCGCTGCAAGATCAACCACGCAGGGCACGCCGGTGAAATCCTGGAGCAGCACGCGCGCCGGGCGATACTGGATTTCCGCGCCGGTTACGGGGTTCTTCTGCCAATCGGCAATCGCCTGGATGTCGGCAGTCGATACGGTGAAGCCGCCATCTTCGAAGCGCAGCAGGTTTTCGAGCAGGACCTTCATCGAGAACGGCAGGCGCGAGACGTCGCCGACGGTCTCTGCGGCTTTCGACAAGGAATAATAAGCGTAGTCCTTGCCGCCCACGTTCATCGTGCTGCGGGTGCCGAGGGAGTCCTGTCCGACCTGAGTCATTTGGCGCGTGCCTTTCGTTCGAGATGGTCCTTGCAAACCGTTCCGGCCCGGGCCGATTGCTGCAATGCGGAAAATCGGGATTCTGTAGCAGCGCCGATGCGCGTTCGGGGCCGTTTGGTCAAGAGTGCGGCGGGTTTGCGGGCACCTGCGCGCGCATTGCGATCCAGCAGCCGAGCACGATCAGCAGCGTGCCCGCTACAGTTCCGACATCGACGGTCTCGTCGTAGAGCCACCAGCCGAACAGCGCGGCCCACAGGAATCCGGTATATTCAACCGGCACCAGCGCCTGCGCCTCGGCACGGGCATAGGCATACGAAAGCAGCAGCAGCGCTACGGTTGCCAGCAGGGCGGACAGTGCGATCAGTCCGAGCGCGGGCAGGCTGGGCCATGCCAGCCACCAGGGTGCGGCGAGCGAAAGGATCATCGCCATGAACAGGTTCTGGACCAGCGCGATCTCGATCGGGCTGGAAAGCAGTGCCTGCTTGCGCTGGAGCACAAGATTGAGCGCATAGAGCACTGCCGAGACGAGCACGGCGGCGATGCCGGACAGTGCCTGATCGGAAAGCTCGCCGCTCTGCATGCGCGCGGCTCCGATTACGACGACTCCGGCAATGCCGAGAACCGAGGCAATTATCGCGCCGGGCTGGATGCGTTCGCCCAGGATCAGCGCGGCGAAATAGAGCGCGATAAGTGGCGCGATGAAGGAAATGGCAATCGCTTCGGCGAGCGGCAGCAGGGTGATGCCATAGAAGAATAGCAGCGCCATGCCGCTCGTCACCAAGGCGCGTTGGATATGGACCCGCATTGCGGCGCGTCCGGCCAGCGGTCGTCCTGCAACCAGCCAGATCGGAACCATGGCGAGCGCGCCGATGGTGTTGCGTAGCACGACCGCCGAATAGACCCCTGCCGCCAGCGCCGCGCCCTTCATCACCGCATCCATCGCGCTGAACACCGCGATCCCCGCTATGGCCATGGCGAAGGGGAGAAAGGAGCGCGAGGCAGTCATGGTGCGGTGCCTGTGCGGGGCGAAGTAAATTATAGCAAGGCAAGGCGATTCATCTGTGGCTAAGGCGCGCGCAGCCACTATGTAGTCGGCGCGCAGCTTCAGCAGGAATCCACGGGGCAATGAAGGTGATGAAAATCAGGCGATTGGCAGCGGTCTGCGGCGCGGGTTTGCTTTCCTTGGCAGCGCTTGCGGCAGCATCCGCGCAGCCTGCTACCACGGCCAATGCAGTCGATGTTGCCACCGCCCCGCCGGTCATCGAGCCGCAGCCGATCATTGAACCGGTCAGGCAATGGGGCCTTGCCGACGCCGCGGTCCTGCTCGCGACGATCGAGGGGATCGAGATCGAGGGCCTGTTCCCTGCCGACTACCGGCCCGATCTGTTGCGCGCGGCCCTGGCCAAGGGTGAAGGCCCGCTGCTCGACGAAATGGCGAGCACCTCTTTCGGCTGGCTCGCGGAGGACCTGCGCGATGGGCGCACGCCGATGACCGCGCGGGTGCAATGGTTCGCGGTCGATCCCGACCAGGACGAGATGCCCACCGCGCGGCTGATGGCCGACGCGCTCTCGCGCCACGATGTCGGCGGCGTGCTCGCTTCGCTGACACCGACCCATGCCGACTATGCCGCGCTCAAGGAAGAGCTTGCCGCGACCCCGCCTGAGAGCCGCTCTCGCCGCGCAATCATCCGCGCCAACATGGACCGCTGGCGCTGGCTGCGCCGCGACCTGGGCGACATCTATCTTCTCACCAATGTGCCCGAGTTCCAGCTTCGCCTGACGGTCAAGGGCAAGAACATCCGCACCTATCGCACGGTCGTCGGCAAGCCGGGCCGCACCGCGACGCCACAGCTTGCCGAAACCGTGACGGCGGTGGTGTTCAACCCGACCTGGACGGTGCCGCAGTCGATCGTCAAGGGCGAAGGGTTGGGTGCGCAGCTGCTCGGCAATCCTGCTCGCGCCGCGGCCCAGAACTACAAGGTGACCAAGGCCAAAAACGGCATGATCACCGTGGTGCAGCAGCCGGGGCCGGGCAATGCGCTTGGCCTGATGAAGATCGACATGCCCAATCCACATTCGATCTACCTGCACGATACGCCGTCGAAGCAGTTTTTCGCCCACGAGGTGCGCGCCTACAGCCATGGCTGCATTCGCACCGAGCGCGCGGTGGAACTCGGCATGACCATGGCGATCCTGGGTGCGAAGATGCCTGCCGCCGAGGCCGCCGCGCTCTCCACCGCGCGCGAATACAAGAAGGTGGCGATGACGCGCACCTTCCCGGTTTATCTCACTTATTTCACCATGGGCCGCGACATCAACGGCGCGCTGCGGCAGTTCGGCGACATCTACGGGCGCGACAAGCCGGTTATCGCCAGCTTCGAGGCGCCGCGCCAGACTAAGACCACGCAGCGCAAGAGCGACGAGGCAATCATCAAGCTCGACAATCCGCTTTAAGGCGATTGCAGCCGGAGGAGACAGTCATTGCCGATTTCGACCTTATCATCGTCGGCGGCGGTATCGGTGGCGGCGCGCTCGCAACGGTGATGGCGCGCGCGGGCCGCTCGGTGTTGTTGCTGGAACAAAGCGAAGTCTACGAAGACAAGGTGCGCGGCGAATGGATCTCGCCCTGGGGCGTCGCCGAGACCAGGCGGCTGGGCATCTATGACACGCTGGTCGCGGCTGGCGGCCACCATCTCACCCGCCTTGTCGGCTATGGCGCCGGAGTCGACCCTGCTGAGGCCGAAAAGCTGGCGATGGACCTCGGCATGTTCGTGCCCGACGTGCCCGGCCCCTTGTGCATCGGACATCCGCACCACTGCCAGACGCTGTTCGACGCGGCAAGCAAGGCGGGAGCGGACACGCGCCGCGGCGTAACCGTAAACGAAGTCGTGCTTGGAGCCGAGCCGACAGTTCGTTTCACAGATTCGTCTGGCGAGCACTGCCACACCGCGCGGCTGGTTGTCGGTGCAGACGGGCGCATGTCCGCGGTGCGCAAGACCGCCGGGATCACGCTCCATCGTGACGAGCCGCACCACTGGTTTGCCGGCCTGCTGGTCGAGGGCGCGCATGACTGGGACGAGCTTGCCCAGGCGACCGGAACCGAGGGTGACTTCCATTTCCTCGCCTTCCCGCAGGGCGAAGGGCGGGTGCGCATCTATGGCGGCTATCCGATCGAGGAGGCCAAGCGCTTTGCCGGGTCGGAAGGCGCGCGAAAGTTCATCGATGCCTTTGCTATTTAGTCCTCTCCGAACAACCTCGCGATCGCCGAGGCCTCGCCTGCAGGCCCGCTGCTCAGCTACCACAACTCCGATGCCTGGACCGACGAGCCTTACGGCGAGGGTTTCGTGCTGGTGGGCGACGCGGGCGGCTGGAACGACCCGATCCTCGGGCTTGGCCTGTCGATCACCTACCGCGATGTGCGCATGGTCAGCTACATTCTGCTGGGCAGCGACGACTGGAGTGCGGACATTTTCCGTCCCTATGGCGAGGAGCGATACGAGCGCCTGCGCCGCCTGCGCTTTGCCGCCAAGGTGCTGTCATGCCTCGATGTCGAGTTCGGCGAGTATGCCGAAGCACGCCGCGCCGATTTCGACCGCCGCGCCGCCGCCGATCCCTCGCTCAGGATGTATGGCCTCGCGACCCTGGGCGACCCGGAACTGGTGCCCGAGGACTATTTCACAGACGAGTCCTACGCGCGGATTGTGGGCGAGCGCCAGGCGGCCTGAGCAGACGGGTTACCGCCCGGCCCAGCGCGCATCAGCAAAGCCGCGCGCCTCGATGTCGATTTCCTGATCCTCAGTCCCGCCGCCCAGCCCTGCGTGAGGCGAGGCTTCCTTGATATGAAGCTCGGCTTGGATACCCGCATTGCGCAGCTTGCGATGCATCCGCACCGTGTTCGACAGAAACAGGTCGCGCGTTCCGGTTGAAAGGAAGGTCGGCGGAAATCCCTTGGTCATGTCGCCGAACAGCGGCGAGATATAGGGGTCGGTCAAGTCGTGCCCGCCCGCATAGAGCAGGTTTGCGGCCATCAGGCTGCCCATCGCGTCGAGTCCCATGTTGGTCTGGTGGCTGTCACCCGATTCGGTGAGATCTAGCTCGGGTGACATCAGAATCGCCGCAGCAGGCAGCGGCAATCCTTCGTCCCGCGCACGCAGCACCATCGCTGCCGCCAGATTTCCGCCCGCCGAGCCGCCGCCGACAATGATCTCGTGCGGTTGGTAGTCGCGCAGCAGCGCCCGGTAGAACACCATGCAATCGTCGAGGCTGGCTGGATAGGGATGGTCGGGCGGCATCCGGTAATCGACCGTCACCACGCGCACATTGTGGTTCTTGGCGGCGGTGAGCGACATGGTCTTGCAGTTCTCGCCCGCGCCCATGATCAGTGCGCCGCCGTGGATGTAGAGATAGACCCGCCGGTCAGTGTCCGACCAACCCTGCGGGCGGATATCGTAGGCGAGCGCGCCATGCTCCTTCCATTCGGTAAGGGTGTGTGCGAAGCCGTCGGACCGGCCTGCCAGCATCTGCGCGAGAAACTCTTCGCGCATTGCGATCACCTGCTTCCAGCCTTGGTTGTCGTCCAGCGCAGGGTATTCGGTTCCGAGGGGAAACGGTTGCGACAGCGCGGCCTTTGCCTG
The DNA here is from genome assembly GCA_945906005.1 of Novosphingobium sp. Chol11. Classification (GTDB taxonomy): domain Bacteria; phylum Pseudomonadota; class Alphaproteobacteria; order Sphingomonadales; family Sphingomonadaceae; genus Novosphingobium. The sequence goes on along the minus strand of CAMDQY010000021.1, from coordinate 11,721 downwards.
TTCGCTGGCGTGGGTCGGAACAGGAACCGTGCGTTCAGGCACCCGTAGCGCGTTCTCAGTAATGTCGGTCATTTTCCGCTCTCCCTTGTTCTTTGAGGCGAGCGTGCATCAGCGCTTGTCGGCGGTCAATCGAGATTGGGCCGCAGCCAGCGTTCGACCGCGGCAATCGGCTCGCCGCGCCGTGCGGCATAATCCTCGAGCTGGTCTCGCCCGATCCGTGCCACGCCGAAGTAGGAGGCTTGCGGATGACCGAAGTAGAACCCCGAGACTGCCGAGGTCGGCAGCATCGCCTGGCTTTCGGTAAGCGTGATACCGGCGTTCGCGGTTGCGTCGAGCAGATCGAACAAAATTGGCTTCAAGGAGTGATCTGGGCAGGCGGGATAGCCGGGCGCGGGGCGGATGCCGCGATAGTCCTCGCGGATCAGCGCCTCGCTGGTCAATTGCTCGCCCGGCGCATAGCCCCACAGATCGGTGCGGACATGCTGGTGCAGGCGCTCGGCAAAGGCTTCGGCGAGCCGGTCCGCCAGCGCCTTCAGGAGGATCTCGTTGTAATCGTCGTGCGCCGCCTTGAAGCGCGCGACGTGCGGTTCGATGCCATGGATTCCGACCGCGAAGCCGCCCAGCCAATCGCCCCCCTCGTCTCCTTGGCGCGGGTCGATGAAATCGGCGAGGCAGTAATTCGCGCGGTCCTTCGATTTCTTCACCTGTTGGCGCAGGAACGGCAGCAGCGTGCCGTTATCGAGACGGACATCATCGCCATCTCGCCTACACGGCCAGAACCCAGCAACACCCTTGGCGGTCAGCCACTTTTCCGCGACGATCGTGTCGAGCATTGCCTGTGCGTCGGCCCACAACCCGCGCGCGCTTTCGCCGACGATCTCGTCGTCGAGGATCTTGGGATAGGTGCCCGCCAGTTCCCAGGCGCGGAAGAACGGCGTCCAGTCGATACACTCGCGCAGGTCTGCAAGGTCCCAGTCTGCGAACACGTGGACGCCCGGTTTTGCTGGCGGCGACGGCTTGTCGGCCAAATCGGCGACGAAGCCGTTGGCGCGTGCCTCGGCAAGCGGTAGCAGTTCCGACTGGCCCTTGCCCTCGCGCGCCTCGCGAACTTTCACGTATTCGTCGGAAGTCGCGGTGATAAATCCTTGTGCCTGCGTGTCGGACAGCAGTTGCGAAGCGACGCCGACCGCGCGGCTCGCATCGAGCACATAGATCACCGGACCTTCGTAAGCCGGATCGATCCTGAGCGCGGTATGCACCTTGCTGGTGGTCGCCCCGCCGATCAGCAGCGGCATGGTGAAACCGGCGCGCTGCATTTCCTCGGCCACCGTCACCATCTCGTCCAGTGAAGGCGTGATCAGGCCCGACAGGCCGATCATGTCCGCGTCATTCTCGTTGGCGGCTTCGAGGATCCTCGCCCACGGCACCATTACGCCAAGATCGATCACCTCGTAGCCATTGCACTGGAGCACGACGCCGACGATGTTTTTGCCGATATCGTGGACGTCGCCCTTGACCGTCGCCATGACGATGCGGCCCTTGGCGCGCGCGCCCGGCTGCTTTTCCGCCTCGATATAGGGGATGAGGTGCGCGACTGCCTTTTTCATCACGCGCGCCGATTTGACCACTTGCGGCAGGAACATCTTGCCCGAACCGAACAGGTCGCCGACCACGTTCATGCCGTCCATCAGCGGGCCTTCGATCACCTCGATCGGCCTGCCTCCGGCCAGCGCGATCTCGCCGCGCATTTCCTCGGTGTCGTCGACGATATGCGCGTCGATGCCCTTGACCAGCGCGTGTTCAAGCCGCTTGCGCACTTCCCAGCCGCGCCATTCCTCGGCGGCCTTTTCCTCCTCGACCGACATGCCCTTGTATTGCTCGGCCAGTGCGATCAGCCGCTCGGTGGCGGACAGGTCGCCAGTTTTGGGCTTGCGGTTGAGCACCACATCCTCGCAGGCTTCGCGCAGGCCCGGCTCGATCTGGTCGTAGATGTCGAGTTGCCCCGCATTGACGATCGCCATGTCGAGACCGGCGGGAATCGCGTGGAACAGGAACACCGAATGCATGGCGCGGCGCACCGTCTCGTTGCCGCGAAAGCTGAACGACAGGTTGGACAACCCGCCCGAGAAATGCGCATGCGGGCACAGCACCCGCAGCTCGGCCACCGCCTCGATGAAATCGAGCGCGTAGCGGTCATGCTCCTCGATCCCGGTGGCAACCGCGAAGATGTTGGCGTCGAAGATGATGTCCTCGGGAGGAAACCCGATGCCGGTGAGCAGGTCATAGGCGCGCTTGCAGATCGTGACCTTGCGCTCTTTGCTATCGGCCTGCCCCGTTTCGTCGAACGCCATGACTACCGCTGCCGCGCCATAGGCCATGCATTTGCGGGCGTGGTCGAGGAACGCTTCCTCGCCCTCCTTCATCGAAATCGAATTGACGATCGGCTTGCCCGAAACGCACTTCAGGCCCGCTTCGATGACGCTCCACTTCGACGAATCTATCATCACCGGCACGCGCGAAATGTCCGGCTCGGCGGTGATCAGCTTGAGGAAGCGGGTCATCGCCTCGACTGAATCGAGCAGGCCCTCGTCCATGTTGACGTCGATGATCTGCGCGCCGTTCTCGACCTGCTGGCGCGCGACTTCGACTGCGCGCGCATAGTCGCCCGAAAGGATCAGCTTCTTGAACGCGGCCGAGCCGGTGACGTTGGTGCGCTCGCCGATGTTGACGAAGCGGGTTGATGCAATCTGGTTCAAGTTTGGTTTTCCGGTGGCTGGGGCTAGGCTGCCATGACGAACGGTTCGAGCCCCGAGAGACGCGTTTTCGCTTCCAGCGACGGGATCGCGCGCGGCTTCGCATCCGCCACAGCCTTGGCAATCGCGGCGATGTGCGCCGGGCTGGTGCCGCAGCAGCCGCCGACGATGTTGACGAGGCCCGCATCGGTCCATTCGCGGATCAGCGCGCCGGTCTTCTCGGGAAGCTCGTCGTACTGGCCCAGTGCGTTGGGCAGGCCCGCGTTGGGAAACGCCATGATCAGGGTGTCGCTGTCCTTGGCCAGCTCCGCCAGATAGGGGCGCATCTTGTCCGCCCCGAACGCGCAGTTCGCCCCGATGGTCAGCGGTTTCAGGTGCCGCACCGAATACCAGAAGGCCATGATCGTGTGGCCCGAAAGGTTGCGCCCGCTCATGTCGGTGATGGTGAAGGAGAGCATCACCGGCACGTCTCGGTCCGATGCGGCCTCGGCTTCGCGCGCCCCCATGCCCGCCGCCTTGGCATTGAGCGTGTCGAAGCAGGTCTCGATCAGCAGGAAATCGACCCCACCCTCTATCAGCGCGTCGCACTGCTCGCGGTAGGTTGCCTTGAGCGTGTCGAAATCGACCTCGCGGAAGCCCGGATCGTTGACCTGCGGCGAGATCGACAGTGTCTTGTTGGTGGGGCCAATCGAACCCGCCACGAAGCGGCGCTTGCCATCCTTTGCTTCGGCAGCCTGGCAGGCCTCGCGCGCCAGATGCGCGGCGGCAAGGTTGAGATCGCGCACCAGATGTTCGCAGCCATAGTCGGCCATGGCGATCGTGGTCGAGGAGAAGGTATTGGTCTCGATCATGTCGGCACCGGCATCGAGATAGGCGCTGTGGATTTCCCGAATCACATCGGGACGGGTCAGGCACAGCAGGTCGTTGTTACCCTTCTGGTCCAACGGCAGCTCGAGATCGCCGCGATAGTCGGCTTCCTTGAGGCCATATTTCTGGATCGACGTGCCATAGGCTCCGTCGAAGATCAGCACGCGCTGCGCGGCACGGGCGCGGAACTCTGCTTCGGCGTTCACTGGACGAACTCCTTGGGTCTCACGCCCAGCAGGTGGCAGATCGCATAGGCGAGCTCCGCCCGGTTGAGCGTGTAGAAATGGAACTGGCGCACACCGCCCATGTAGAGCTTGTGGCACAGCCGGGATGCAACGGCGGCCGAGACGAGTTGGCGCGCGGAAGGCTTGTCGTCGAGGCCTTCGAACAGGGTCTCCATCCAGCTTGGCACCTCGGCACCGCACATCGCCGACATGCGGGCGACGGCGGCAAAGCTCATCACCGGCATGATTCCGGGGACGATCTCGGCATCGATCCCTGCAGCGGCCGCATCGTCGCGAAACCGGAAAAATGTCTCCGGCTCGAAGAAGAATTGGGTGATCGCGCGGCTCGCTCCGGCATCGATCTTGCGCTTGAGGTTGTCGAGATCGGCCTCGGCGCTGGGCGAATCGGGATGACATTCGGGATAGGCCGCGACCGAAATCTCGAATGGGTGCAGCGCGCGCAGGCCCGCGACCAGCGCGGCAGCGTTCTCGTAACCGCCCGGATGACCTGCGTAAGGCTTGCCAGCCTCGGGCGGGTCGCCGCGCAGCGCGACGATGTGGCGGACTCCGGCGTTCCAGTAATCTTCCGCGACTTCGGCAATCTCCTCCTTGGTCGCCTCGACGCAGGTGAGATGGGCTGCGGCCTCCAGCGGGGTTTCGCGCTGGATGCGCGCCACCGTGCCGTGGGTGCGTTCGCGGGTCGAGCCGCCCGCGCCATAGGTCACCGAAACGAACCGAGGGCCCAGCGGGACGAGTGTTTCGATCGCTTCCCAAAGTTGCTCGTTCATCTTCTCCGTCTTGGGCGGGAAGAATTCGAATGACACGTCGATGTCGCCGGGCAGGGTTGCGAACAGCGGCGATTCGCGCGCGATTCGCTCCTGATGCGCAGCGTCTGGCGATATAGTCATGACCTCGCGCCGCTCCTGCTTGCCGCAATCTGCGGCTTGGTGCTGTTGGCCGCGTTCCTCCCGGCCGTCCATATCTTCACGGTAAGCGGTGTGCCCGAAAGCGCAATCGCCGGGCGGCTGTCGAAGCCCGCATCGCTGAGCAGCGAGAGCATTTGCTCGTCGGAAAAGCCGAGACGGGCATGGGCATGGCGTTCGCGCAGTTCCTCGCGATCGTGCGCTGCGAAGTCGACGAGCGCCAGGGTGCCGCCGGGCGCAGTGATGCGCGCCGCCTCGGCAAGTACCGCGCCGGGATCCAGCGCATAGTGTAGGACCTGATGGAACAGCACGGTATCGAATGTGCCATCGGCAAACGGCAGCGCGGAAAAGTCGCCTTGCACCAGATCGACGAGCCCTGCGGGAAATTTCTGCAGCCGGGCGCGGGCGACCTGAAGCATTTCCGGGCTGCGATCGAGCGCGGTGACGTGGCTGGCATGGGCCGCGAACAGCTCGGCTATGCGGCCAGTGCCGGTGCCGACATCGAGCAGATTGCCAAGCGTGATTTTATCGGTGCTCACGCCTAACGCCTGCGCCAGAGCCGCCTCGACCGGCTCGTCGGGGCAATGCAGCAGGCGAAGTGTGTCCCACTCCTCGGCATGGCGCGAGAACCAGGCGTCGGCCTTGGTGGAACGCTCAGCTCGAATCGCGGCGAGGTGCCGGCGATCCTCGGCGCAGCGGGCAGCGAAGGTGCTGTCCTCGTCTTCGGCGATGGCGAGCAAGCGAGCTGCCGCATCGCCCAGTGGCGGGGCCAGACCTTCACCGATCGCATTGCGCAGGAACACCCAGCTACCCTCCTTGCGCCGCTCGGCAAGGCCCGCATCGCACAGGATGCGAACGTGGCGCGAGACGCGTGGCTGGCTTTGACCGAGTACTTGCGCGAGTTCGCCCACTGCCAGCTCCATGTGAGCCAGCAGGCGCATGATGCGCAGCCGGGTAAGGTCCGACAGGGCGCGCAAGGTGGCTTCGATCCGCATAACAGTTAGCATATAAAGATTTCTTTATATGCATGCAACCCGGAGCGGGGGGCGAATGCGACAGGCCGCGAATCTCCGTAATTGCCTTGTATCGCACAGTCGTCTAGAAATGGCCTGCAGGTTCGCCTGTAGGGAAGGTGCACGCAACCAAGGCGTGCATTGCACAATGCAAGGGGATTTATATGAAGAAGTTCGCTTACGCTGCTTTCACTTCAGCAGCCGCTCTGGCTCTTGTTGCCTGCGGCGACGCCAAGGAAGCCACCGAAGACGCACAGGCTGAAGACACCGAAGCCATGGCCGAAGAGGCTGTCGCCACGGAAGCTCCCGCCGAGGATGCAATGGCTGAAGAAGGCGCCACCGCCGAAGGTGCCGCTACTGAAGCCCCCGCCGCCGATGCGGCTGCCCCCGAGGCAGCTCCCGCAGCGGAAGCTCCGGCAGAGTAATCGAGCCGATCATCGTAATGGGGGTGCGGGGCCGTACGAGTCTTGCACCCCTTTTACTTGCAACGCGTGCGGTTTAACAACCGGATCGCGTGTCGAACCCTCCCGCAACGGAGGGTTTTTGTTTGCATGACATGTGTCGAGGCGGCATTGGTCCGCCATGCCCGATACGCTCAAGATCACGCTTTGCCAGCTTAACCAGACGGTTGGCGACATCGCCGGCAACGCTGCAAAAATGCTCGCCGCGCGCGAACGCGCCAGGGACAGCGACCTCATCGTCTTTCCCGAACTGCACCTCATCGGCTATCCGCCCGAGGACCTGGTGCTCAAGCCTGCGCTGATCGAGCGTGCGGTTGCCGAACTCGACAACCTCGCCAAGGAAACCGGCCGCACGCAAGGACCAGCCATGTTGGTCGGCTCGGTGTTCGTGCTCGACGGCGAGTTGCACAATGGTGTCGCGCTGCTCGAAAAGGGAAAGATCGTGGCCGTGCGGCTCAAGCACGAGCTGCCCAATTACGGCGTGTTCGACGAGCCGCGCGTTTTTCGGCCCGGCCCCTTGCCCGAACCGATCGTATTCAAGGGCGTGATGATCGGCTTGCCGATCTGCGAGGACATCTGGCAGCCCGACGTTTGCCGCCATCTCGCCGATTTCGACGCCGAGATCCTAATATCGATCAACGGCAGCCCCTACGAGATCAACAAGGACGCGCTGCGCATCGAAGGCGTTGCCAAGCGCCGGGCCGCCGATACCGGCCTGCCGCTCGCCTTCCTGAACCGCGTCGGCGGGCAGGACGAACTGGTGTTCGATGGCGCCAGCTTCGTGGTCAATTCAGACGGCTCGCTCGCGGTCCAGATGAAGGACTGGGAAGAGCAGGAAGTCACTACCAAATGGACCAAGACCGCGCAAGGCTGGCGCTGCGACCGGGGCGAGATCGCACCACTCGCCGAAGGTCCGGAGGAAATCTACAGCGCGATGGTCATGGGCCTGCGCGACTATGTGAACCGAAACGGCTTTCCCGGCGTCGTGCTCGGCCTGTCGGGCGGCATCGACAGCGCTGCCTGTGCAGCCATCGCGGTTGATGCGCTGGGGCCGGAGCGGGTGTGGTGCGTGATGCTGCCGAGCCGCTTCACCGGTCAGGAAAGTCTCGACGATGCACTGGCCTGCGCCAAGGCGCTGGGCTGCCGCTATTCGACGATCCCGATCCAGCCCGCGGTCGCGGGCTTCGACGCCATGCTGGCCGAGGATTTCGCCGACCAGGCGGTCGATATCACCGAGGAGAACCTGCAATCGCGCATCCGCGGAGTCACCTTGATGGCGCTGTCGAACAAGTTCGGCCCGATGCTGGTGACCACCGGTAACAAGAGCGAGATGAGCGTCGGCTATGCGACGATCTATGGCGACATGGCGGGCGGCTACAACCCATTGAAAGACGCCTACAAGCTCACCGTGTTCGACGTCTGCCGCTGGCGCAACGAGCACGTTCCGCGCACCGGGCTCGGACCTGCGGCCAAGGTGATCCCCGACAACATCATCGCCAAGCCGCCGAGCGCAGAACTTCGCCCCGACCAGAAGGACAGCGATTCGCTGCCGCCCTACGAGGTGCTCGATCCCATCCTGATGGGGTTGATCGAACACGAAAAGAGCGTCGAGCAACTGGTCACCGACGGGTTCGAGCGCGAGACCGTGGCTCGGATCGAGCGGCTGCTGCACCTCGCCGAATACAAGCGCCGGCAGGCACCTCCGGGGGTCAAGCTCACCAGCCGCAATTTCGGCCGCGACCGGCGCTATCCGATCACGCATTCGTTCCGCTCGGGCTGACCCGGTATGAGCATCGTCACCCGCTTCGCCCCGTCGCCGACGGGTAGGCTGCATGTCGGCAATCTGCGCACCGCGCTGCACAATTGGCTGCTGGCAAAGCATGGTGGTGGGGGCTTCCTGCTGCGCATCGATGACACCGACAAGGAGCGCAGCCGCGAGCTCTTTGTTGAGGCGATCCGCGCGGATCTTGCATGGCTTGGTATCGCGCCCGACGGGGAGGAGCGCCAGTCGGCGCGCTTCGATCTGTACGAGCGCGAATTTGCCAAACTGGTCGCGGCGGGCCGCGTCTATCGCTGCTACGAGACGCCGCAGGAGCTCGAACTCAAGCGCAAGGTGCAATTGGGGCGCGGCCTGCCGCCGATATATGACCGGGCGGCGCTCAATCTTGGCGAAAGCGATCATGAGGAAAAGGCAGAAGCAGGCGAAAGACCGCACTGGCGTTTTCTGCTCGACCGCGACACGCCGATCGAATGGGACGACGGCATCAGGGGGCCGCAGCATTTCGATCCGGCGCAGATGTCCGACCCAGTCGTGCGCCGCGCCGATGGCTCGTGGCTCTACATGCTGCCCTCGGTGATCGACGACATTGCCATGCATATTACCGACGTGCTGCGCGGCGAGGACCACGTCTCCAATACCGCGACGCAGATGCAGATGTTCGGCGCTCTCGGCAGCGAGCCGCCGTGTTTCGCGCACGAGGCACTGCTGGTCGGGTCCGAAGGCAAGCTGTCGAAGCGGCTCGGCTCGCTTGGGCTCGATGCGCTGCGCGAGGCGGGGATCGAACCTGCCGCACTGGTCGCGCTGCTGGCGCGGCTGGGCACTGCCGATCCGGTCGATGCCTCGCTCGATGCTGGAGCGCTCGCCGCGAATTTCGACCTGTCGCGCTTCGGACGCGCGCCCGCCCGCTTCGACGAGGAAGACCTCCACCGCGTGAATGCTGCCGTGGTTCACGCGGTGCCATTTGCAGAGGCCGCTCCGCGCTTGCCACACGGCATGGACGAAGCGGCATGGCTGGCGATCCGCCCCAACCTTGCGCATGTGGGCGAGGCGGCGGACTGGTGGCAGGTCGTGACCGGTCCTATCGCGCCGCCCGCCATAGATGACGAGGCGCGCGCATTCCTGGCGCTGGCTTCAGAAACGCTGGCAGGACTGGTCTGGAGCGACCACACTTGGCGCGAACTTACCGATGCTCTCAAGCAGGCTTCGGGCCGCAAGGGCAAGGAGCTGTTCCAGCCTTTGCGCCAGGCTCTCACCGGCCGCGATCATGGCCCGGAAATGGCCATGCTGCTGCCGCTGATCGGCCGGGACGAGGCGCTGGCCCGGCTGCACGCCGCCGCACGTTAAGCCGCGGGCACTGCTGCCTTCCTACCCTTCGCCGGCACTTGATTCTCGGTCGCGGCATTGAGCAGCGCCTTCTCGATGTCCTGGAGGCGGCGCGTCGAGGTCACCTTGTCGCCCAGCGCATCGGTAACATAGAAGGTATCGGCAGCTCGCTCGCCATAAGTGGCGATATGCGCCGACTGGACCATCAGACCGGCCTCGAACAGCGTTCGCGCCAGCCGGTTTAGCAACGCCGGACGGTCGCGCGCGTTGACCTCGATCACGGTATAGCGGTTCGACGCCTCGTTATCGAAGATCACGCGCTGCCTCACGTCGAAGGCATCGGCGCGCGGGCGCGCATGGGGCTTGGCGACCAACTGCGGAAGGAGCTCGAACCGGTTGGCGAGCGCGTTGTCGATCGAGGTTTCGAGCCGGGCGAGCTGGTCCTTCTCCATGAACGGGCGACCGAGCGGATCCTGCACCAGGAAATTGTCGACTGCGTAGCCCTGCTTCGAGGTGTGAATGCGCGCATCGATGATATTGCCACCGGCAAGGTGGATGCCGCCGGCAATGCGATAGAACAGGCCGGGATGGTCGCGCGCGATCACCGTCACCAGCGTCGCGCCGCGCGCTGCATAGAATTCGCTGTGGATCGACAGCGCGGTACCCTCGCCATGTGCCTTGGCAAGCTGAACCAGATTGAGGGCGATCACGTCATCGGATTCGGCGATCCAGTAGGAATCGGGCATCTGACTGCCGATTGAACCGACCAGCTCAGCCTTATTGCCCAGTTGCCCACTGGCCGCCTCTTTCTTGGCGGCTACCCGATTTTCGCGCCCGAATTCGGCATGGCCCAGCCTCAGGCGCTCCTCGGCGGCAGCGTAAAGTTCGGTGATGAGCTGGCGCTTCCAGCTGTTCCAGGTACCGGGGCCGACCGCGCGGATATCGACGATGGTGAGGCAGGTAAGTTGGCGCAACCGGTCGATCGATTGCACCAGACCGACGAAATCGGTGATTGTCTTGGTATCGGAAATGTCGCGCTTCTGGGCGGTCGAGGACAGCAACAGGTGTTGGCGCACCAGCCAGGCGACCAGCTCGGTCTCGTCCTCGTCAAAGCCCATGCGCGGGCAAAGCCGTAGGGCGATCTCTGCGCCAAGTGCGGAATGATCGCCGCCCTGGCCCTTGGCGATGTCGTGAAACAGTACCGAAGCGTAGAGAGCCCGACGTGACTGAACCTTGTGAATGATCTCGCTGGCGAGCGGATGATCCTCGCGCAGTTCGCCCTTCTCGATTTTCGCAAGCAGGCCGATGGCGCGGATCGTGTGTTCGTCGACCGTGTAGTGGTGGTACATGTCGAACTGCATCTGCGCATTGACGCGCCCGAACTCGGGCATGAAGCGGCCGAACACTCCCGCCTCGTTCAGCGTGCGAAGGCTGCCTTCGGCATCGTTGCGGCTGGTCAGCAACTCCAGGAAAAGCTCGTTCGCGCGCGGATCCTTTCGCACTTCGCTTTTGATAAGTCGCGCGTCGCGGGTGATCTGCCGCATCGTTTCGGGATGAACCGAGAGACCCTCGCGGTCGGCCAGAGCAAAGATTGCGATCAGCCGTACCGGGTCCTTTTCGAACCAGTCGGCGCCAGGCGCGCTGATCCGCCCGCCGAAAATCGAATAGCCCTTGAGCTTGCGCGGCTTGGCGCGGAAACCGGCCAGCAGTCCGCGCGGCTTGTTCGCACCGAACTGTTCGTCGAGCTGTGCGAGGAACACCCCGGTGAGCGTGCCAACGACTTTGGCCTGGAGGAAAAAGAACTGCATGAAGCGTTCGACCGCACGTTTGCCGGTGCGGGTGTCGGAATAGAGCATCCGGGCCGCCACTTCGCGTTGCAGGTCGAAGGTCAGGCGGTCTTCTGCCCGCCCGGTGATGTCGTGAAGGTGGCAGCGTACCGCCCAGAAGAAGTTCTCTGCACGGCGGAACGAGGCATATTCGCTGCGTGTCAGCAGGCCGACATCGACCAATTCGCGCGGATAGCGCACTTTGTGGATATATTTGCCGATCCAGAACAGCGTGTGCAGGTCGCGCAGCGAACCCTTGCCCTCCTTGACGTTGGGTTCGACGACATAGCGGCTATCGCCCATGCGCCTGTGCCGCTCGTCTCGCTCGGCAAGCTTTTCGGCGACATATTGACGCTCCGAGCCGGAGACCACTTCTGACCAGAATCGCCGGTACGCTTCGGCGTAGAGCGCCTGATCGCCCCAGACATAACGGCCTTCGAGCATTGCGGTGCGGATCGTCAGGTCGGCCTTGCACTGCTTGACCATTTCGTCGAGCGAGCGGCTTGAATGGCCGATGGTAAGGCCAAGATCCCACAGGAAATAGAGCATCG
>CAMDQY010000020.1 GCA_945906005.1 Novosphingobium sp. Chol11 | reverse complement strand
CTGGCTTGCCTTCTATAACCACAGACGGCTGCATTCGACGCTGGGTTATACCAGCCCGATGGCTTTCGAACAGAAATGGCTTGCCGGACAGATCAGCCTGGCGGCATAGTCACCACGCCAAGGGAGACGCTGGACGAGGACAAGGTCAGACGCCGACATGCGTAGATTTGACAGCCAGCGATAGCGTGACTATGTGGCTGCCTCCAATCCATCAGTTCGAGCAAGGCTGTCCGTGCGCGGGGACATGCCACGGAAGGAACTGGCGGATTTTCCATCTGACGCAACGTGGCTGTGTGTCGTAGTTTTCCACATAGGAAAGCGTGCGCTTGTGGCCATTTGTTGCTTGTGATGGCTCTCTCCCGTGTGCAGCGAACCGGCCGGGTCCCGCCAGGAACTCGGCGTAGATTTTTGAAGAGGCACGATCCCCCATGGCGACCAAGCCTGCCAGCGTCACCCGTTCTTCGGCCAAGAAGCGCATCCGCAAGATTTTCGGCGACATCCACGAAGTCGTCTCTATGCCCAACCTGATCGAGGTCCAGCGCGAGAGCTACGAACAGTTCCTGCGCTCCGACAAGACGACTGGTTATGTTTCCGGCCTTGAAAAGACGCTGGGCTCGGTATTCCCGATCCGCGACTTCGCGGGCACCAGCGAACTCGACTTCGTCCATTACGAGCTCGAAGATCCCAAGTACGACACCACTGAGTGTCGCCAGCGGGGCATCACCTATGCCGCGCCGATGAAGGTGACACTTCGCCTGATCGTGTTCGAGGTGGATGCCGAGACCGAGACCCGATCGGTCCTCGATATCAAGGAGCAGGATGTCTACATGGGCGACATGCCGCTCATGACCGAAAACGGCACCTTCATCATCAACGGCACCGAGCGCGTGATCGTTTCGCAGATGCACCGTTCGCCGGGCGTGCTATTCGATCACGACCGCGGCAAGACGCACTCTTCGGGCAAGTTCCTGTTCGCTGCCCGCGTCATCCCCTATCGCGGCTCGTGGCTCGATTTCGAATTCGATGCCAAGGACATTGTCAACGTCCGCATCGACCGCAAGCGCAAGCTGCCGGTCACCGCGCTGCTCTTTGCGCTGGGCCTCGATAGCGAGCAAATCCTCGACTATTTCTACGAGGCCGTGACCTGGAAGCGCGGCGCCGGCGATATCGAAGGCGGCGGCTGGCTGCGTCCTTTCACGCCCGACCAATGGCGCGGCGTCAAGCCGGCCTATGACATCGTCGACGCCAAGACCGGCGAAGTCGTGTTCCCGGCGGCCCAGAAGATTAGCCCCCGCGCCGCCAACAAGGCGGAAAAGGACGGCCTCAAGGAACTGCTGATCCCGACAGAGGAAATCTTCGGGCGCTTTGCTGCACGCGACATGATCGACGAAAAAACCGGTCGCATCTGGGTCGAAGCGGGCGAAGAAGTATCGCCGGAAAACCTCGAAGCGCTCGACAAGGCGGGGATCGACCAGCTCGACCTGCTCGACATCGACGACGTCAATACCGGTCCCTGGATCCGCAACACGCTGCAGGTCGATAAGGCCGAGAACCGCGACATGGGTCTGGAGGCGATCTACAAGGTGATGCGCCCCGGCGAACCGCCGACGAAGGAAACCGCCGAAGCCCTGTTCGAAGGCCTGTTCTTCGATGGCGACCGCTACGACCTGTCGGCCGTGGGCCGGGTCAAGCTCAACATGCGGCTCGGCCTCGAAGTCGAGGACACCGTTACCACGCTCAGGACCGACGACATCCTCGCCGTGGTCAAGGAACTCGTCAACCTCAAGGACGGCAAGGGCGAAATCGACGACATCGATAACCTCGGCAACCGACGTGTTCGCTCGGTCGGCGAGCTGCTTGAAAACCAGTACCGTGTCGGCCTGCTTCGCATGGAGCGCGCGGTCAAGGAACGGATGAGCAGCGTCGACGTCTCGACGGTAATGCCCAACGATCTGATCAACGCCAAGCCAGCGGTCGCCGCGGTGCGCGAGTTCTTCGGCTCCAGCCAGCTTTCGCAATTCATGGACCAGACCAACCCGCTGTCCGAAGTGACGCACAAGCGTCGCGTTTCGGCGCTCGGCCCCGGCGGCCTCACCCGCGAACGCGCGGGCTTCGAGGTTCGCGACGTCCACCCGACGCACTATGGCCGCATCTGCCCGATCGAAACGCCCGAAGGGCCGAACATCGGCCTGATCAACTCGCTGTCCACCTTTGCTCGGGTCAACAAGTACGGCTTTATCGAAACCCCCTACCGCGTCATCAAGGACGGCAAGGTCTCAGCCGAGGTCGTCTATCTCTCGGCGATGGAAGAGCAAAAACATACCGTCGCCCAGGCGTCGGCCGAGCTCGACGAGTCGGGCGGCTTCGTCGAGGAGCTGGTTTCCACCCGCGAAGCCGGCGAGTTCGTGCTCGCACCGCGCGAAAACGTGACGCTGATGGACGTTTCGCCCAAGCAACTGGTTTCAGTTGCGGCATCGCTGATCCCGTTCCTCGAAAACGATGACGCCAACCGCGCCCTGATGGGCTCGAACATGCAGCGTCAGGCAGTGCCGCTGGTCAAGGCAGAGGCGCCGTTCGTGGGCACCGGCATGGAAGAGACCGTGGCGCGCGATTCTGGCGCTGCCATTGCTGCCCAACGCGGCGGCGTGATCGACCAGGTCGACGCCACCCGCATCGTCATCCGTGCAGCCGGCGATATTGAGCCGGGCAAGTCGGGCGTCGACATCTACACCCTGCAGAAGTTCCAGCGTTCCAACCAGAACACCTGCATCAACCAGCGTCCGCTGGTGAAGGTGGGCGACGTGGTCGAAACCGGCGACATCATCGCCGACGGCCCCTCGACCGATCTTGGTGAACTGGCACTGGGCCGCAACAGCCTCGTCGCCTTCATGCCGTGGAACGGCTACAACTACGAGGACTCGATCCTCATTTCCGAACGCATCGTGAAGGATGACGTCTTCACCTCGATCCACATCGAGGAATTCGAAGTCATGGCCCGTGATACCAAGCTCGGGCCCGAGGATATCACCCGCGACATTCCCAATGTCGGCGAGGAAGCCCTGCGCAGCCTCGACGAAGCGGGCATCGTCTACATCGGAGCCGAAGTGCATCCGGGCGACATCCTCGTCGGCAAGATCACGCCCAAGGGCGAATCACCGATGACGCCGGAAGAAAAGCTGCTGCGCGCGATCTTCGGCGAAAAAGCCAGTGACGTGCGCGACACTTCGCTGCGGCTGCCGCCGGGCGTTTCGGGCACGATCGTCGAGGTGCGGGTGTTCAACCGCCACGGCATCGAGATCGATGACCGTACCCGCGCGATCCAGAACGAGGAAATCGAACGCCTCGCCAAGGACCGCGAGGACGAACGCGGCATCCTCAACCGCGCAACCTATAATCGCTTGCGCGAAATGCTGATCGGCCAGGTCGCAGCTGCCGGGCCCACGGGCATCAAGAAAGGCGCTGCGATCGACGAGGAGGGCCTCGCCGAAGTCGAAAAGCACGAGTGGTGGAAGTTTGCCGTCGCCGACGACAAGGTTCAGGGTCAGCTCGAAGCCGTGAAGACCCAATACGACGAGACGATCAAGACGATTCAGGAGAAGTTCGAGGATCGAAAGGAGAAGCTGGAGCGCGGCGACGAGCTCGCTCCGGGCGTGCTCAAGATGGTCAAGGTGTTCGTCGCGGTGAAGCGCAAGCTCCAGCCGGGCGACAAGATGGCCGGCCGTCACGGCAACAAGGGCGTCATCAGTCGCATCCTGCCGGTCGAGGACATGCCGTTCCTGGAGGATGGAACTCCGGTCGACGTGGTGCTCAATCCGCTCGGCGTGCCTTCGCGCATGAACGTCGGGCAAATCTTCGAAACCCACCTTGGCTGGGCCGCGCGCGGTCTTGGCCAGCAGGTCAAGCAGGCGCTCGAGGAATGGCGCCATGCCAACCCGAACCCGGAAGCCGCCGCACCGCCAGAAGCGGTCAAGGAACGGCTGAAGTTCGTCTACGGCGAGCGGTATCATGCCGACATTGAATCGCGTGACGCTGAATCGATCATCGAGCTGGCGGGCAATCTCGTCACCGGCGTACCGATGGGAACTCCGGTGTTCGACGGCGCTCGCGAAAGCGATGTGACGGCGATGCTGGACCTTGCCGGGCTTCATACCTCGGGCCAGTCTGACCTGTTCGACGGGCGCACGGGTGACAAGTTCGACCGCAAGGTGACCGTGGGCATCATCTACATGCTCAAGCTGCACCACTTGGTCGACGACAAGATCCACGCCCGTTCGATCGGCCCCTACTCGCTCGTCACCCAGCAACCGCTGGGCGGCAAGGCGCAGTTCGGTGGTCAGAGGTTCGGCGAGATGGAGGTCTGGGCGCTCCAGGCCTACGGCGCTGCCTACACCTTGCAGGAAATGCTGACGGTGAAGTCCGATGACGTGGTCGGGCGCACCAAGGTCTACGAGGCGATCGTCAAGGGCGACGACACCTTCGAGGCCGGCATTCCCGAGAGCTTCAACGTGCTCGTCAAGGAAATGCGCTCGCTCGGCCTCAATGTTGAGCTGACCTCGCTGACCAACACCGACGATGACGACGGCGATTTGCTGGCGGCGGCGGAATAGTGGGATCGAGGGCAGCGACCGCTACGGCCACGCTGCCCCAGTGTTCCGCTCCATGATTTCACCCTTACCGGGGAATTGAACGATGAATGACCTGACCAAGTTCACAAACCAGATGGCGAAGCCCGAAACCTTCGACCAGATCCAGATCGGCCTCGCGAGCCCCGAGCGCATCCGCTCTTGGTCGTTCGGCGAGATCAAGAAGCCCGAGACCATCAACTACCGCACGTTCAAGCCGGAACGTGACGGCCTTTTCTGCGCGCGCATCTTCGGTCCGGTGAAGGACTACGAGTGCCTTTGCGGCAAGTACAAGCGCATGAAGTACAAGGGCGTTGTGTGCGAGAAGTGCGGCGTCGAGGTCACGGTTACCAAGGTGCGCCGCGAGCGCATGGGCCACATCGAGCTGGCCGCGCCGGTTGCGCATATCTGGTTCCTGAAGTCGCTGCCTTCGCGCATCGGACTGCTGCTCGACATGCAGCTCAAGCAGCTT
Organism: Novosphingobium sp. Chol11; assembly: GCA_945906005.1. Classification (GTDB taxonomy): domain Bacteria; phylum Pseudomonadota; class Alphaproteobacteria; order Sphingomonadales; family Sphingomonadaceae; genus Novosphingobium. Next base: position 16,972 of record CAMDQY010000020.1, on the reverse strand, counting down.
GAGCGCATCCTCTATTTCGAGAGCTACGTCGTGATCGAGCCGGGCCTGACCCCGCTCGACAAGTACCAGCTCCTCACCGAGGACGAACTGCTCGACGCGCAGGATGAATATGGCGAGGACAGCTTCTCTGCCGGGATCGGTGCCGAAGCGGTCAAGGTCATGCTGATGGACCTCGATCTCAAGCAGGAGAAGGAAGACCTGCTCGAAGAGCTCGCGACAACCAAGAGCGAACTCAAGCCCAAGAAGATCATCAAGCGGCTGAAAGTCGTCGAAAGCTTCATCGATTCGGGCAACAAGCCCGAATGGATGATCCTCGAGGTGATCCCGGTGATCCCGCCCGAGCTGCGCCCACTGGTGCCACTCGATGGCGGCCGCTTTGCAACTTCGGACCTCAACGACCTTTATCGCCGCGTGATCAACCGCAACAACCGCCTCAAGAGGCTGATCGAGCTGCGCGCGCCGGACATCATCGTGCGTAACGAGAAGCGCATGCTGCAGGAAGCTGTCGACGCTCTGTTCGATAACGGTCGCCGCGGCCGGATCATCACCGGCGCGAACAAGCGCCCGCTGAAGTCGCTCAGCGACATGCTCAAGGGCAAGCAGGGTCGTTTCCGCCAGAACTTGCTCGGCAAGCGCGTCGATTATTCGGGCCGTTCGGTGATCGTCACCGGGCCAGAACTCAAGCTGCACCAGTGTGGCCTGCCCAAGAAGATGGCTCTCGAACTGTTCAAGCCATTCATCTACGCCCGGCTCGACGCCAAGGGTCTGTCGATGACCTTGAAGCAGGCGAAGAAGTGGGTCGAGAAGGAGCGCAAGGAAGTCTGGGACATCCTCGACGAGGTGATCCGGGAGCATCCGGTGCTTCTCAACCGCGCGCCCACGCTTCACCGTCTCGGCATCCAGGCGTTCGAGCCTGTGCTGATCGAGGGCAAGGCGATCCAGCTTCACCCGCTGGTCTGCTCGGCCTTCAATGCCGACTTCGACGGCGACCAGATGGCGGTCCACGTGCCGCTCAGCCTCGAAGCACAGCTTGAAGCGCGCGTGCTGATGATGAGCACCAACAACATCCTTTCGCCCGCCAACGGCAAGCCGATCATCGTTCCTTCGCAGGACATGGTCCTGGGCCTCTACTACCTGTCGATGGACCGCGAAGGCGAGCCAGGCGAAGGCATGATGCTGTCCGACATGGCCGAAGTGCATCAGGCGCTCGAGGTTGGAGCGGTAACGCTGCACTCGAAGATCATCAGCCGCGTCCCGCAGACCGACGAGCATGGCAAGGAATCCATGCAGCGCTTCGAGACCACGCCAGGCCGGATGCTGATCAGCGAATGCCTGCCGCGCAGCCACAAGGTGCCCTACGAAATCGTCAACCGCCTTCTCACCAAGAAGGAAATCGGCGACGTCATCGATCAGGTCTATCGCCACACCGGCCAGAAGGACACGGTGCTGTTTGCCGATGCGATCATGTCGCTGGGCTTCAAGCACGCCTTCAAGGCCGGCATCTCGTTCGGCAAGGACGACATGATCATCCCCGATTCCAAGGAAGCGCTGGTTGGCGAGACCAAGGACCTCGTGGCCGATTATGAGCAGCAGTATCAAGACGGCCTGATCACCCAGCAGGAAAAGTACAACAAGGTGATCGATGCCTGGAGCCGCTGCGGCGACCAGGTGGCGAACGCCATGATGGACGAGATCCGGGCTACTCCCAAGGACGAGAACGGCCGCGAAGCGCCGATCAACTCGATCTACATGATGAGCCATTCGGGCGCGCGCGGTTCGCCGGCGCAGATGAAGCAGCTCGCCGGGATGCGCGGCCTGATGGCCAAGCCGTCGGGCGAAATCATCGAGACGCCGATCATCTCGAACTTCAAGGAGGGGCTGACCGTCCTTGAATACTTCAACTCGACCCACGGCGCGCGAAAGGGCTTGGCCGATACCGCGCTCAAGACCGCGAACTCGGGCTACCTGACCCGCCGCCTCGTCGACGTGTCGCAGGATTGCGTCGTCGTCGTCGAGGACTGCAAGACCGAACGCGCGCTGGAAATGCGCTCGATCGTTCAGGGTGGTTCGGTGATCGCCTCGCTCGCAGAGCGCATCCTTGGCCGCACCTTGGCCGAGGACATCGCCGACAAGGAAGGCAATGTGATCGTTCCCGACGGCACCCTGCTCGACGAATCGGCGGTCAAGGCGATCGAAGAGGCCGGACTCCAGGCAGCGCGCATTCGCTCGCCGCTGGTCTGCGAAGCCGAACAGGGCGTCTGCGCAAAGTGCTATGGACGCGATCTCGCTCGCGGCACCCCGGTTAATATCGGCGAAGCGGTTGGCGTCATTGCCGCACAATCGATCGGCGAGCCGGGCACGCAGCTCACCATGCGCACCTTCCACATCGGCGGTGCGGCGCAGGTCAACGAGACAAGCCATCTCGAAACGTCCTGCGCGGGCACGGTGAACTATCGTGACATCCCGACCATCAAGGACAAGCGCGGCAGGCTGCTGTCGCTCGCCCGCAACGGCGAGATCGTGGTGATCGACGATGACGGCCACGAGCGCGAGATCCATAAGGTTCCCTATGGCACCGTGCTTCTCAACAAGGACGGCGGCAAGGTCGCCGAAGGCGACCGTATTGCCGAGTGGGATCCGTTCTCGCTGCCGATCATCACCGAAACCAAGGGCGTGGTAAAGTATCAGGACCTGATCGACGGGCGGACCATGACCGAGCAGGTCGACGAGGCGACGGGCATCGCCCAGCGCGTCGTCACCGAAGTGCGGTCATCGTCGGGCCGCATCAAGAAGGAGGACCTGCGTCCGCGCCTGACCCTGCTCAACGAAGCCGGCGACGAGACCGAGGCCGCGCGCTACATGCTCGCCCCCGGCACCTCGATTTCGGTCGAGGACGGACAGGAAGTCCAGGCGGGCGACATCCTCGCCCGCGCCAGCCGCGAAGCCGCCAAGACACGCGACATCACCGGCGGTCTGCCGCGGGTTGCCGAGCTGTTCGAGGCGCGTATTCCCAAGGACAACGCGATCATCGCCAAGATCAGCGGCCGGATCGAATTCGTCCGCGACTACAAGGCGAAGCGCAAGATCGCGATCGTGCCCGAGGAAGGCGATACGGTCGAGTACCTGATCCCCAAGTCCAAGGTCATCGACGTTCAGGAAGGCGACTGGGTCAAGAAGGGCGACAACCTGATCTCGGGCTCGCCCAACCCGCACGACATCCTCGAAGTGCTCGGCGTGGAAGCACTAGCTGAGTATCTCTGCGCGGAAATCCAGGAAGTCTATCGACTTCAGGGCGTGAGGATCAACGACAAGCACATCGAGGTAATCGTTCGCCAGATGCTGCAGAAGGTCGAGATCACCGACGGCGGCGATACCACGCTACTGGCCGGCGAGCAGGTCGATTTCGAGGAAATGAACGAATACAACGCCAAGCTGACGAAGGGCCAGAAGCCCGCCGAGGGCAAGCCGATCCTGCTCGGCATTACCAAGGCCTCGTTGCAGACGCGTTCGTTCATCTCGGCAGCTTCGTTCCAGGAGACGACCCGGGTGCTCACCCAGGCCGCGCTCGAAGGCAAGAAGGACTCGCTGATCGGCCTCAAGGAAAACGTGATCGTCGGCCGTCTCATCCCCGCCGGTACCGGCGCGGGCGTGAACCGCGTTCGAGTCGCTGCATCCAGCCGCGATGCCGCGCTGCGCGCGCAGTATCGCTCGATCCAGGAGGCTCTGATTGCCGCCAAGACTGCGGAGGAAGAGCACGCGGCTGAACTCGCCCAGGGTCCCGAAGCGGCGATCGGCGACGATCCGCTGGCGACCATGGAAGGCGAGACGCACGGCCTCGATGCCGATGCGGCTGAATACCTCAACCCCGAAGCCGCCGACCATGACGGCTCGGTCAGCGAGGATAGCGACGAGGACAAGGACAAGGACAAGGTAGAAGACAAGGTCGAAGGCGAAACTGAAGATTAAGCCCTCTACCCCAAACAATCGAAAGGCCCCGGTGGTTCGCGCCACCGAGCCTTTTTTGCACCGGTCGACTGTGCGATGGCTTCTTGACTCTCGCCAAACGCTCTCGATACTCGCGCGATGCTCCATCCGGGGTCCGTCATGTCTCGATACATCCGGCAATTTCTACTTGCTTTTGTTGCGCTGGCCCTGGCTTGGGGCATGTCTGCGGGTGTGGCACGGCCGCAGCACGGCGATGCCGCGCCGCGAGGCACGGTCGCAGCCGATTGCTACGCTCGCATCGAGCTGTGGCAAGGCGATGTCCGCAGCCCGGTGCACCTGCTGTTCACGCGGGTGATGTACAACGAGACGGCAAGCGGCGGGGTCGCGCGCGAGCTGACCTCGCAGTGGAACAAGTTCATCGCCGCGCGGCTGGCGACCGAGCCTGCCCAGCCGGGCCAGAATCGCATCGTCTATTGCCGCTATGCCAATGCGGCCAGCAACACCGAGATCCCGCGCTGGCCGACATCGTCGGCGCTTCCCGAGGAGATCAACTGGCACGGACGCAGCGTTGCCTGGCAGGCAGTGGTCCCGGTCGCGGTCTTACCCGCCGCACCAGTGCAGGCGATAGTGGCCCAGCCATTGGCGGCCCCGGTAGCTGTGGTGAAGAAGAAGCTCGAATTACCTTTCGCGCAAGCTGCCTCGATCCGGGCGCGGTCCTCGGCAGGCGCTGTCGGCAGATGGGCGAATTCGAACGCGGAGAAATTAATGACGTTGGTGCCCTGCTCCAGCAGTGGCAGTGTATGGCCAAGCCAGCGCTCGTGTTCGCCCGGCATCGAGCGGCCAAAATCGCACAGGCAATCCGCTCCCAGGTCATAGAGCGTGTGCCAGTCATCGGTCGCGGTGACGCCGCAAGGTTTCATCCCGGCGATCACGCCTGAATCCTGCTCTACCTTCTCGGGCGACCAGACGAATTGCCCGACCAGTTCGAGATCGGGATGATTGAGAATGCCCTGCAAGGCGAGCCTGCCCATCGCCCCGCTGCCGCAGTGAATGACGCGGTAGGTCATGGCGGTTCCTCTCGTCGTCAGTCGTTTGAAGGGTCAAATCGCAATGTGCCGACCCGGTCTGCTCTGCCGTCGTTGTCATTGGGATGGTTGACGCCGTCGAGCACTGGCACTTCGGCAAAGTCGAACGGGCTCACGCCTTCGAGGCAGGCGACGTTGACGCCATATTGTTTGGGGTTGGAGCGGCGCTGGTGATGCGTATAGATGCCGCAGCTCTTGCAGAAGAAATGCTGCGCTTCGCCTGTGTTGAAACGGTAGCTGGCAAGATTTTCCGCCCCGTCAATGATCTCGACGCCGCCGAGATCTGCCGACACCGCCACCGCACCGCGCATCCGGCATAATGAACAGGTGCAGCGGCGAATGGTCTTGAAACCATCGGTCAGCGTGGCGCGGAACTTCATTGCACCGCAATGGCACTGTCCGTTGCATCGGGTTTTCGGCTCGCTCATTGCTTGACCATATTGCATTGCCTAAGCTTGGCAAGCGCAGCTCCGTCGTGCCTAGTTTCACGTATCGCATCGCTTGTGCGGGAAGCAAAGCTGACCGAAGGACAAAACCGGTTCCCACTTTTCCAAACGATGCTCTAAGGAGAATCACAAGCAACAAGGCCCGCTCCGCCGACGGGTCCGATCCCGGAGGATAAATGGAGCGCGTTGGACTGGCCGATAGCGAGTGGAAAACCGGCTGGCCGGTCGTCCTTGCAAGCCTTGCCGGCTTTACACTGATCTCGTTCTACACCTTCTCGTTCGGGGCGTTCATCGCGCCGATCGAGGAGGAATTCGGCTGGAGCCGCGCGCAGATCTCCATCGGCCTTTCGGTCATCACCATTACTGCGGGCTTGCTTACCCCGCTCCTGGGTTGGGTGGTCGACAAGTTAGGTCCGCGGCGGGTCGGTCTGCCAGGCGCGATTTCCTACGCGCTGACCTATGGTCTCCTCGGGCTCACCACTGACAATATCTGGACCTGGTGGGGCATATGGTTCCTCTTGTCGTTCACCATCATCGGCATCAAGCCGCTGGTCTGGACGACGGCTGTCGCCTCCACGTTTCAGCGCAACCGCGGCCTTGCGCTCGCGATTGCGCTGTGCGGCGGCGGCATTGCATCGGCGTTCGGTCCTTCGGCCTCGACCTGGGCGATCGATCAGTTCGGATGGCGCGGGGCCTATCCGTTCCTTGCGCTTTCAATGGGCGCGATCGTGATTCCCCTGCTCATTTTTGGCCTCCACAGCGGGGCCGACAAGGCAAAGCGCGCGCAAAAAGCGGGTGCCCCTGCGCAACAGGTGCGAGCGCTTTACGGCATGGGCTGGAAACAGGCGATGCAGTCGTGGCAGTTCGCGAAGCTTGCCACGGCCGCGTTCCTGTTCACGGTGGCTGCCATTGGCATCATTCCCAACCTGATGCCCATCCTGGTCTCGTTCGACTTCGGAAGGACCGAAGCTGCGGCCATTGCCGGCGTCGCGGGCCTGGCTTCGATCATGGGACGCCTCGTTACCGGTTATCTGCTGGACCGGCTGAATCCCAATGTGGTCGCCGCAGTCGTCACGCTGATACCTGTCGCGAGCTGCCTGCTGCTGATCGCGGCGCCGGGCAGCACCGTGATCGCTGTTCTCGCCGTTGCGATCATCGGCGTCTCGCTCGGCTCGGAAGTCGATGTCATGGCGTTCATGGCCGCGCGCCAGTTCGGCACGCTTGCCTATGGAACAATATTCGGTGTGATCTCGGGCCTGTGGGCGATTGCCACGGGCCTTGGCCCGACGCTCGCCAACCGCATCTACGACGTCACCGGAGGCTATGAACTGGCGCTGGAGCTGGCGATTCCATTGTTCGTTATGACTTCGGTGCTGATGCTCTCCCTGGGTCGACCGCCCGAGTTCGATATTGGTGCCGCCCCAGCGGAGAAAGCCGCATGAGTTTAGGGTTCGACGCCGAAGCGCGTCAGGAATGGCGCAAGGGCTGGCCGCTCGCCCTGTCATGTCTTTCGGGAATGACCATTGCCTCGATCGCGCTCTACGTAATCGGATCGCTCATAGCCCCGATCGAAGCGGAGTTCGGCTGGAGCCGCGCGCAGATCATGCTCGGGCTGACCGTATCGACACTGACGGGCGCCTTGCTTGGCCCGTTCGTCGGAGTGCTGCTCGATCGCTGGGGGCCACGCCGCGTCGCATTGCCGGGCGTAGTCCTGACGCTGGTACTGTTTTCGACTCTCTCGCTGGCAACCGACAATTACGCCCTGTGGCTGGCGCTGTGGCTGGTGATCTCTGCGGGCGGACTGGGTGTCGCGCCGACCGTGTGGACCCTCGCCACGGCATCGAGCTTCAAGAAGTCGCGCGGGCTCGCCATAGCCGTGGCGATGTGCGGAAGTGCAGTTTCAGCGCTGGTGCTGCCCAACCTGTCCACCTGGCTAATGGATTCGTATGGCTGGCGCCAGGCCGTGCCAATGTTCTGCGGGATGATCGGCATCGTCCTGCTGCCGGTGATCTGGTTCGGATTTCACAGCAAGGCGGACATGGTGCGCGGCGGATCGGCTCAGCCCGACACTGAAACCGCAGCGGCAGTTGCCGGGGTGACCAGCGTGCGCGATGCAGTGCGATCGCCGCAGTTCATCAAGCTGGCCCTCGCGGCCTTCCTGTTCAGCGTCTTCGTGCTTGGCATGGTTTCGAACATGGTTCCGGTGATGAGCTCGCTCGGCTTCGGTCGGGCCGAAGCGGCAGGAATAGCCGGGTTGCTCGGGATTGGCTCATTCACCGGACGGATCGCGACCGGATACCTGATCGACCGATATAATTCGAGCGTGATCGCGGGAAGTCTCGTGTTGCTGCCGGTGATAAGCTGCGTGCTGCTGCTGAATGTCGATGGCAGCGCGCTGATGGCCTCGGCGGCGGTGCTGATCTTCGGGCTCGCGCTTGGCGCGGAAGTGGATGTCGTCGCCTTCCTTGCCGCAGAGAAGTTCGGCACCGCGCGCTTTGGCACGATCTTCAGCCTGATCAATTCAGGATGGACATTGGCGACGGCGGTCGGACCGCTGCTGATCAGCCTGAGCTATGATCTTACCCGCAACTACGAGCTGGCGATCCAGCTTTCCATTCCCGCCTTCGTCCTGGTTTCGCTGCTGCTGTTTACCATCGGCAAGCCGCTGCCGTTCGACGAACCTGCGCAAATCTGACCGGGAGGCCGCAATGTCAGCAAACGGTAGAGCGCGAGGCGAATGGTCATACGGATGGAAAGTAGCTGTCGCCGCCATGGCCGGGTTCAGCCTGTCCGCGACATTCACATTCACGTTCGGTGCCTGGATCCAACCGCTCGAGGCGGAGTTTGGCTGGAGCCGGGGCGACATCGCGCTCGGCATGTCGATGATTACGCTGGTCGGGGCATTGCTGTCCCCGCCGATCGGCATGCTGGTGGACCGATGGGGGCCGCGCCGCCTCGGCGTTCCGGGCTCGCTCGTGTTCGCCATGGGCTTCGGCGCGCTAGGCCTTACGACCGGCAACATCTGGGTGTGGTGGGGCCTGTGGTTCATGCTCGCCTTCGCCTTCATCACGATCAAGCCGCTGATCTGGACCACGGCGGTCGCCTCCACCTTCGACAAGCAGCGAGGCCTCGCTTTCGCGGTGGCAATGTGCGGCAACGGTATCGCCTCGACCTTCACCCCCTCACTCGCAACTTGGGCGATCGCGGAGCATGGCTGGCGTCTCGCCTTTCCGATTGTCGGCGGCACGATCGGGCTGATCGCGTTTCCGATCCTGTTCTTCTTCCTGCACAGCGGGGCTGACCGCGCTCTGGCCAAGAAGAAGATGCCGCGCAGTGATGCGCCCATCGATACCACCCCTGAGCGCGAGCTATACGGTCTGACCACGCGAGAGGCGCTGCGCACGCCCGCCTTCTACAAGATCGGTCTCGCCGCTTTCCTGTTCACCGTGGCCGCGATCGGCCTGGTGCCCAACATGATCCCGATCCTCTCCTCGTTCGGCATGACCCGGGGCGAGGCGGCAGCAATAGCCGGAGTGGCGGGCATTTCCTCGATTGTGGGCAGGCTGGTGACGGGCGTGCTGCTCGACAGGTTCAATCCCAACATCATCGCCGGGTTTATCGTGCTGCTGCCCGTGGTGAGTTGCCTGCTGCTGCTGCAATCGCCGGGGAGCGTTCCTGTCGCGATTGTCGCCGCCATGATCATCGGCGTAGCGCTTGGCTCCGAAGTCGATGTGATCGCTTTTGTCACCGCGAGGCAGTTCGGCACCTTGCGGTATGGTACGATATTCGGCGTGATGAGCGGCTTGTGGTCGCTGGCGACGGCAACCGGTCCGTTCCTCGTCAACCGCAGCTACGATGTGACCGGCAGCTATGTGACAGCGATCGAAGTGGCGATCCCGCTGTTCCTGATCACGTCGGTGCTGCTGTTCTGGCTCGGCCGGGCGCCCGATTTCGTGCGCGCGTCCTCAACTACCTAAGCGCATCTCGTCGCCGTTGATCTGGACGCTTTGCACTTTCGACAGGAACGACTGGCCGAGCAGCGAGACATCGAGCCCTTCGGGGATGATCGCGGCTTCGACACCCTGCGCCTCGATGCCATCCACTTCCATGCGCTCGATCTTCACCTTCAACCCGTTAACAGTCCCGCTGGCACCGCGACCGATCGGCTTGAGATCGGCCTCGTTCCACGCGAAGCCAAGCGCCTCAGCGTCCGCGCCGGTGAGCACGACCGCGCTGGCGCCGGTATCGACCAGCATGCGCACGCGCTCCCCATCGATCATCGCATCTGTGTAGAAATGGCCATCGTTCTGGCGGGGCAGAACCACCTGTCCGCCCTGCCATCGCTCATCGTGAACCAGATCGATGCGGCCCGGCGCAAACGAGGGCGCGCCCGCGCTTGCAAGCTCTTCTGCAGTGGGTTCACGCGCCGTTTTCAGGCCGGGTGCGAGCCATCCGACGAGCAAGACACTGACTATCAGAGTGGATATTGGCCCAGCTTTCATTGCCGGAATGCTAACGCCAGCGCGTTAAGTGTTTGTGAAGGCGCTCAGGCAGGAGGTAGTCGCTTGCGCTTCAGGTCAAACACCACACCGGCAATTGCGCCGATCAGCGCGCCCATGGGAGCAAGCCCGAAGAAAACGAACATCTCGCGCCCGCCATTGTCTGCCCCGCACCGGGAATCACCAGCAGGCCGAGCACCGCCACCGCTGCAAAACCGGCGACAAGACCAAGCAATGCCCAGCCGGCGATCCGCAGCGCCTTCATTCCGCTGCTTCGGCGTTCCCGGCATCGATCATCTGCGCCTCCATTTCGGCGGCCTTGGCCTCGACCAGAGCAACGATATGATCGAGCATCGCCGCGCTTTCGACATGGTGATCGGTCACCCCCGAAAGGTAGACCATGTGCTTGCCATTGCCGCCGCCGGTAATGCCGATGTCGGTCTCGCGCGCTTCGCCGGGGCCATTGACCACGCAGCCCAGCACCGAGAGCGAGAGCGGTGCCTTGATGTGTGAGAGCCGGTCCTCCAGCGCCTGCACCGTGCGGATGACATCGAAACCCTGTCGCGCGCAGCTCGGGCAGGAGACCACGCGCACGCCGCGCGTCCTCAGGCCCAGCGACTTGAGGATCTCGAAGCCGACGCGCACTTCCTCTTCCGGCTCGGCGGACAGAGAAACGCGGATGGTGTCGCCGATCCCCGCCCACAACAGATTGCCCATGCCGATCGCGCTCTTGACGGTGCCGCCGATCAGCCCGCCTGCCTCGGTGATGCCAAGGTGCAGCGGGCAATCGACCGCATCGGCCAGTTGCTGGTAGGCAGCGACTGCAAGGAACACGTCGCTCGCCTTCACTGCCACCTTGTATTCGTGGAAATCGTGGTCCTGCAGCAGCTTGATGTGATCGAGCGCGGATTCGACCAGCGCCTCGGGGCAAGGCTCGCCATATTTCTCCAGCAGATCCTTTTCGAGACTGCCGGCATTGACGCCGATCCGGATCGCGCAGCCATTGGCCTTGGCGGCGCGGACCACTTCGGCCACGCGTTCGCTCGAACCGATATTGCCCGGATTGATCCGCAGGCAGGCTGCGCCAGCGTCAGCTGCTTCGAGCGCGCGTTTGTAGTGGAAATGGATATCGGCAATCAACGGAATCCGCGCCGCGCGCACGATTTCGGGCATGGCAGCGGTGCTCGCCTCGTCGGGGCAGGAGACGCGGATCAGGTCGGCCCCTGCATCCTCGCAGCGGCGGATCTGGTCGATCGTCGCCCTTGCGTCCGAAGTGAGCGTGTTGGTCATGGTCTGAACGGTGATCGGCGCATCGCCGCCCACCGGCACGTTGCCGACCATGATCTGGCGGCTCTTGCGGCGGTCGACATCGCGCCATGGTCTGATCGAGGACATGCGCGCGTATATAGGCCCGCGCGGCCGGTGGAGCAACGTTACAACATCAGCGCGAACAGAAACTCCTCGTCGCGGTGGTTGGTGACCCAGAAGTCGATGTCGGCGACCTTGGCAAAGCCATAACGTTCGTAGAACCGGTGTCCTCCGAAATTCTCGCTCCAGACCGAAAGCTGGACCTCGTCGGCGCCGTGCTCGCGTGCCGTGTCCAGCGCCCAATCCATCAGTCTTGCGCCGATCGCCTGGCCGGTGCGCTCCGGATCGACATAGAGCTGCATCAGCTGCACCGGATTGCGGCCCAATGCGTGTTCCGACCAGCCCGGACTCAGCTTCATCTTGCAGAAGCCAGCTATGCCGCCCTCATTGCCGCCCTCATCGACTGCAAGCTGGATGCGGATCAGCGGATCAGCGAGATCGCCGCGTACGCCAGCCTCGCCGTAAACGCGCTCAAGAAACGGATCGAGGTCCGCCTTGGCATAGCAATGTCCGAAGGTCGCGACGAATGCATCGCGACCAAACGTGCCGAGCGCCAGGGCATCGTCAATCGTGGCAGGTCGCAGGTGCATGACACCTTTATGGCTATTCAAGGCTTGCGAGCAAGCCGTCCTCGCAGGTTGGCAGGGGCGCTTTCAACGCCCCCGCCCCTTGCCGACTATATTACTTGCGGAAGCTCTGCACCCGGAACAGCATCGAGCCAACGTTCTTGCGGTATTCGGCTCGCTGCGCCGACCCGGCCTGCATCTGGGCCTCGGTCATCGCCATATGTTTGGAATAAGCGGCCTCGCGCGCCTCATCCTCGGCGGGTGTGGCCATCTTCGGGAACCACGTGACGAGGTAGATATCGCCTTCGCCATCGCGCGGATGAGTATTGTACCAGATCTGGTAGTCGGTGATCCAGCCTTGCGCCTTGGAGAAGTCTGAGGACTTGCGCCACTGGCTGGCGAGGAAGTTGGCGTAATCGAGTGCGTGACCGTCCTCGACCTTGATCATGCCGACTTCGACGTAGTCGCCGTTGACGATCGGCCACGCGGATTGCGCTGTTGCGGCTTGCGGTGTGGCAAATGCGATCCCTGCCGCCGCAGCGGCCATAATCAGTCTGTTCTTGATCATCAGGCTTCCCCTTGTTGGCGGCTCTGCCTGCGTGCACCCTGCGAGAAACAGCCCTGTGCGCCGACTCATTCCAGCGTTCTGAAGGACTTGTCTCTGCACCAACGAGGCTAGGCCAGCGGATAGCAAAGTCAAAGATTTTCGGGACTTGGCGAGCGGATCGTGCCGCTCAAACCTTCCCCGAAAACTTGTCGGCCTTGCGCGTCCCCATGCGCATTCGCGCTTCGAGCCGGGCGCGAAGCTGAGTGTAATAGGCGTCGAGGAAAGCGCGCTCCTCCGCTTGCCCGTCAGTTCGGTCGATCTTGCCGGCAATCGTCTGCTGGACCTTCTGGAGCGACTCGCGGCGATTCTCGCGCAGCACCCGTTCGAGCGTCTGGAGTTCGTATTCGCCGTAAACGTCGAGTTCTTCGTCGGTGAAGCGGAACGCGTGCTGCACCTCCGCCGCGCCCGCCTGTGCCTGTGCCTGTGCCTGCGCCTGCGCGGCCGACATCATCGCTTCAAGCTTGCGCCTGGGCTGCTCGACCACCCATGTCCCCGCAACAATGTCGCCCGCGCGCAACCGGTCCTTGGTCCAGAACGGGAACAGCGCGAACACCAGGAACCAGGCCGCTCCAGCAAGTCCCGCTGCTCCGCTGCCTTCCTCTCCCGCTGAAGCGATGAACACGATCGGCAGGAACAGTTCGATGTCGCGCAGCAGGTTGCGCGCGATCACCATCTCGACCGACAGCCGGCCGCCCCCAGAATCATTGGCGCGCGCGGCGACGCGGATGCCCGCGATCCGCTTGCCGGGGGTGGCGCCGCGCGGGCCCAGCTCGAAGAACAGGAAATAGGCGTTTCGGAACAGGAACATCGCAATCATCCAGATCACGAACAGGAATTCGATCGCGCCCAGACCGTCGGAGTTGCCGCCTGCCTCGGCAAATTTAGACAGCCCGCCGAAAGCGATCGAGGCGAGTGTGATCGTGGTGATGATCTGGAGCAAGGTGACGAAGGCAAGGTCCATGAACAGCGCGCCCGCCCGCGCTCCCTTGCTGGCAAGCGTGATCGGCAGCACTATGCCTTCAGGCGTTATCAGCACCCTGTCACGCCCAGAGCCGCGCAGCCGTTTAGATGGTGGCGCGCTCACTTGTCGGCCCCATGGCTGGTTCGTCCGACTGCAAGGATATAGGCCAGCCACAACGCCAGCATGATCAGACCGATGGTTAGCCGCCCAGCTGGATCGGGCACCAGTTGCCGGGCAAAGCCTTCGAGCATTGCCGCGACCACCAGCATCAGCACCACGCCGCTCATCACCTGGGCCGAGCGCCTTCCCGCAACGCCCGCCGCCTCGAGTGCGCCTAGCTGGCCCGGAAATGCCATCGAGCGGGCGATATGCAGTCCCGATGCACCTGCCAAGAGGATCGCGAGCAACTCGGTCGTACCATGGACCGAAAGCCAGGCGGAGAACTCGAGCAGCAGGCCCTGCCCGTTGAACAGCCACAGCATCGCGCCGAGCCCGGCGGTATTTTGCACCAGCAGCATCAAAGTCGGAACGCCGAACGCAAAGCCGAGCGCGAAAGCGAGGATCGAGACCTGCGCGTTGTTGCTGAACAGGTAGGCGGCGAAAGCGGCAAGGCCCGTGCTGCCGTCTGTGCCATCGAGCGATTGCATGAGCACCTCGCGGCTCGCGCCGGGAACGCGCGTGTCGGCCATGCCGCCGGGAACGAGCGAGCCGTACCAGTCGGGATCGCCCGCCACCAGCATCCAGCCCGCTGCGACGCCCGCCACCATCACCGCGAGCGCAATCAGAACGTCGAGCCACATGGCGCGCACCGATGCGCTCCAGCCGCCGCCGATGAACGCGCGCAGCCACGAACCCAGCGACGAGCGCGGGCCATAGACCACGAACCAGGCGCGCTGCACCAGCGCTTCGAGATAGGCGAGCGTTGCAGCATCGAGCGAAATCTCGCGCGCCACCGAAAGACTTGAGGCGACGGTGCGATAGAGCACTGGCAGCGCCTGCACGTCCTCGTCGGACAGGCGGCGAAGCTGGCCCTTCTCCATGCGTGCAACGATCGCGTCGAGCCGCTTCCAGTCGGCCTCGCGCTCGAAGCGGAAGCGGTCCGAGCGCAGCGCCGCAGCCTCAATTGCCGCGTTTTCCTTTGCCGCGCCGCTCATCCGATCGCCCCGGCGCGCTTGATCGCAAGGTAGGCGTCGATCAGCCGGGTGCCGACCGAGGCATAGGGCGCTTCGAGCACGTCGGCCCCCGCCTGGCGCAGTCGCAGTCGCACCAGTTCGCGCTGGCGCAGCAACGAGTCAGCCGTCACCGCCATCGCCAGCGTCTGCATGTCGTCGGGCGGCGCATCGGCGATGCCTTGCAGCTCGGCATCCTCGAGAGTCACGAACAGCACGAGATGGCGGCGCGAAAGGCGACCGATCGATTCGAGCATCAATTCGGCGCTGGTGGGATCGGTAAAATCCGAAAACACCACGATCAGCGAGCGGCGCTGCAACCGCGCGGTCAGGCTCGCCATGGCGAGAGTGAAGTTGGGCTCCTGCGCTTGATAGTCGAGCGCGGCGGCGGCCTGTTGCAAGCGGTAGAACTCGCGGGTCGAGGAGACGAACGGGCTCATTACCTCAGGCCTTGCGGCAAAGCCGAAGATCGCAGCGCGATCGCCTGTCCTCAGGGCGACATAAGCAGTGGCGAGTGCGGCCGAAACAGCGCGGTCGATGCGCGGAATGCCGTCGATCGGCTCGCACATCGCCTGCCCGCAATCGATCGCGAACACGATCTGGTTGTTGCGCTCGGTCTCGTATTCTTTGGCATAGAGATGGACGTGGCGGGCCGAGCTTTTCCAGTCGATGCGGCGGCGGTCCATGCCAGGCTGATAGTCGGTCAATGCCTCGAACTGGGTGCCCTCGCCGCGCATCCGCCGTGCAATCAGCCCGAACTGAGCATCGCGCAGGAAGGTCTGCAAGGCGGGACTGCGCACCGCACCGATGTTGGGCCACACCCGCACTTCCTGCCCCAAAGGCTTGCGAACCATCCGCGCGCCGAGGGCCAGCGGTCCGGTCCAGCGCAGCCATAATGTCTCGAAGCGGGCAGTCCCGCGCCGGTTTGGCACGAACATGACAGCGCCTTGCGCCGAGCCATCGGACAGCCTCGGCAGCGCGAAGCTGGTGGTCCCGCCAGCAAACAGTCGCGGATCGGTGGCCAAGGCGCAACCGACTGCGCTGCGCCAGCCTCCGCCGAACTGGGCGCGGACCTGCAAGCCGGATTCTTCGCCAACCTCGGCTTCGGGAATAGTGGTGAATTCAAAACTGGTAAGACGCCCCGCCAGCACCGCGTCGATTACGATCAGCACCAGCAAGGCAAGACCAAGAAGCGGGGCAGCGATCCATGCTCCCGGCGCGGTTGCTCCGACCACCAGCGCGACTGGCGCAGCCAATGCCAGCACCGCCGCGGCGCGGCGCGTCGGCACGATCAAGCTGGCAAGGCGCGGCACAGGCGCGGTCCTAACGCGGCGCTTCGGTCTGGGTCACGAGATCGGCGACCAGCGCCTCGACCTGCTTGCCCTCGATCTCGGCTGCCGGACTGAGCAGAAGACGGTGGCGCAGCACCGCCGTTGCCAGCGCCTTGACGTCGTCGGGCAGCACATAGTCGCGCCCGTCGAGCGCGGCTCTCGCCCGCGCCGCGCCAGCGAGCAGCACCGCCGAACGCGGGCTTGCGCCAACTGCAAGGTCGGGGCTGTCGCGCGTCGCGCGCACCAGCCGCACGACATATTGCGTCACCGCCTCGGACAAGGTGACGCCGTGCACCGCCTCGCTCGCTGCTGCCAGTAGCTCGGGACTGGCGACAGTGGCAATGCCCAGTTCGTGAGGCGAAGGCAGGCCGCGATTCGCGCCAAAGCGGGTAACGATGCGCGCTTCTTCGTCCTCGCTGGGATAGGGCACCAACAGTTTAAACAGAAAGCGATCAAGCTGGGCTTCGGGCAAAGGATAGACGCCCTGGCTCTCGATCGGGTTCTGCGTCGCCACAACCATGAAGTGCTCGGGCAGATGGTACGCCCTACCATCAAGGGTCACGCGTCGCTCCTGCATCGCTTCGAGCAGTGCCGCCTGCGTCTTGGGCGGAGTGCGATTGATTTCGTCTGCGAGCAACAGGTCGCAGAAAATGGGTCCACGCGTCAGAGTGAACTGGCTTGTCTGGAAGTTGAACAGGTTGGAACCGAGAATGTCGCCCGGCATCAGGTCCGGAGTGAACTGGATGCGGCCGAAATCGAGGCCGAGGCTGGCGGCGAAGCATTGCGCGAGAAAGGTCTTGGCGGTGCCTGGCGGGCCTTCGAGCAGCACATGACCGCGCGCCATCAGCGCGATCAGCAGATGTTCGACGATGTCCTGCTGCCCGATTATAGCCTTGGCGACTTCGCTGCGGATCGCGCCTGCCAGCGCACCGAGCTCGGCAAGGTTCATCGCGCCGGGCGCAGAGGTCTGCTGGTCTGTCATCGGGTCAGTTTCC
>CAMDQY010000019.1 GCA_945906005.1 Novosphingobium sp. Chol11 | reverse complement strand
CGAGGACCGCGACTGAGACCGCGACCATGAGGCGGGCGTCGAGGAAGCCCGCGGCTTCGCTGGGCGGAAGCGACCGGCGCCGGAATTGAACGGCGATGAGTGCGGCGGCCGCGACGAAGACGGCTGCGGGAAACCAGGACGCGACAGATTGCGGCCCAACGAAGCCGTGCATCAGCACGATCGTGATCAGCGTTATCACGGAGCACAGCAATAGCGCCCTGACGCCGACCAGGATCGCGCCGGGGATCGCCGGGCGAACGACGGTGCCGGATTCGGCGAGGTAGATCACCGCGGCCGAAAGCGGCGGAACGATCGCCACCATGAAGACGTAGATGGAAAATATGACCGGGCGGGATTGCTCGAACAGCACGATGAGCGCCATTCCCGCCATCAGGAACAGGCCGCCGATGCTAGCGAAGGCACCGAGCCGCTCGCTGTCATGCCTCATGGTGCGTACCGCATTTCCCGCGGCGCGTTCGCTATTATTTGTTGTTGAACCAAGGACCGACCGAATCTCGATAAGGCGTCGCGCGGCGGACACTAACGGAAGATTCCATGCTGCGCCAGAACAGGACGCTGTCGATTGCGCTCGCTGTGCCGTTAAAATACGGTCCGAAGACCATGCTCCTCCGGACCGAGACATGAGCTACAGGGACCATGCCTCGTTTTGGGCCGGCGGCTTCCTTTACGATAGGCAAAGCGAGTCCGTTTTTCTTCACAAGCGGGATGGAAATACGCGGGCGAGCCCGCACAAATGGGCTTTCTTCGGCGGCCAGAGCGAGAGCGGCGAGTCCGATGTCGAGTGTTTCGTTCGCGAGTTGAGGGAAGAAATTAGCCTGCGGATCCAGCCTGCCGACGCCACGCCGCTTCGCGAGTACATGCATACCGAGGTCAACCAGTATCGCATCGTTTTCTACGTGGAGAGCGCGGTTTCCGAGGACCAGTTGGTGCTGGGCGAAGGGGCCGGCTTTTCGTGGATCAAGCTCTCTCGGGTTTTCGAGTTCGATCTGTCCGACAAGACGCGAGACGATCTGCATTTTTTTCTCGCACATAAGCGAGACTAGGTCGGACGATGTGCCGAGCCGCAGGCCTCCATTCGGTATGTGGAATGGAACTTTAGCGCCTCGACCAGCGCGAGGCGGCAACGGGCCGTCACCACGGCGAGGATCTTCTGCTCGAGCGGCTTCAGGTTCTTGCGGTCGTTGGAGACGACGAGGATTTCCCCGTCCTGCATCGACTTTTCGGCGACCCGGCGCAGGATCAGCGCGACCAGCGGCTCGGAGAGCTCGTCATTGAGCGGGGCCGATATCGGCCAGCGGTACCATTGGCCGGTTTGCATCAGGACGGTCATGTTGACGATATTGTCCAGATCGTAAGGGAAGCTGTCGGCGAGCAAGGCGACACGCCGCTGGTTGGGCGTCCACCGCTTCAGGATGTCGACTGCTTCCATGATGCTCTCCAAGGTCTTGTCGACCTCCTCCTGCACCGGAAAGGGAGCGAGCTTGAGCGTCCTGAAATACAGGCTGGCCGGGCTGTCGGGATCGAGCGGTGCCGCGGCAATGCTGCGCTTCAGATGCGCTACGATCCTGGCGGGATTGCAGCCTTCGCTCGTGAAGCAATGGCGCAGCACGCTGCTGTTGCCGAGGTAAGGTGCCATCGGCCTGACAAAACGCTCGGTCGAGAAGGCGATCATGATCGAACTCACGGCGACCAGGGCGAGCAGGGCCGCCACACCGATGGTCCCGTACTTCCGGGGCTTGGCGGAAAGCGCTTCTAGGGCGCAGATCAATTCGATCGCGACGGGAAGGAAGCTGAATCCCAGTGCTGCCCATGTCTGCCTTCCCATGAAATAGTTCAGCGCGATGAAGCCATAGGCAGCCACCGGCACGAGACGGCTGGGGATGTCCGTCGGCGCGCGCCCCTGCAACGCGCGATATGCGGCGACCGCCAGGACAAGAGTGTGCCCCAGGATGACCGGCACCCAGATCATGTAATTCTGGTCGAAGGGCTGCTGCCAAAATCCGACCGACTCGGCGTCGGGCCGGAAGCGCAGGAACTGGCCGAAGTAGGGATGGTAATCCACGGTCGCGCCGGTCGCGAGGAAGGTCGCTAGTGCGAAGGCTGCATGGCCCAGGAACACGCCGCCGAAACCCGCGAGGAAGGTGAGGCCGGCGTTGCGCAGCGAGCGTTCGCGCACCGCCTGCAGCAGCAGCACGTAGCCCCAGGGCGCAATCGAATACACGAGCGCTTCCAGGCTCCAAAAGGAAGCGACCACGAGAATCACAGCACCGATCCAGCGCATCCATGCCGGCGGGCGCGTCGCGCTCAGGATGAGGGCTACAACCATGAGCGAAGGCGTCAGATAGCGCAGACCAGTAAGGGACGGATAAGCGCCGAGGTTGAAGAACCCGGGAAGGAAAGTGACCGCGACCAGAATCGCCGGCACCATGAGACCGAGAGCCGCGAGCGGCCGCCGCGAGATCGCGTAAAGGGACACGATCATGGCCAGCAGGGTGGGGAGTTGCGACAGACTCACCACGACCGCCGCGGCTCCGAAAGTCGGCCCCATCAGATCGAAGGCGACCTTGACGACCACCCAGGGCAGCAGACCGTAAATCGAATAGACATCGACCATGGCGATGCCGCCGTGGTAGGCGTGCATCGCTGGCCCGACATAAGGCATGTAGTGGGAGAGATTGACGTAGAGGCCGTCGTCGAAGAGGCCGAGCACGAAGAGGACGACGAAAAGCAATGCCAGGCGTTCGATCAGGCGCTTGCGCCGGATCGGGGTGCGCTCCTCGAAGCGCCAAAGCCAGATCGCTGCGCCCGTGAACGCCAGGCCGAAGAGCAGCCAGACGGCGAAATGCGGTGTTTCCCAGATGTAGATCACGAGATCGGAGGGGAACGGCACGCCAGGATAGCCGGCCGGATAGAAGCGGCTGAAGAAAACGGTGAAGGCGACCAGAAGAGCGATCAGCAGCGCGTCGAGCCGCTTCAGCACGACGACCCTGCGAACAGGATCGCTGAGGACCGGCAGGCGGTGGGGCCGGCAGCGCGGCAGGCAGAGGCGCGCGGTGGCGAGGGCACTGGCGACGACGACGATCAGGAACGGCCAGCTTGTCGAAAGCAGGTCTCCCTTCAGGTACTCGAGGCCGCCCAGCAACAGGGTGCCGATCAGGACGAAAATCAGGAAGAGCCGTGGCGCCGGCGCCAGCAGCGCCAGCAGCCGCGGCCGATCCCTGGCCATGAACAACAGGGAGGCGGCGAGCAATGGCGCGATGCTGCCCAGAAACAGGTAGGCCATGTATTCGCGGCTTTTCGATGGGCCATCGATGGCAAGCACGGTCACCGCAGCGATGAGGATCACGCCGCCGATCAGCCCCAGCCTCGCGATGGTCGAACCGCCGTCGTGTGCTGAAAGAAAGGCCCGCTCGCTGGTCGACGCATTGTGCGTTGTTCCGGCCATGCTTTGACGTTCAGCGTGCTGTCTCAACGAACCATCCCCACCAAGACGAGCCAAGTTCCCGAGTACAGCAAACTATATACAATGAGCACTGCCTTCTGTGGTACTGTCGCCAGTCGATTGCGCGGGCGAGATTTTGATCCTGAGTGCGACGGGTATATGCTTGCTTTAGGGGCCCGCAAGTGAAACGATTTTTCTTCATCTGCGATGACGTCCCAAGAGGATGATGAAATCCAGGAATTCACCGCCGGCGGACCACCGTGAGAAGAGCTGCTTTCCAGGACACGATGCGGATCCAGCGGTCACGAGATTGGGGTTCATCGGCGGCGTAATCCTCGTCGCCTCGGTGACCTTGCTTGCCATCGGCGGTCCGTCGAAAAGCCAGGCCTATCTGGCCTATCTGTTCTGGGGTGGTGTCGCGCCGTTGCTGGCTGCGTCGCTGCTGTTCATGGCCAGGGATCGGCCGCGGCTGCTGGCGTTGCTGGCGCCGGCGCCGCGTCTCTTCCTGATTTTCGTCCTGATCGGCGCCCTGCTGCTGGGCGGCCTCGAGCACCTCAACGGAAGCGTGCTTTCGACAAGCTGGCCGTTCCTGATCGTCGTCGCCGCCAGCGCCCTCGCCACTGCGCGCCTCTACCTGCCGCGCCGTCAGCCGAACCGCCTGCCGATCCTCAGCGATCCTGTTCGCAGGGTCGTCGTGCTGAAGCGGCTCGACGCGCTGCTGATCGCTCTTCTGGTCGCCTTCACCGTTTTCTTCAGCCGCTTCTATCCGGCCGGCCATCCCGGCGTGCCGCTCGCCTCCGATCTTGTGATCTATGTCTGGGAAACGCCCTATTTCGCCGTCTGGTTGACCTCCGGTCTGCTGTTCACCGCCGGGGCGATCTGGCTTTGGCGCTTCGAGGAGCGCACCCCAATCCGGCGCAAGCACCTGGTCGAAAGCCTGGCATTGCTGGCCGTCTGCCTCTTTGTGCTCGGGCTCTTCGACGATGGCCTCTACGTCAATCTGACGCACTACCTGGTCCATGTCGGACCGGCGATGCATGCCCTCCACGGGGGCATCGCCATGGTCGATGTCTATTCGATTTACGGTCTGCTGCCCTGGGTGGTCGTCAAGCTCGCGTTCGAGCTGCTGGGTCCCACCTTCGGCGCTGCCGCTCTGGTCGTGCGCCTGTCGCAGCTCGCCACCCTGCTCGTGATGGTGCTCGTTCTTTGGGCTGTCTCCCGACGGCGCCTCGGAGCGTTGAGCCTCATGGTGCCGATGTTGCTCGTCGCCACCACCTTTCATCCCTGGTTGTACAACCTGAACTCTTTGCCGTCGACCTCGGGCCTGCGCTACCTGGTCCCGAGCCTGATGGTCCTGATCCTGACCGCCGTGCGCTCGTCGTCATGGTCGCGTTGGGCCGGCGTAGCCCTTCTCGCCGTGGCCTCGCTCTGGAGCGTCGAGACCTTCAGCTACACCCTCGCGCCCTGGGGCTATACGCTGGTGCTGCAGGCGATACGCGAGCGCTCGCTGCGCCGGGCTGGAGCGACCCTGCTCTGCGGCATCGTCGGGATTGTGCTGGTCCACGCGACCTTCGTGCTCGGAACTTTCGTGGCGACGGGTGAAAGGGTCGACTACCAACCATATCTCGGTCAATTCGCCCGTTTCCGGCCCGATTCGGAGTCCACCTTCTGGGCATCGCCATTCGATCCGAATTTCGGAGTCTGGGTGCCGGTCTGGCTTGGGCATTTTCTCATTCTGGCGACCGCGGCCTACCGAGCCGTGCAAGGGCATGCGCCGACGGACATGGCGAGCCGCCTCGCACCTGTTGCGGCCTATGGCTTTGCCGCCTTGATGTACTTCATGGGAGCGCCGATCTGGTCGAGCTTGGGCCTCGCCTTCATCTCCGTCGCGATCGAGCTGGTCTGCGCCCTGGAAGTGCTTTCGACCAGGTACCGCAAGGACGGAACCACGGGCGTGGCGGCACTGCTCGCGCTGGTCGCCGTGAGTTCCGTGCTGGTTGCCTTCGGGACCGAGCGCTTTGCCAGGCCGATGACACCGTCCCTGGCCAACAGCAGCATGCTGCGCCATTGCTTCACGAGCGAGGGCTGCAATCCCGGGACGATCGCGGCGCACCTGAAGCGCAGCATTGCCGCCGCGCCGCTCGATCCGGACGGACCGGTCAGCGTGCATCTCCATGAAACGAATCCGCTATTCGCGCCGCCGCAGCTTCAGGAGGACGATGCCATCGGCTTGCGGCGCATGGCGGAGGCCGTCGACATCCTGCGCCGCTGGACGCCCAATCAGCCGCGGGTCGCTCTCCTGGTGGATAAGGACCCCGGCAATTGGTATGTGAGCATGACGGTCCTGATGCAAACCGGCCAATGGTACCGCTGGCCCATATCCAGCCCGTATAACGACGAAATCTCCGAGCCCCTGGTTGCGCTCATCCTGCGCCGGGTTGCCGAGAAGCCGATGCAGGATGGCGAAATCCTCGTTGTTTCCAACGATCGAGAACATCTTCTGTCGATCGAGCAGAAAATCCTCGCAGCCATCTCGGCGCATTGTCGCCTGGCGCCGCTCGAAACCCGGGAATTCCATTCCGTATTTCGAATGGAAGCTTGCGGCGTTGCTGCGCCACCGGCCCTGAAATCCGGGCAAGCCGCTCGCCCGGGCTGAGAGCAATGGCGGCATGGTCGCCGGCGGCGCGCGGCCCGGTGCCGACCGGCCGCTACCGATAGCTCGGAATGTCGATGTCGGCGTAACCGATCCCTTGATCACGCCCACGACCGAGAAGGTTCGGAACAGCGCGGTCAGGATCTTGTTGTACTCGACCAGCGGCGCGTTCGTGACGTACACCACGTCTCTGGGCTGGATGCCGAATTGCTGCGTGGTGAAAATGGACGTGGGCTGGCTCAGATCGAACCGGAAAACGACGGATTTCACCCCGGGGCGAACCTGCGGATCGACCAGGCGGAACACGAAGACGCCGGTCTTGTTGGCGCGTTCGTCGGACAGGCCGCCGACCTGGCCCAGCGCTTCCAGGAGCCTATATCCGCTGGATCGCGTGATGTCGTAGTTGCCCTCCTTGAGGACCGCTCCCAACGCCGTAAAATTGCGGATATTCGGCCGCACCACGATCTCGTCGCCCTTCTGGATGGGAATGTCGGCCCCCGGCCAGAAGCTCCGCGTATTGCGCCTGCAGGTTGAAGCGGCCGTTTCGCCGCACGACCACTTCGAGTTGGCTGGCGGGGGGTCTTGCGGTCCGTCGGCCCGGTTGATCGCGTCGACAACCCAACGCACGCCCTCGAGGATCGAGATGCGGCCGGGCGTCTT
Organism: Novosphingobium sp. Chol11; assembly: GCA_945906005.1. GTDB lineage: Bacteria > Pseudomonadota > Alphaproteobacteria > Sphingomonadales > Sphingomonadaceae > Novosphingobium. Next base: position 15,859 of record CAMDQY010000019.1, on the reverse strand, counting down.
CACATCGCCGGACACCATTACGGTGTGCGTGCGATCGGCGGCGAAACCGATGATGACCTGCGGGTCCTGGGCCTTGTTGCCGATCTGGCTCAGGATGCGGCGCGCGATCTGAGTGAGGTCGAGGCCAGCCACCCGCACGGTGTCGACGAATGGCACGTTGATCGTACCGTCATCGGTTACCCGCTGCGGGCCGAGGTCGCCGCCGGGAGCCTTCAAGGTTGGAAAAATACTGCCTTCGTAGTGTTCGAAGATGCGGACTCTGAGTACGTCGCCTGGCGCCACCGCAATCCGCGGACTGAACGAGACGTTGCCCATGCCCGAGGGCACGTCGATGCTGGCGACAGATTTGTAGGGTACCACGGAGGTCGGCGTCAGCTCGATGACGTCGAACGGAAGGGCTTCGGTGCTATTGCCCTGTGCGCTGCCCATCCATGGGCCGTCGCCCGGCACCACCTGGCATCCGGTGAGGCCGCCACTCAGGCAAACGGCTAGGGCGTCGGATACGCGAAAAGGCGCATCCAAGTCCGAATTATCAATTCCCGATCGCCGTTCGAATTGCCGCCCGTAGTATACCACATCGTGTAGCCTCTTGCCCGCCGTCACCCATTAATTAACCGGTCGTGGCGCGAGAGGACGCAAGTCGGCAGGTAGAAGGGACCAGGCTCGGTCTCAGTGCCCACGCAGAGACCCAAGCCCGTCCAAGCGGAACGGTCTCTCGACGATCGAGCCACCGCCAGTGCCTTGTGCCGATCCTGCTCTCCAGCGCGCGGACATACGCCGAAGGCGCGCGGTGCGAACTTTCAGTCGCCGCCGGCGGGCCGGGCGAAGGGGCCGGGACGCGTTTGTTGTACAACTTGCCTCCGGTCTATAGGGTGCCGGCCGTTTGGGCAAGCTTATCGGAGATCGGAATAATGGCGATTGATCACTCGCTGCTGCGCATGTTCATGAAGATGCAGGAGCGCTACAAGCTTTCTGGCGACATCGTCACGATTGGCGTTCAAGACGTGATGTTCAATCACCAAGGCGGCGCGGAGTTTTTCAAGGAAGAGAACTATCGATTCACGCCGATCGACGAAAAGCAGCGCACCTACCGGACATCGAAAGCGCAATCCCTCTACGAGGGGATTTTCAATGTCAAAAACCCCATGCATATGCACGATCTGTTCAAGATGCTGGGCTTTCGCAATGCATCCTCGCTGGATGCCTTCGACGCCGACAGCCCGACCATCCTGCAGGACATGAACAAGCCGATCCCGGACCAGTACAAGAACAAATACGATGTCGTTTTCGACGTCGGTAGCATGGAGCACGTCTTCGACGTCAAGCAGTTCGTGCAGAACTGCGTCGAGATGGTCAAGGACGACGGCGTTCTGATCATCTACGACGCGCTCGTCGGATGGCACAACGAATGCTTCTACAATTTCCAGACCCCGTTCTTCTTTGATGTGTTCAAGGCCAATGGCTTCGACAACATCTCAGTCTTCCTGAACTATTTCCCCAAGTATCACGATTTCGGAAAGGGAAAGACGACGTGGCTGCGGTTTGAATATGGCGATCGGCCGACCTTCAGAAAACGCAACTACTGCACTCACATCTTTTTCATTGCGCGCAAGGCGAAGACCCTTCCGGAGTTCGTCGTGCCAATGCAGGGCTACTACACGGAGTACTACAACGATTTCGTGAAGGCTCAGTCTGGTCCCGAGGGTGAGAAGGCCGCGCTGTCGCATTACATGCTGGAGAACATGCCGACTCCCGTGCGCGCGCTGTTTCCGATGCTCGTGCCGATATATCGGGCATTGCCGACCTGGCTTCGCACGCCGATCATCGACACGCTGATCTATCTCAAGAACCGGAGCAAGCTGGCGGCCCGGGAGCGTATTCGCTGCTGAGCAGTGGAGGAGTACGCAGCCTGAAGGCCGTTTGAATTTTCCCTGCCGGCTCCGCTTCGGCATGGCGGCTGCGCAGGGAGATTCGAAACGACATCGCGAAATACTCGGCCGGCCGCCGCATCTCGACGATGTTCCTGCATCATCTTTCCATGATGCTCCGCATATCCTCGCTGACCTCGGATCTGCGCAAGGTGATCGAGATCGGAGGCGGATACGGAGGACTCGCCCGAGTGATGCGTCTCTTCAATCCGCAGCAGACCTATATCATCGTCGATCTCCTGGATTCGCTGTATTGCAGCTACGTTTTCCTCTCTACGCATTACCCCGATGCCAAAATCCTTTTCGTCACCAGGCCGGAGCAGGCAGCGGAGATCGGCAATTTCGATTTCGTCTTCGTGCCGACGCAGCATTTCGGCGTTCTGCGGGGGTGTTCCGCAGACCTGATCGTCAATACAGCCTCGTTCGGAGAAATGATCGGGCGCGATGTGGACGACTACATGCAGTTCATCAATCATGGATAGAGGACGAGGTATTTTTACAGCGTCAACCTCTACGCACGTTATGAGTCCGATTTTTCCCTAGCGGATCAGGCCTACGCCTCCGTAAAGCTCTCGGCCGATTGGCATTATTGCATGTGGGAAGTGGCCAGGCTTTTCCCTTCTCAGCCGTTGCTCGAAAAGTACATTCAGGGCGCGCTGCCCCAAACCTTCCGCGATGCCGTTTACTACCGCGAGTTGATGAGGACCGCTGCCGTCGACGTCCCCAAGCTGCCTGCGGGAATCGATTTGACGCCCGATGCTTCGGTGCCTCCGGCGCCAACCGGCGGCCTCAGTCGCCGGATTGTCGATCTGTTCAGGGGGCGGGCCGGATGAGGGCCGCATCCTGGCATCACGGCTCCCGCTTTTGGGCGCCGGAGCGCAGCGATTTATAATCGATCTGCCGTGTCAGCACCGCCAGCGCGGTAAACAGCAAGACACTGCCCAATTGGAGCATGTGGGCGATCACCGCGAAGGCGATCGCGGCTTCGAGCGGAACGCCGAATACCGCGAGAGCCAACACCGACGCTGCCTCGAACGCGCCCATCCCGCCGGAGCCTAGCGGCACTACGAAGCTCAGGGTGACTAAAGCCATATTGAAGACGGCACCGGCCACAGATGCATCCGGGAATACGGCGCGCAGACCGAACCAGTAGGAAAGTCCGGCGAGGCCCCAGATCAGGAGGGAGATCAAGACCAGCGGCAGGGCCGTTTTCCACGTGCTGATCGCGGCGAGGCCGGCGAGGATCTCCTCGGCGTTTGCCATCGCTCGCTGTTGCCAGCGGGGGACCAGTCGCGTCAGGACCCGGTCGAGTAGCACCAGCACCCATGTACGCCAATGCAGTACCGCCCAGGCTCCGGCAAGGCCGACGAGCAAAAGTGCAATGAGCGTTACGATCGCATGATCGGTCCACGCCGCAATGGCGGGTGCGAAGGCCAGTGCGCCGAAAAAGATGATGGCGACGCACACCAGGTCGCAGGCCCAATCGGCGATGATGACCGTGAAGCTCTGGTGCATGCCGACGCCCAGCCGCTGACGGAGGAAGACCGCCAGCACGACGTCGCCCGCCCGCATCGGGGCAAAGGAATTCACCGCCGCGCCCAGGACCATCGACGCCCAGATCGTCCGGTAATCGGCACCTTCCACATGACCGAGAGCATGGAGCAGGAACCGGAACCTGACGGGGCGCAGCAACAGGACGGACATCCAGAGCACCAGCATTATCGCCAGATCGGCGATCGACGCGCCGGCGACCCGCTGGCCGAACTCGTGCCAGTCCAGGCGCGCCAGCACCCATGCGAAGAAGATACCGACCACGGCGAAGGCGGCGATCCTTATGGCGTGCGTTCGCTTCACGATCGGTATTTCCTGCGAGCGCGTTATCTGAGCGGCGGTTAGGCGAGGGGACTTGGCGCCGACGGACGTACCAGGATCCTGTCGGCGGCGAACTCGAGCCGGGCACCACAGACTTCGATCGCCTGTCCGCCGCTCGTCAGCCGTCGAGCGGCGAACTGGAGACCATGCCACGGACATTTCACGGAAGTACCGGTGACATGGGCGGCCGCGAGTTCCGCGCCCTCGTGCGGGCAGACACCCGGCCAGACTTCCACGCCGCCGCCGTCACGCCGCAGGATGAAGGCGCGGCCGGCAATGGCGACCTGAACCGCGCTGCGATCCGGAAGATCGCCGAGCGCGATCTCTCCGGGGGCCGTCACCGGCGGAAACACGGTGTTGTTCTCGATCACATTGGAATTCATGAAATCGGGATCGTCCGTCTTGAAGCGATAGCCCGCGGCACGCAGGGCGATGCGGCGGTTGCGGATGGGATCGTCCTCGCGGTTCTGCACTTCGTTGAGGCGCACAAATCGCCGACTTAGGGCCGGGTGCAGGAAGCGCAGCCAGCGATGCGAGGCGATCGCCCAACCGATGTCCATCTTGGTGTCGTTGCCGTCGGGATTGCATTCGATCACGTTGATCACCGCGATCAGGCCGAACAGGATGCTGACCTGGTAGAAGCCGTTTTCCTTGAAGTAGCCGTCGAAGACGGGGATGACGATCGGCCAGCCGCCGAAGCGGGTCAGGGAAAAGCTCGCGCGTCTGTCGAGGAAGATGCGGCTCGCCTCGCCATATGTCCGGTGGATCAGAGGCCGGTGGTTCTGATCCATGTGGTTCCACACCAGATCGCGCAACTCGGAGCGGGCCGGGTAGCTGTAATGCCCCTTGGAGATATGCGCGCCGGGAATGAGCCTGCGCAGCGCCTCGTCGATTTTGCCTTCGCGAATGAACCCCGCTCCGCCATTTTCAGCGAGTGCCGGGTCGAAAAAGGCAGCCATCAATGGGCTCGGGGAAATGTTGAGATGACCGGTTTCATTTCAGCGCAGGAACAGGGGACGACAGCGATCTTATACATGATTGCGTCAGGAAACTCAGTGAATTGGCCATATGCGCTGTGGGGTCGCGTGCAAATGGCGCGGCCAAAACGCCCATAAATCCTGTATTCTCAATGGATTGAGATGCTATTTTGTTGCGTCGCACGCTCGGCCGGCGTACCTCTATCCTGCTGTCTGCGACCGCTCTTTCATGTCTGACGCCGGTCGCCTGTGGAATCCAGTATCCCGATACGAGAACGGTCCAAGAGCACATGTCTTCGAACGATCGTCATCCGATAGTGGCCGGCTCCCCTCCCGTTGCCCCCTCGGCCGGGGCGCCGCTAAAGGTCGGTCTCGTCCAAATCAACAATTCCTTTTCCGGCCAGAACTACCTGCCGTATTCGGTCGCGCTGCTGCAGACTTATGTCGAGCAGAAATCGGCCAATCCCAGCCGCTACAGCTTCCTGACGCCGCTGTACAAGCGCATCCGTATCGCCGATGCCGTCGCATCGCTGCTCGACGCCGACTTGGTCGGGTTCAGCACCTATGTGTGGAACGGCCGCATCTCGCTGGAGATCGCCCGCCGCCTCAAGGCGCTGAAGCCCGGCATCTTCATCGTCTTCGGCGGGCCGCACGTCCCGGACCAGCCCGAATCCTTCATGCGGGCCAATCCCCAGATCGACATTGCCGTCCACAACGAGGGCGAGCGGACGTTCCTGGCGATGCTCGAGACGTTTCCCGATCGCGAGGCCTGGCAGTCGCTTCCCGGCGTGAGTTACGTCAAACCCGACGGCAGCTTCGTGCGCAACGCCAATATCGACCGTGTGCGCGATCTCGACGAGATCCCGTCGCCCTTCCTCGAAGGCGCCTTCGACGCGATCATGGCGGCCAATCCCAACGAGAGCTGGATCGGCCTGTGGGAGACCAATCGCGGCTGCCCGTTCCGCTGCACTTTCTGCGACTGGGGTTCGGCGACGGCGGCGAAGGTCACAAAGTTTGGCGAGGAGCGGCTCTATGCCGAGGTCGACTGGTTCGCGCAGAAGAAGATCGAGTATATCTTCTGCTGCGATGCCAACTTCGGCATCCAGAAGCGCGACGTCGACATCGCCAAGTATGTTTCCAAGATCAAGCAGTCGACCGGCTATCCGGTGGCGCTGTCGGTGCAGAACACCAAGAACGCCACCGAGCGCGCCTACGAGACGCAGAAAATCCTGTCCGATGCCGGCCTGAACAAGGGCGTGGCGCTGTCGATGCAGAGCGTCGACATGACGACCCTCGAGGCCATCAAGCGCGACAACATCTCGCTCGGCACGTACATGGAGCTGCAGCGCCGCTTCACGCGCGACAAGGTCGAGACCTATTCGGACCTGATCCTGGGCCTGCCCGGCGAGACCTACGAGTCCTTCGTCAAGGGTGTCGACCAGCTAATGGAGAACGGCCAACACAACCGTATCCAGTTCAACAACTTGTCGATCCTGCCCAATGCCGAGATGGGCGACCCGGCCTACCAGGCACGGTACGGCATGGCGACGGTCGAATCCAAAATTATCAACATCCACGGCGAGCGCATCGAGCTCGACGACGATGTGCCGGAAGTGCAGGACCTCGTCATCGCGACGTCATCGACGCCGCTTGCCGACTGGCGCCGCACTCGCGTTTTCTGCTGGATGACCGCGCTGCTTCATTTCGACAAGCTGTTCCAGATCCCGTTGATCCTGGCGCACGGCATTTCGGGCATCGCCTATCGCGACATGATAGAGGCTTTCATGGCGGCCGATCCCAAACGGTTTCCGAAGATCGCCGAGATCAATACCTTCTTCCACAGCGAGGCCGAGGCGATCCAGAAGGGCGGCTCGGAGTACGTCTTCTCCAGGGAATACCTCAACATCTTCTGGCCAGCCGACGAGTTCATCTTCGTCAAGTTGACGGCGGACGGCGCCTTCGATGCCTTCTATGAGGAGGCGGGCAGGTTGCTCAGCGAAACTGTGAGCGCGCGCCATTCCGGCCTGCCGATGGACGTGATCGATGAGGCGGTCAGGCTCAATCACGCGCTCGTGCACCAGCCGTTTGCCAAGGAAGATGTCAAGATTCGCCTGCGCTACGACCTGCTCGACTACTGGCGCAAGGTGCGCGATGGCGAGCAAGCGCTCCTGCGCGAAGTCCCGCAGGTCGTCGATATCGATCGTACGAGCAAACCTTACACCGACTTCCAGAAATGGTGCCGCGAGATCGTATGGTGGGGCAACAAGAAGGGCGCCTACCTCTACTCGCCGCGCGCGCTGGCGATCACGCCCGAGTTGGCCGGTCACTACTGACGCATGAACTACCGAACGCTCGGCAGGACCGGGCTCGTCGTCTCGGAGATCGGCTTCGGCGCCTGGGGCATCGGCGGGCGCACCGTGGGTCAGACCTCTTATGGCGACACCGACGACCGCACTTCGCTGACGGCGCTGACCCGTGCCTTCGATAGCGGGATCACGTTCTTCGACACATCGGGCGCTTATGGCAACGGCCATAGCGAGGAACTGATCGGGCAAGCGCTGGCCGCCGTCCGATCGCGGGTCGTCATTGCCTCCAAGGCCGGGTACGAGAGCTGGGATCGCGAGCCCGATTTTTCGGCCAGGGCCATCGTCGCTTCGGCCGAGAAAAGCCTGACGCGGCTGCGCACCGACTATCTCGACCTGTTGCAGCTCCACAACGCGCCACTCGAACTCCTGCGGCTGGATGAGATGCGCGATGCTTTGCTGTCTCTCGCTGCTGCTGGCAAGATTCGCGCGTGGGGTTTCTCGGCTAGGTCGCCGGCGGAGGCTCTTGAGGCGCTGAAGACCTGCGACCCGCCGGTGGTTCAGGCGAATTTCAACATGATGGATGTGCGCGCTGTAACGACCGGCCTACTCGACGAGGCTATCCGACGGCAGAGCGGCTTTGTCGGCCGAACGCCACTCTGCTTCGGTTTTCTTTCGGGAGCGATCGATCGTAACACGACTTTCCCGTCCGGTGACCACCGCCTTGGCTGGTCACACGTCCAGCTTGAGAACTGGATCGATGGCGCCCGTGATCTGCTCGGCGCAGTGGGTGCCGAACCAGGCGTGCAAGGTGTCCAGGCGGCGCTGCGCTTCTGCTTGTCTTTTCCAGCTGTCTCGACCGTCATTCCCGGAATTCTGACAGCGGTTGAAGCTGAGGAGAATGCGCTGGCGAGTACCGCTGGTCCGCTGCAGGCGGAGCAGGTGGATACGGTTCTTGCGATCAACCGGCAGCGACAGTTCTTCGTTCCTCCGGCGCGCGTTTCCTGACGAAGGCGAGAACGATTTGCCTTTCGAGTAGGTGGCCCCGAATGTTTCATCGCCCGAAGCGGCCACGAGAGTTCGAGTGCCGTCTGGTCCGATCGCGCCCCAAGGCAGCAGCCAGTATCGTTCAGGTTTGGCTGGCCACCTTAATCAGTATGTCAGCGCAGGAACTGCTCCTTTGAACGTGCTCACTACCGAGAAGGTCCGGAACAACGAGATCAGGATCTTGTTGTATTCGTAGAGCGGCGCATTCGTGACATATACGACGTCTCTCGGCCGAATTCCGAACTGTTGTGCAATGAAGATAGATGCGGGTTCGCCCAAATCGAGCCGAAAAACTGCAGATTTGGCGTGGGGTTGAACCTCGGGGTCGACAAAGCGGAACACAAAAACGCCGGTCTTGTTGGCGCGTTCGTCGGATAGGCCGCCAACCTGGCCCAGCGCCTCCAGGAGGCTGAATCCGGTAGGTCGCATGATTTCGTAATTTCCGGCTTTGTTCACCGCGCCCAGGGCGGTGAAGTTGCGGACGTTCGGTCGCACCACGATCTCATCGCCCTTCTGGATGGGAATGTCGGCCCCGGCCAGAAGCTCCGCATATTGTGCCAAGAGGATGATCTGGCTGTTCCGTCGCACGACCACTTCGAGCTGGTTAGCGGGGGTGTTTGACCCGCCGCCGGCGCGGTTGATCGCGCCCACAATCGAACGGACGCCCTCGAGAATGGAGATGGGCCCCGGATTCTTCACATCGCCCGAAACCATCACCGTGTGTGTGCGGTCGGCGACAAAATCGACGATGACCTGCGGATCCTGCGCCTTGTTGCCGATCTGGCTGATGATACGGCGCTCGATCTGGGTGAGGTCGAGGCCGGCCACCCGGATCGTGCCGACAAAAGGCACATTGATCGTACCGTCATCGGTTACGCGCTGGGGGCCAAGGTCGCTGCCGGCCCCCTTCAGGGTCGGAAAGATACTGCCTTCATAGGGTTCGAAGATACGAATCTTGAGAACATCGCCTGGCGCCACGGCAATCCGCCCACCGAAAGAAACGCTGCCCATGCCGGAAGGAATATCGATGCTGGCGGCGGGCTTATAGGGCACCACCGTTGTCGGTGTGAGCTCGATCACGTCGAACGGCAGGGTCTCGGTATTGGTGCCTTGCGCGGCGCCCATCCAGGGGCCATCGCCAGGCACAACCTGGCATCCGGCGAGACCCGAGCCCAGGCAAACGGCGATAGCGGTAAGACGCGCGAGGCTACGCATCCAAGTCCAGATTCCCAAAATGCCAATCTCCATTCGAGCGCCCGCAGCTACTCTATACCACATCGTGTGGCTTATTGCCCGCCATGCCCCATTAACTAACCTAGCGTGCCGCAGTGGTGCAAGTCGGCCGGTCCGTCTTGCCGCAAGACCTGCGAACTTGGGGCGCTCTGCCTCTGGCCACCTAGAGGCTCGCTCGGTGGATTCTTGGTTGCTCCGGGACGTGCTTCCTGACGAAAGCGAGCAGGCTTCCGCCTTCGAACAGATGACCGTGGATACCCGCGGCGGCGGCCGCCGCCAGGTCCGTCTGTCTGTCGCCGATGAGCAGCGAGCGCGCGACATCCGTCGGCCATTCGGCCATCAGCTTCTTCAGCATGCCCGGCGCGGGCTTGCGGAAGTCCGAGACGCGCCGGTAGGGCTCGACAACACCGTCTGGATGGAAGGGGCAATATTCGATGTAATCGATGTGCGCTCCATATTGTTGCAGTTCGGATTGCATCCAGGCGTGCAAGCCGACGATGGCGCCCTCGTCGTAGAGCCCACGGGCCACGCCGGCCTGGTTGGTAACGACGAACACGTAGTAACCCTGGTCGTTCAACCAGCGTACAGCTTCGCGGGCACCCTCGATCCAGCGGAACTGGTCGGTGCGATGAACATAACCGAGATCCTCGTTGAGCACGCCGTCGCGATCGAGGAAGACCGCGGGCCGCCTGACGATATCGGGCACAAGCCGCTGCGCCCGCTCGAAATCCTCGGGAATGCCGATATCGATGAAACCGCCTTCCTGCGTGCGACCCTCGAGCAGATCCTGCGCCGCCAGGCGCGGCAGGACATCCTGCTCGAGCGAACAGGGCGGCGCTCCGATCGACCGCAGAATGGACTTTTGCATGAGATAGATGCCGGCGTTGATGGGGAGCTGCGATTGCCCGGCAGGAATGAAAGCCCGGACATGCTCGCCGTCGAGTTCAACACGGCCATAGCGGGCGCCGGCGATGCCGCCGGCCAAGGTCATGCGCGCCGCCCAGGGCGCGCTTCCGGCCGTGGAGGGGCAAAGGGCGAGCCAGTTGCAGTCGAACAGGGAGTCGCCATTGACGAGGAAGAAAGTGTCGTCGAGCCGATCCGCGGCGAGCGCCAAGGCACCAGCCGTTCCGGCGGGCTTTGGTTCGACGGCGACTTCGATCCGCATCCCGCGAACCGATCGACCGTCATAGGCGCTTCGCACGTTGCCCGCCTTGTAGCCGCAGAGCAGCAGGGCCCGCGAAAATCCGTAGCGGCTCGCCTCGTCGAGCAGGTAGTCGAGGAAGGGCCGCCCGCCGACCTGCAGCATCGGCTTGGGCGTCTCGGTGGTGAGGGCGCCGAGGCGCGAGCCGGTGCCGCCGACAAGAATGACGACCTGGTCGGTCTTCATCGGGCGGCCATCACGTCCTTCCCTTTCAACCGGCGCGGCAGAGGATACGTTCCTCGAGCGCCTCGTCGGCAAGGCCCCAGTTTTCCTGCTGCGTCGGTATCGGGTAGACGCCGCGTGCCCACCGGCTCGCCGGCCTGACGAAGTTGCGCTCGATCGACGGGCCGAGCACCGACGGGACGCCTCGCACCTTGCGGCGTGGATAGTTGAGCCAGACGCGCGCGCGATGAGCGGCGTCCAGGCTGACATGGTTTGCCAGAAACCGATCCAATACGCGTTGCCAGGAGTGCCAGACCTGCGTAATACGCGCGCTGTTCAAATTGTCGTGGAACGGCTTGAAAATCTTGCAGTCGGACGGCCAGCGGTATTCGCACACGCCGTGGGCAGCGGCTGCGTGCATGACCATCGAATCAATATCCAGCGAGAGCACCGTGTTGTCGACGGGGTGACCGCGCAAGAGATGCCAGTAGGCTGCGCCCAATAGCGTGAAGTCGCCACAGGCGTTGGTATGAAGCTCGCGCAGCCGCCAGTATGGCGATTGTTCGATCCACGAGTGCTGCGTCGACGGCAAGGTGGCCAGTGCCGCCAGGAAAGCGTCGTCGTCCAGAGCCCAGACAGAACCGGGAATCTCCAGGTCGTGCCGGTCGACGCGATATATTCCGTCGGGATCCAGATCCTGGCGGGCGATCCGCACAATGACTTCGGGCGACAAGAAGGTATCGTTCGCCTTGGGCGTGACGAAGCTCCCCTTGGCACGGCGAATGCCGACGTTCGCCGCCGCGCCGGCGTGCAACCCGCGCTCATTGGAGCCGGCGAGCTGGTCATGATGCTTGGCGCCGACGATGATGCCGCGAATCGCCACTTTGCTGAGGTTTTGCGGAAGGTCGAGAACGTCGAGAAGCAGCGGATTGCCGGACGCCGGATTCCACTCGACGATGATGATTTCCGACTCGACGCCCGCCCGCTCCAGCTGGTTCGCGAGGCAGCCCGTCGCCCGGTTCACTCTACGGACATAGTCGTGAGTATAGCCATCGTTGCGACCCCAGGTGACAAAGCTGAGATAGGGGGTGGCTGAATGCATCCTGTTCTTGCGGTTTCGTGGCGCGTTGTGACGGCGATAGTAGCCGACTTAAATACGCAACGGGAGACTCTACTTTGGCGACCTTGCCGCATCCGTGCGGCGGTCGAATTTGCCGTCAGGTGCGACGCTTGACGGATTTGACGCCTTTCGTTAGCCAAACGTGCGTTCGTCTTTGGCTTGGTCCATCGTTGTCGGTCCTGACCGGCAGTTGAGCGGTTGGCGGCGCGAAAACCGGGCATGAACGCATACCGCAACTGGGAATGTTTGTCTTGTTCCTGATTTGGACTTCCCGCCTTGAATAGCCGCAACTCTTTGGCTCAAAGTGTCGCCTCGGTTTTCGAGTGGCTCTCCAGACGATCGGGTCCTGGGCGTGCCGAGGCCGCTTGGGCACCGGCCTCGGCTACAGAGGAAGCACGACGCCATATGGCGAACGGCCGTAGCGGCCTTCGTTCCGGCAATCTGCGTTTGGCCGTGGAAGAATTCGAGCAGACGATCGCACAGGCGCCGGACTGGCTTGAGGCCACCGAAGCGTACGCCGAAGCGCTCGACATGGTCGGCGAGACGGCACGCGCCGCGGTCGAGTATCGCCGGCTGCGAGACTTGCGGGCGGCAACGCCAAAAGGCTCCCCCGATCGGGGCTACGCGGTACGTCGTCGCGGCCAGTTCACTGAGGAAGTGTCGGCCTACGGTCTGGTCGCACGCCGGATCGACAGGATGGTCTTTCCATTTATCGCGCGCGGCAACGCCTTCCTGGCCGATGGCCATCCAACCGAAGCGATCCGCCAATACGACCGCGCTTTGCGCCTCAAGCCGGGACTGATCACAGTGCTGGCATTGCGGGCTGAAGCCCTGTCCGCTGTCGGGCGCTTCCGCGAATCAGTTGCCGGATTTGACAAGGTGCTTGCCGCCAACCGGAACGATGCCGAAGCGTTGAGCGGTCGCGCTATCGCACGCATGGCGCTCGGCAAAGTTGCCGACGCCAACGCCACCTGGCTTCGCCAATTCGAACTGCTTCCTCCGGAACAGGCGCCAGCTCGCGCCTGCGTCGCCCTGCGGATGGCCGACTATGCCCGTGCCCTGCCGGAACTCGAGCGCGCAGTGGCCACGAATCCGGCCGACCTCTATTGGACGCTCTATCGTCTGACAGCGCTGCGCCGACTGGAACGCCAGATCCAGATGCCGGCTTTGCCCGGCAGCGACGCCTGGCCTGCGCCGCTGCTCGCGCTCCATGCCGGGCATATCGATGAGGCAGGCGTGCAGGCTCGTGCCGATACACCGGGAAGGCGCACGGAAGCGGCCTTTCAGCTGGGCGTATTGGCCGCGGAGGCCGACAAGGAAGCGGCGAAACGTTGGTGGCGGGATGTCGTCGAGCAGCAACGGGTTGATTTTATAGAGTATGCTGCCGCCCGAAACGAACTTGTCCGCCTCGGGGGCTAGCCGGGTCGCCGCGAGAGGGAGCCATGTTTTCCGTCATCATTTATGGTCGCAACGACAGTCACGGCTATAACCTGCACAAGCGAGCGGCCATCAGTTTCAACGCTCTGGCCGAGGTCATGTCGGATCCCGACGATGAAATCTGTTTCGTCGACTACAATACGCCCGACGATCATCCGACCTTTCCCGAGGCGATCGCCGACACTCTTACCGACAAGGCCAAGAGCGTCCTGCGTGTCCTGCGCGTGCGGCCCGAGCAGCACGTTCACCTGAAGTCGAAGACCCATCTGGTCGCGCTCGAAGCGCAGTCGCGCAACATCGCGCTCCGACGCTCCAATCCGCGCAACCGCTGGATCCTCTACACCAACACCGACATGCTGCTGGTGTCGCGCAAGGAAGGCGAGTCGCTAAGCGAGATCCTAGGAAGCGTGCCGGATGGCTTCTATCAAACCCCGCGCTTCGAGCTGCCGGAGATGCTGTGGGAAGCCGCCTTTGACCGCCGCGATCCCGCTGGCAACCTCGCCAAGCTGCGCCAGTGGGCCGTGCAGTTCCGCTTGAACCAAGTCGTCCACAACTACATGCCCATGAAATATGACGCGCTGGGCGATTTCCAGGCGGCGCTGCGCGAGGACATGTTCGCGATCCACGGTTTCGACGAGACGATGATCCTGGGTTGGCACTGCGATTCCAATCTTGCGGCGCGGCTGGCCCTGTACCGCGGCAAGGTCGACACGCTGATCGATAGGGTCTTCGGCTATCACTGCGACCACACGCGCGTCGCCGCGGCCAACAACAAGGGCCGCGCGACCAAGATGAACGATCACGATCGCTACATCTGGAACGTCTCGACGCCCTATCTGCCGGCGCAGGCGAAGACCTGGGGATGGCCCGATCAGGAGATCGAGGAAATCCGTCTCGACCGCGACACGGCCTATCAGCGCTTCGTCGCGGGCGTCGGAAGTGTCGTCGAGCCGGCGACGGCGCCTTATTCGACGACCAGCATCGAATGGTACCTCTTCAACGACCTCACCTATGACCTGCCGCACACGCTGCCGTTCGTTTGCGATCAGGTCCTGACCTATCCGCGATCGACGGCGATTCTGGTGACGGCCACGCGGCCCGATTTCGTCCGGCTCTTTGCCGAAGCATGGCGCGGCATGGGCTTCACCGGACCGATCCTGCTGCCGTCGGAGTGCAAATGGCTGCCCACCGATATCCCGGGCACCGTGGTCGACAAGTTCTCCCGCCAACTGCGCAAGGCCGACACGTTCATCTTCGAGTTCGGTCTGGGAAGCCAGGCTCTCGACGATCCGGTGCGCACCGGCCGGGCGACGACCTTGGTCGACGCCCGGCGCCTGTCCATGGTCCGCCGGTTCCTGCGGCGCGCCACGATCGCCGAAGCGGAGACGCGGCCGCCCGGCCGGCAATTGCCGCGCCGCTTCATCGGTGTGAACGTGATCTTCAACAAGTACTGGCCTCTGTTCACCGATCGAGTCGCGGCCAACATCAATCCCTTCTGCGGGCAAGTGCTGGCAGGGCTGGCGCGCATCGATGAGAGCTGGAAGGGAAAACTGAGCCGAATGCGGGCGAAGCTCGGAGTTTCCTAGAAACTCTCCAACAGGAAGAAGACGTGCTCAAGGTGTGGAACCCATCTTCGCTTGCCGACTGTGCGATGAAGGGTCGGGCCTTGGCGGGTTGGCCGCTTCGGCGTTCGTACTGTCGCTGCTCGTGTATATCGGCGTGATCCTGTGGCTGGACAACGTCCATATCGGAACCTCGAACGGCATGTACAAGGCGATCCAGGCCGAGCCGTGGATCGCTGATCCGTTCACCGCGCGCCTCGACAACTCGAACTATCTCTACTTTCCCCTCTACGGGCTGTCGTGTCGGCTGCTCGACTGGCTCGGCACCTGGCGCGGCGTCGCCTGGAAGCAACTCGCGATTCTGAACGCCTTCTGGGCGAGCATCTGTGTCGCCATCGTCTACGCTTTCGTCCATCGACTCTCCGGCAGTGTCCGGGCAGCGGCGCTGGCTGCATGCTTTCATCTTGGCAGCGGTTTCGTGCTTCTGCTGGCCGTGATCAACGAAGACATCATGCCGGGTTACACATTGGTGTTCGGCGCCATGGCGCTGGCGGCACTGTGGTTCGACCGGCCGACGGTCTCGCGCGTGATCATGGTCGCGGCACTCTTTACCTTCGGTTGGCTGATTGAGTGGAGGTTGATCTTCCCGACCTTGCCGGCTCTGGTGATTGCCCTGCATGTGGCCGGCCAGTCGATCCGTCGCCGACTGGCGATGGTCGGCGTGTTTCAGGTGTCGATCGTCGCGGTGGCAGGCCTCGTTGAACTCTTCTGGGAGGGTCACAACGGCGCCGTAGGGCTGCACGACCTGCTGTGAACAGGCAAGGGTGTCGATAGCGGATGGGCCGGTTTCTCTCCGGACAAGCTGTGGTCGATGCTGATCGGCGTCAGCAACTACCTCTTTCTGACCACATTCGCCCTCGACCCGCGCGCAGCGTAGGCTGTCGCGCTCGACCTCTCGATTTCCGTCGTACTGCAGCTCGTGGTTCTCGTGGCGGCAGCCGCCGCGATGTGGTCTCG
>CAMDQY010000018.1 GCA_945906005.1 Novosphingobium sp. Chol11 | reverse complement strand
CGTTCCGCTACCGCCCACTCATCAGCAGCGACGTCGCCGATCCGCGCGACCTGCTCGACGCGCTCGCGAGAAGCCTGGCCGAACAAACCCACCGTATCACCCTGACCAGCGTTCCCGACGAGGATGGCAGCGCCAGCTTGCTCGAAAGTGCGTTCCACGGCGCAGGCTGGACCGTATTGCGCGAGCAATGCGACTGGAACCACATCCTGCGCGTCGGCGGCAGGAGCTGGGACGAATACCTTGCCGGGCTTCCCGGCAAGCTTCGCACCACCATCAAGCGCAAGTCCGGAAAGCTCCAGTGTCGCATCCTGGATCAGTTCGACGAGGTGTTCTGGGCCCAGTACGTCTCGATCTACAGGGAGAGCTGGAAGCCCGAGGAAGGGTCGATCGATTTCCTGCGTCAGTTCGCTGAAACCGAAGGCGAGCAGGGACGTCTCCGCATGGGCGTTGCCTACGCCGAGGGCGTGCCTGTCGCGGCCCAGGTCTGGACCATCGAGGGCGGAACTGCGTTCATCCACAAGCTCGCCTATCGCGATAGTGCCAGGTCGATGTCTCCCGGAACCGTGCTTTCCGCCGACATGTTCCGCCGGGCCATAGACACCGACAAGGTCGACCTGATCGACTACGGCATCGGCGACGATCCCTACAAGCACGACTGGATGGAGGAAGTCCGCCCGCGCTATCGGCTCGACATGTTCCGGCCCGGTAGCCCACGCAACTGGATTGCGCTCGCCAAGTCCGGGCTCGCACGGCTTGCCGGAAAGGGCCAGCACGGCTAGAGCGCGCCTTCGTTTGCGTTCGTCACGAAATCGAAAGACTGGAATGGATAACCAGACCGACCAGCTACTGCGCCGGATTCTCACCGACGTGCTCGGCCTGAAACAGGGTCTTGCCGACGGCTTTACCGCCGATACCGGCCTGTTCGGCCACTTGCCCGAGCTCGATTCGATGGCCGTCGCGGGCTTGCTCACCGAGATGGAAGACCGGCTCGACATCGTCATCGAGGATGACGACATCGATGGCGAGATGCTCGAGACCTATGGCGGCCTGCTCACTTTTGCTGAAGGCAAGCGCGCAGGTTCGTGACGCCGCTCGGCTGGCCTTGCCCGCTGCCCGGCGGGGCAAGCACCGAGGAATATGCGATCGCGTTCGATGAGCGTCGCGACTTGCGGCTGCTGATCGTTCCAGCGCTGTTCGACGAAGCCAACCGCATGCGCCGCTTCACGCTCGAAGTGATGCGCCGCCTCGATGCAGCCGGGATCGACCCCATGCTGCCCGACCTGCCCGGCACCAACGAAAGCCTTGCGCCGCTCGAGGCGCAGAGCCTTGGAGGCTGGTGCAGTGCCGTTGCAGTGGCGATGCAGTACTTCAGCGCAACCCATGTGCTCGCCATTCGCGGCGGCTGTTTGCTGGTGCCCCAGGGCGTGCCGGGCTGGCACTATGCCCCCGTCAAAGGCGGCTCGATCCTGCGCCAGATGTTGCGCGCGCGCATGCTTGCCAGCCGGGAATCGGGCCGCGAGGAGAAGCGCGAAGACCTGACTACCATTGCGCTGAGCGACGGCATTGAGCTGGCCGGATACCGGTTTGGCCCGCAACTGTTCGCAGATCTCGAACACGCTGAATCACCAGCCGGAGAAAAAATCGCCGTCATCGAGCAGTCCATCGTGGGCGGTGCCGGACTGTGGCTGCGCGCCGAGCCGGGTGAATCGCGCGGGCAGGCCGACGCTCTCGCCGCCATCGTCTCGATCGGGATGCGCGCATGACCCGGCGGCATTTAGCCTTTGAATGCGAGGGATCACGGCTGGTCGGCACCATCGACGGCAGCGCAGACGCGACTTCAGGTCTGCTCCTGGTAACTGGTGGTAATGAACTGCGATCAGGCGCTTTTCGGGACAGGCTCAGCTTGCCGCACGCCTTGCCTCGCAAGGTTTTTCCGTGATGCGCTTCGACCGGCGCGGCACAGGCGATAGCGAGGGCGCGAACGGCGAATTCCGCACCAGCGGTCCCGACCTGGCCGCTGCGCTCGCCGCGTTTCGCCAGCATTACCCTGCGCTCACCCGCACTGTCGGCTTCGGCAACTGCGACGGCGCCAGTGCGCTGATGCTGGCCAGGGGCGCGGGCTGCGACGCGCTTGTGCTGTCCAACCCCTGGACTTTCGAGGGGACCGGCGAGGACGAACAGGAAAGCCCCCCGAAGTGGTGCGCGACCATTACCGCAAGCGCCTCACCGATCCGGCCGCGATTCTGCGGCTGCTTTCCGGGCAGGTCTCGCTGGGCAAGCTCATTGCCAGCCTGCTCGGCGCGCTGCGACCGTCCGCGCCGCCAAGCTCGCTTGCGCAGGATATTGCCAGCGGGATTGCGAACTATCCGGGCGACGTGACCTTCCTGATCGCCGAGAGGGACCGCACCGGCAAGGCGTTCCTCGCCACCTGGGACAAGACCGACCCGCGCATCCAGATGTGCCCGGATGCCACCCACGCCTATGTCGAACCGCACGCGCGCGAGTGGCTGGAGGAACAGCTGGTTGAGGCGCTGCGGGGCGACTAGAAAATTATCGTCGTCGCCCTAATCATTTCTGTCACGTTTTCAATTGCCAAATATGCTCGGATAAAACACATTTCCAAGTTGGAAGTGTGTTGCCTGTTCGAGGCGTCGAGGGCAGCAAAGCGCCGCAAATCGGAGTTGGGAAATGAAATATGCGCTCGGCCTAACAGTCGCAGCTTGCACTGCCATTCCTGCGCATGCGGAGTAAATTATTCTAGCTTGCGAGGGAATGTATCAAGCTCCCGAAGACGTCGAAGTTCCTAAACCAGGAATTTCGGTATCCATCAATGAGACAACAATCGTCATAGGCAGTGCTGCACCATTTGATGGGGTTTATGGCATCACTCGGATCGATGGCGATGTATTATATTTCCGACCGCCGACAGAATCGGGCGAGCCATCGCGAGAGGTACAAGGGTCGATCAATCGTGTGAGCGGAGAGCTGAGCCTAATCCATTGGTCGAAAGATAGATGGTATCACATGGTCAAAGGAAAATGTCGTACCGCTCAGAGGTTGTTTTAATTTTCCTGCTAGCTCGCAAGTCATTCGAAAATCCGCACTTCGACAAGCTCAGGGCGAACGGAGGAACCTGGAATCACTCCGCCGCGACTTTTGCCCGCTCGGCAAATTCGCGCTCGGCCAGATAGCGCTCGGCGTCGAGCGCGGCCATGCAGCCCGTCCCCGCCGCCGTCACCGCCTGCCGGTAGACATGGTCCATCACGTCGCCGCAGGCAAACACGCCGGGAATCGCGGTTTTCGGCGTGCCCGGCTCGACCAGCAGATAGCCGTTCGCGTCCATTTCGAGCTTGCCCTTGAACAGCTCGGTCGAAGGCGCGTGGCCGATGGCGACGAAGGCGCCTTCGGTAGCAAACATGCTTTCCTCACCTCTCTGCGTATCGACCAGCCGCAACGAAGCAAGTGCGCCGTCCGTGCCCGCCTCGAAGCTCGCCACGGTCTTGTTCCACAGCACCGAAATCTTCGGGTTGGCCAGTAGCCTGTCCTGCAAAATCTTCTCCGAGCGCAGCGAATCGCGGCGGTGGATCAAGGTCACGTCGTCGGAATGGTTGGTGAGGTAGAGCGCCTCCTCGACCGCAGTATTGCCGCCGCCGATCACGGCCACCTTCTTGCCGCGAAAGAAGAATCCGTCGCAGGTCGCGCAGGCAGACACGCCCTTGCCGCCCAGCTCCTGTTCGCCGGGAACGCCCAGCCATTTGGCCTGCGCACCGGTCGCGATCACCATTGTATCGCCTTCGTAGACATCGCCGCCATCGCCGGTAGCAGTGAACTTCGGCCCCGACAGATCGACCGAGACCACCGTGTCCCACAGCATCCGCGTGCCGACATGCTCGGCCTGCGCCTGCATTTCCTCCATCAGCCACGGCCCCTGGATCACGTCGCGGAAACCGGGATAGTTTTCGACATCGGTGGTGATGGTCAACTGGCCGCCGGGTTGCAGGCCCTGCACCACGATCGGCTCCATGCCCGCACGCGCGCCATAGATCGCGGCGGAAAGCCCCGCCGGTCCCGAACCGATAATCAGCATCCGCGTGCTGTGAGTCGCCATCTTGTGTCTCCTGTCGTGCCCGCCAGATAGGCGGTCATTCCGGCAAATTCCAGCCGGACGCGGCATTCTCCCCGCTTTGATCCAGGTCAAGGACCCCGCCCGCTCAGATTGTTTTTGCAAGACATTCGCATTAGCGGACACGAAACAACAGAAGGGGAAATTATGCGGAAACTGGCTATCGCCGCGATTGCGGCATGCACGATGGCGACGCCGGCTTGGGCCGCGCCGGGGCTTGGCGGCGACGTCTATGGCGCAAGCGTCGAAGAGGGCGAACTTGAGCTGGAGGCGATATACGTCGCGCTCGGCGGCGGCGAGGACGACGGAGAGGACGTGCTCAAGCTCGAGGCCGCCTATGGCGTCACCGACAAGCTGAAGATCGGCATATTGACCGAACTCGAAAGCGAACCGGGCGAAAGCCGCAAGGCGGAGGAGGTCGCGGCCGAAGCGATCTACGAGTTGGGCAGCGCCGGCGGCATCGGCTTCGCGGTCTACGGCGAATACGCGATCGGATTGAACGGCAATTCCGACAAGCTGGAGGCCAAGCTTCTGATGCAGCACAAGTTCGGCCCGCTTGACCTGCGATTCAACCTGATCGGCGAAAAGGCGCTGGAGGGTGGGGAAAAGGTGGAGCTGTCCTATGCTGCCTCCGCCGATGACGAAACCTTCGGCGAACTGCGCCTGGGCGTTCAGGCCTACGGTGATCTCGGCAGGTTCGACCACTTCGCGCCGCGCGCGGAACATTTCGTCGGGCCAGTCGCCAAGGCCGAGATCGAAGGACTTGGTCCCGAAATCGAAATCGAGGCGGGTCACCTGTTTGCGCTGGGCGCGGCGAAGGATGAAACCGATGGCCAGTTCCGGCTCAAGCTTGAAATCGAGTTCTGACCCACATTGCCGCTGCGACCGGGATTGACGGGCGCGCCGGGGCAGGCAATGCCATGAGCATGGCTTTGCACGGACCGACATCCAACTCCTATTATTCGCAGCGGCTGCGGCTCCACTATGTCGACTGGGGCAATCCCGACGCGCCGCCGCTGATCCTCCAGCACGGCGGGCGCGACCATTGCCGTAGCTGGGACTGGGTGGCCGAGGAGCTAAGTCGCGATTGGCACGTGATCTGCCCGGACCTGCGCGGCCACGGCGACAGTGCATGGTCGCCCGAGGGGCACTATGCGCTTGATGCCCATGTCTATGATTTTGCTCAGCTTATCCACGCGCTCGATTATGAGAAAGTCACGTTTATCGGCCATTCTCTGGGTGGCAACATCTGCTCACGCTTCTCCGGCCTGTACCCGGAAAAGGTGATCAAGTTCGTCAATATCGAAGGGCTCGGAATGTCGCCCGAAACGCAGGCGCGCATGTCGCCGCGCGGCTCGCCCGAGCGATTGAGACAGTGGATCGAGGACAAGCGCAAGGCGGCCGGGCGCGTGCCCAAGCGTTATCCCTCGCTCGAAGCCGCCTATTCACGGATGAAAGCGGAGAACGGCCACCTCTCGGACGATCAGGCCCGCCACCTCACCGTGCATGGCGCGATCCGCAACGAGGACGGCACCTTCAGCTGGAAGTTCGACAATTACCTCAATGTCTGGTCAGCCAACGACATGCCGCTGCCCGAGCTGGAAAAGCTGTGGCATGCGATCACCTGCCCCACGCTGATGCTGTGGGGGCTGAAAAGCTTCCTGCCCAGCCCTTCGACCGATGGCCGGATCGAGCATTTCCGTACTGCCCGCCTGGTCGAATACGAGAACGCCGGGCACTGGCTCCACCACGACGAGTTCGACCGGTTCATGGCCGACGTGAAAGCCTTCATCTAGCTTTCTGCAATAGCGGCGCGAAGCCGCTCGCGCGCCGCCCCGTCCAGCCCCAGCATGTCTGCCAACCAAGCGTCGATCGAGCCGTGCTGCGCCAAGATAGCGGCAAAGGCGGCGTCGAGATATTCGGGCTCCACGCCCATGATCGCGCGTGCTGCCTCATCGTTGATCCCTTCGTTGACGCCCCTGACCGTCTCCATGCCGGCGCGGATCCGCGCCTCGCTGTCGCCGGCGGTATTGGTCAGGAGATAATCTGCCATCACGTCGTCGCGGTGGACGCCAACCGCGAACTGGATTGCGGCGACCGCCATTCCGGTGCGGTCCTTGCCCGCCATGCAGTTGATGAGGCTCGGTCCCTCACTGCGCGTCAACGCCTCGGCGTGTCCTCGCGTCATCGCCAGCAGTTCGGGCCTGAATCCGATCCGCGAATAGGTGTCGGTCATCATGTCCCGGATGAATTTCGCATCGCGTGCAGTTGCAAACCCGCGCGCGGCCTCGATGTGCGGGGCGAACTTGGGCCGGTCGGGATCGGCGGAATGGACTACCTCGGCACCGAAACCGTCAGGACGGCGGCAGGGGTAAAGCTCGCGTTCGCGCGAGGTGCGCAGGTCGAACACCGAAGCGAGGCCGACCCCGGCAACCTTCTCAAGGTCGTCGTCGGTCGCTCCGGCATGCTGGCCCGAGCGCCACAACACGCCGCGCTTCAGCCTGCCACCGCCGACCAGCGTGTAACCGCCATAGTCGCGGAAATTGTGGATCCCGGCCATCGGTATCGTCCGCCAGTCGCTCATCGTTTCGTCCTTTTGCATGGCGCATCGCCTAGTCGAAGCCGCCGCCATGGTCAAAGCTGCGCAAAGCCGCTTGCATTCCGGCTCGCTTCGCGGGACGAACCGGCATGACAACGGGAGAGGATTCGTCATGAAGTCACTTGATTTCGACAAGATGGCAGAAGGTCTGCGCAACTGGGGCCGCTGGGGGCCCGAAGATCAGCGCGGCACGCTCAATCACATCGATCCGGCGGCTCTATGCCGAGCGGCAGCCGAGGTGAAGCAGGGCAAGATGTTCAATCTTGGCATTGCCTTCGACGAAAACGGTCCGCAGTTCGGCGGCTTCCGCTTCAATCCGATGAAATACATGACCGCGATGGATCAGAAGCACAGCGAGGAATATCCGCGCAGCCGCTTCAACGACGATGTCATCCACATGCCGCTGCAATGCGCGACCCAGTGGGACGCCTTCAGCCACGTTCACTACGATGGCCAGTTCTACAACGGCTTTTCAGTCCACGAGCACCTGAGCCTGCAAGGCGCCACCCGCTGCGGCGTCGAGCACATGGCCAAGCCCGGAATCGCCTCGCGCGGCGTGCTGCTCGACATCGCCAAGCTGAGGGGTGTCGACATCCTGCCCGGCGACTATGCGATCAAACCGGACGATCTCAACGCCGCCTGCGAAGCACAGGGCGTCACCATCATGAGCGGCGACATCGTCGCGGTGCGCACCGGCCAGATCGGCAACCTCACGCGCGGCAGCCGCGAGCAGTTCATGTCAGGCCAGCCCGGCTGCCACCACACCTGCGCCGAGTGGCTTCACGACAAGAGCGCGGCGGCGATCTGCGCCGACAACGTGGCGGTCGAGGTAATGAACGCCGAGACTTACGGCGATGAGATGTTCCTGCCGATGCATCTGTTGTGCCTGCGCGACATGGGCCTGCCATTCGGTGAGCTGTTCGATTTCGATGCGCTCGCCGCCGATTGCGCCGCCGACGGACAATACACTTTCCTGCTCTGCGCGCCACCGCTCAACATCACCCGTGCGGTCGGCTCGCCGATCAATCCCATCGCAATGAAGTAAGCCGACAACGATCATGCTGGACCTCGGCGGGCGGGTCGCCATCGTCACCGGCGCGGGACGCGGGATCGGCCGCGAGACCGCGCTGGCGCTCGCCCGGCGCGGCGCTCGGGTGCTGGTCAACGGCTACGGCGGCGGTGCATCGGCAGTGAAACCGGGTTGCAACGACGTTACAACGGCGGTTGTCGCGGAAATTGCGGCGCTCGGCGGAGAAGCCGTCGCCGACGCTTCTGCCGTCGGCTCGGCCGAGGCGGCGCAAGCGATAATTGGCGCGGCGATGGAGGCATTTGGGCGCGTCGACATTCTCGTCAACAATGCAGGCGGAAACATCACCACCGGAGTGGAGCAGCTCGACGACGCACGCGCCGAAGCAATCTTCGATTCGAACTTCACCGGCGGCTGGATGTTGTTGCGCAAATGCTGGCCGATCATGCGCGAGGCGGGTTTCGGGCGGATCGTCAACGTGATGTCAGGCGCCATGCTGGGGCTGCCTGAGGCGGAGCCTACGCGGCGGGCAAGGCCGCATACCTTGGTTTGACCACCGTCGCTGCGCGCGAGGGCGAGCCGCACGACATTCGCGTCAACGGCGTATGGCCCACCGCCCAAACCCGGCTGATGGACGGGATCGACGATCCCGCGCTGATCGAGCAGATGAAGGCTTTCCCGCCACATCTGGTGGCAGAGGCCATAGCCTGGTTCTGCGCGCCGGAATGCAAGGCAACCGGCGAGTTCTTCGATGTCGGCGGCGGCAAAGTAGCACGTATTGCCTTTGCCCAGGGTGGAGGTTTTTCCGACCCTAACCTCACCGCCGAGAGCCTTGCCGCCAATTTCGACCAGGCGCGCGACATGGCGGGCGCGAGGCTGTTGGGCGGCGAGAGTTAGATTGTGGTCGCATCGCTTGCAGCGAAAAACCGGTACCCACTTTTTCGCGCGATGCTTTATCCCTTCAACAGTTCCTTCGCGATGATCGTCTGGCGGATTTCCTGCGATCCCGCCGCGATCTCCATGACCTTGGTCGTGCGATACAGGCGGTTGATCTCGGTATCGCGCATGTAGCCTGATCCGCCGAATATCTGGACGCCTTCGTCGCAAACGAATTTGGCGGCACGCGAAGCTGCCATCAGCGCAGCAGCCGAAACCATGTGAATTTCGCCCCGACCGGCTTGGGTAAGTTCCATGTTATCACATATGGTCAGTGCCTTGTGAAGATATGTTCGCGCGACTTCTATCTGTGCGTACATGTCCGCGAGCTTGGCCTGGATAAGCTGGAATTGACCGATCGGCTGTCCGAACTGGACCCGGGTTTTCGCGTGGTCGATCGCAAGATCTAGCGCGCGCTGCGCCGGGCCTATGCACAGCGGAGCAGAGAGCAACCGCTCGACGTCGAGCCCGCTCATCATCACGGCAATACCCCGGTTTTCCTCTCCCACGAGATTCTCGACCGGAACCTCGCAATCCTCGAAAACCAGTTCACCCGTCGGGCTGCCGCGAAAGCCCATCTTGTCGAGCTTCTGGGCACACTTGAAGCCGGGCGACGTAGCCTCGACAATAAAAGCGGAAACGCCTTTCGTTCCCGCCGATGGATCGGTCTTGGCATAGACCAGGAACAGGTCTGCCACCGGCCCGTTGGTGATGTAGATCTTGCCGCCGTTGAGCAGGTACTTGTCGCCGACTCGGCGGGCGGTAGTACGCATCGATCCGATCGCGTCGGAACCCGCGCCCGGCTCGGTCATGCCCAGCCCGCCCATCAGTTCACCCGCGCACATCTTGGGAACGAAACGCTGGCGCTGCTCTTCGTTGCAGTTGCGGTAAAGCGCGTCGAGGCACAGATTCTCGTGGCTGGTCCAGCTGAAGGCGAAGGCCGGATTGGCA
Source organism: Novosphingobium sp. Chol11 (assembly GCA_945906005.1). Lineage (GTDB taxonomy): Bacteria > Pseudomonadota > Alphaproteobacteria > Sphingomonadales > Sphingomonadaceae > Novosphingobium. The sequence goes on along the minus strand of CAMDQY010000018.1, from coordinate 13,249 downwards.
TAGGCCATCGCCTCGCCCATCATGCCCGCTGCAAGGTAGCTCAGCCCCTGCCCGCCGTATTCGCTCGGGATCGTAAGGCCGAGCAGGCCCATTTCAGCCAATGCCTTGAAATCATCGGCAGGCCACCATTCCTCGTCGTCCATCTTCTGCTGAAGCGGCCAGAGCCTCTCCATGAAGTAGCGCGACGAATAATCGACCAGCGACGTGATCTCCTCGAGCGAGAGATTTGCTTCAGAACTCACTGCAATTTCCTCTCTCTACCCGGCGATCATCTGGCCGCCATCGACCTGTAGCACCTTGCCGGTGACATAGCTTGCCTCGTCCGAGGCCAGGAACCTGACGACGCGGGCAATCTCTTCCGGCTCGCCCATGCGGCCCAGCGGAGCGCCCACCAGTAATCGCTTGGTGGCTTCTTCGCCCCATGCGCGTTCGGCGTCGGCTCCCATCTCAGTTGCTGTCAGACCGATGGAGACGGCGTTGGCGCGAATGCCGTGCCTGCCTTCTTCCTTGGCGACCACGCGCACCAGTGCATCGAGGCCCGATTTTGCCGCCGCTGCCTGTCCGCCGCGCGGCTGGCAAGCCTGCGCCGCAATCGACGATACGGCAACGATGACGCCCTTCTTGCGCTCGTGCATGTGGCGAACACACGCGGCGAGAACGTGGAAAAAGCCCGTCAGATCGGCGTCGAGAAAGCCCGACCATTCCGCCGCTGTTAGCGACCGGATCGGCTTCCATGCAGTGTAGGCCCCGGCGCAATGCGCCAGCACGTCGATCTGGCCGAAATGGGCCACGGTATCGGCCACCGCCTTTTCAACCGCGACTGGATCGGTCAGGTCAGCCTGGATCACCGTGGCCTTGCCGCCCGCCGCGCGAACCTTTTCGGCTGCCTCTTCGACCGCCCCTGCGTTGGAGCGATAGAGCAGCGCCGCGTCAAAACCGTGCGCCGCCATTTCAGCCGCCACTGCCTTGCCGACACCGCCGCTCGCGCCGGTGATCAGCACCACTGGCCTTGCCTCGGTCATTGCCTGTTCCATCCTGTCTTGCCTCGCGCGGCCGGATATGACACGAGCGCGTTGCATTTCAATCCAAATCGACAGGAAGACGGCGATGGCCTGGGGCAATTACCAATTTATCGAAACCTCGCTGGAAGATCGCGTGTTGACGCTGGCGCTCAATCGGCCCGAGGCTGGCAATGCCACCAACAAGGACCTGCACGGCGAGCTTTCACGCGTTTTCATCGAAGCCTCGCACGACATGGACGTCGACATCATCGTGCTCACCGCCAACGGCAAGTTGTTCAGCGGCGGCGGCGATATCCAGTATCTCGATTTCATGATCAGCCACCCCGACGAGTTCGACCGCACCATCGTCGAAGGCCGCCAGATCATCTATTCGATGCTCGATTGCGAAAAGCCGATCATCGGCAAAATCCAGGGTCACGCTGCGGGCCTCGGCGCGACGCTTGTGGTGATGTGCGACGTCACTTTCGTTGCCGATCACGTCAGGATTTCCGATCCGCACGTCAAGGTTGGCCTCACCGCCGGCGACGGCGGCGCGATCATGTGGCCGATGCTGGTCGGCTATGCCCGCGCCAAGGAATACCTGATGACCGGCAAGCCGATCGGCGCGAAGGATGCAGAGCGCATCGGCCTGATCAACCACGCCGTCCCGCTGGAGGAGCTCGACGCGCGGGTAGACGAATTCGTCCGCGAACTCGTAGATGGCGCGCAGATGGCGATCCGCACCACCAAGATGGCGATCAACATTGGCCTTAAGCAACTAGCCCATTCCACGATGGAATTCGGCTCGGCGATGGAGCGGCTGACCAACCGTTCGCCCGACCACCGATCCGCGATCGATTCGATGCTGCGCAAGGAAGCGCCGGTCTTCCGCAAGCGGTAGGCGGGCGATGGCGGTCGCCCTGCCCGAGCTACCGCTGCCCGCGCTGGTGCTCAATCACGCGGCGGAGCACGGCGATGAGGTGGCGCTGCGTCAGAAACATGGCGATGTTTGGCAAGAGCTGACCTGGGCGGACTATGCGGCGCGCGTCCGCAATGGCGCGGCGGGGCTTGCCGGGCTCGGTCTTGGGGTGCCGCTTCACACCGCGGTGCTTGCCGACAACAGCGTGGACTGGCTGGTAGCGCAGATGGCGACGGGTCTGGTCGGCGGGGTTCCGCTCGGCTGCTATCCCACCAGCAGCACGCCCGATCTGCTCCACGCGCTCGGCCACGCCGATGTCGCGGTGCTGTTCTGCCAGAACGACGCCTTCCTCACCAAGGTGCTGCCGATCCGCGCGCAACTGCCCACGCTCAAGCGGATCGTGATGTTCAATCCGGCGAGCGAGGCTGTCGGGACAGAAGGCGTCATCTCGCTCGCCTCGCTGGAAGCCCAGGGCGCTGCCGCCCTCACCCGCGATCCCGCGCTGCTCGATGCCGCGATTGCCACTCTCTCGCTCGATCAGGTGGGGCTGATCGTCTATACCTCGGGATCGACGGGTGCGCCCAAGGCGGCGATGCTGACATACCGCAACATGCGCGCCACGGTGCAGGGATTCGGCGAATTGCTGCATTTCGGCCCCGGTGCGCAGATGCTGTCCTACCTGCCGCTATGCCATATCGCCGAACAGGCGATGACCAATTTCGCGCCACTCTACTCGCGCTCGACCGTGTCGATCGGCGGCGGCCTGCCCGCGCTTATTGAGGACATGCGAGCGGTGCGCCCCACCTATTTCTCGGGCGTGCCGCGCGTCTGGCTGCGTTTCGAGGAAGCGATCCGCAAGAGCGGTGCAACCGGCGTGGATGCGCTCGCGCTCGTCGGGCTCGACCGAGCGGCGGTCGCGACCAGCGGCGCGGCGAGCCTGCCAGTCGAGACGCTGCGCTTCTTCCGCTCGCTCGGCCTCGAACTGCTCGAACTCTATGGCATGACCGAGAATTGCTCGATGATGACGATCCACCGCCCCGGCCGGGTGGTGCCCGGCACAGTGGGTGTGGCGCTCGATACCGTGGAGCTGAAGATCGCGGCGGATGGCGAGATCCTGGTGCGCGGGGAAAGCGTGTTCGCGGGCTACTATAAGAACCCCTCGGCAAGCGCTGAGATCGTCGTCGATGGCTGGCTGCACACCGGCGATCTCGGGGCGATCGAGAACGGACAGCTGCGTATCGTCGACCGCAAGAAGGACCTGATGATCACCGATGGCGGCAAGAACATCGCGCCTGCCGAGATTGAAGCGCTGATGCGCACCAGCCCGTTGATCGCCGAATTCGTGCTGGTTGCCGAAGGGCGCAAATATGTCACCGCGCTGGTGCAACCCGACCCGGCGGGCTTCGGCGTCGCGGACTATGCAGCGCTGATCGCCGATCCCGACACGGCAGACAGGTTGGCGGAAGAAGTCCACCGCCTGAATGACGACCTGCCGCGCGTCGCGCAGATCAAGCGGCTGCTCGTGCTGCCCCAGCCGCTCGCGAGCGACGAGGGCGATCTCACGCCGACGCTCAAGCTACGCCGCTTCAAGGTCCACCAGCGTTATGCCGCCGAGATCGAGGCAATCTATGCTGGCACCGCCGGGTTCGATGTCAGTACGCGCAGAAAATAGGTCCTACTTCGGCGGATCGATCGGGTTCATCCGCCGGTTGTAGCCCAGAAACCGCAAGCGCAGTTGCTCTGCCCGCTGCGCAGGAGTGACCTGCGGATGATCCTTGGGCAGGAGCGAACGTAGCGAGGCAAGCTTGACCCGCGTCACCTTTGGCTTTTGCACCTCCTGCTTCGGGCTCTGCCAGCGAATGAACACGCCGCCTCGCGGATTGCCCGCGGCATCGAGCCAATTGGGCGTGCCGGGATCCTGCTGCGCGATGACATAGCGCAGCACCCCGTCCGTGTCCTTGTGCGCCTGGACGATGTTGTGCGAGATCAACCGCGTCGCATAATCGGGGCTCTCGCCCCACAAGGTGCCGAGCTGGATGTTGTGCCATGCCGCCTCAACCGCCGGAACCTCGATCAGCACCGCCTCGTCGGCCCAGACCTCATACTGCATGGTATTCTTGAAATTGGTCGGAAACCCGCCGTCATCGATCTGTTCGTAGGCGGCATCGAATTGGTTGACCGGCTCGGCGAGGATGATCTTGCGATAGAGCGGTCCGGTCATGGCGATGAATTTCGCGAGCGCCTGGGCGCCTGCCTCGAACTTGGCTGCGGAAAGCACCGGCGCACTGCGCGGCGTGCCGGGTAAAGGATCGACAACCTCGATGGCAAGGCTCGCCTCGGTATCGGTCAGCCAGTCGCCCATCATCTGCCGGATCAGCAATTGCGAGCTTTGTCCGGGTGCCATCTGGATGAAATTGGCATGATTTCCGGGGTTGTCTGGCCCCAATACGATCTCGAAATTACCTTTGGCGTCGAGTACCAGGTCATTCGATTCGAGCTGCCCGCCGGTATTGAACCGCCCGCCGCCAATGCTGAACTGCTGGAAGGTGATATAGGGCACGGTGCCGCGATTACCGCGGAGGCGATAGGTCAGCGCCGGATCGAGCGGCTTGACCATGTTGTAGATCGCATCGGGGTTGTCGAAGCCATATTTGCACAGTTTGGTCGGGCAGCGGTCGATGACGGGATGCCACGCATCGGTTTCGGGCAGAAACGCCTCGTTGTGCATTTCCAGCCGCCGCAGCACGTAGCGATAGCCCTGTGCACGGTCCACGCTGCCCGGCTCGGTCTGAGCCTCGACCTGATCGCCAAGATCGCGCAGAGCCTTGATGACCGCATCGAAGCCGCCGTCCGGTTCCTGCGCCTGCGCCGGCTGAGCGGCGAGCGCCATGGCCGCGAGCGCGGCCAGCATGAGCCTAGCGCGACGCAGCATCGGCCGCCTTCAGTTCCTTGAGACGCTCGGGCGTTACCCGCTCGCCGGTCAGGTAATATTCCCTCATGGCGAGGCCGATGTCTTTGACCGCGCCAAGGAAAGCCTTGTGGATCACCTTGCCAAGCAACGCGCCAATCGGCCCGAAGCGCGTCTCATAAACCATGGCGGGCAGGAACACGGTGCCTTCGCCCCCATTCTCAAGATCGTCGTCGATCTGGTAACGGAAATAGAAGCGGCTGAAGATCGGCATCGCCACTTTGTCACCCTTGTGCAGGCGGATGAGGAAGCCGCACCCGTCGGTCCATTCCTCGACCGTTTCCTGCATCTCGCTGCCGTTCTTCATGGTGACGGTGCGGCTGGTGCCCACGCTCTCGCGCTGCGCCGTATCGATGCGGATCGCGGTTACGCCGGGAACGTAATTGTGCGCCAACGACAGATCGCGCAATTTTTCCCAGACCTGCTCACGCGGCATGGGAATATGCACGCGCCCGACTGCCTCTTTCAGTGCCATCCCTGTCTCCCTTTCAGGCAGGATGCGCGAGCGAGTCGGTTGAGTCCAGCAGGCTTTCGACTGACGAGAGTGGGTTAGAGGGCGGACTTGCCCAGGAAGCTGGGAACCGGACCGTTCCAGTCATCGTCGCCAGCCTCGGCTTCGACCCGGCGAGGCTGCGGCGCAGGCGTCTCGTCGCGCTGGCGGCGCGGTGCAGCTTCTTGCTTGCGCGCAGCTGTCGGTGCCTTCTCGCGCTCAGGCGTTGCCAAGCGTTCCGGCCGTGCCTCGCGTTCTGGCCGTGCCTCGCGTTCTGGCCGTGCTTCGCGCTCTGGCCGTGCTTCGCGCTCTGGCCGAGCTTGTCGAGCCTCGCGCGGCGGTCTTGCCTCGCGTGCGGGCCTTTCCGGGCGCGCAGGTCTTGCCTCGCGCGCTGGTTTTTCGTCACGCTCGAGGCGCTCGGGCGTTTCGCCTTTGCCGGCCTTGAACACCGGTATGACAATGCCGGTCAGCTTCTCGACATTGGCGATGGCTTCGGCATCTTCGGGGGCGACCAGCGTGAAAGCCTTGCCGGTCGCGCCCGCCCTGCCGGTGCGGCCGATGCGGTGGACATAGTCGTCGGGATGCCACGGCGTGTCGAAGTTGAACACGTGGCTCACGCCCTTGATGTCGAGGCCGCGCGCAGCAACGTCGGAAGCGCACAGGATCGTGATCTTGCCCGCCTTGAAACGGTCAAGCTCGGCAATCCGCGCCGGCTGGTCCATGTCGCCGTGAATCTCGCCGCTCGAAAAACCGTGGCTTGACAGGCTCTTGTTGAGCTCGCGCACCGTGGTCTTGCGGTTGGCAAAGATGATGGCGTTGGTCACGTCTTCGGCGCGCAGCAATTCGCGCAGCACGTCGCGCTTGTCGCGAACGGCAACGTAAACCTTGTGCTGGGCAATGTTGACGTTCGCGGTGGCCGCGCGGGCAACCTCGATCTTCTTGGGGTTCGACAGGAACTTCGCCGCCAGTTTCTCGATCGGCGGCGGCATCGTCGCCGAAAACAGCAGGGTCTGCCGCGTGGTCGGCAACTTGGTGCAGATGTGCTCGATGTCGGGAATGAATCCCATGTCGAGCATCCGGTCCGCCTCGTCGATCACCAGCAGCTCGCAACCGTTGAGCATGATCTTGCCGCGTTCGAACAGGTCCATCAACCGGCCCGGCGTCGCGATCAGCACATCGACGCCGTCGGACAGCGCCTTGACCTGATCCCCCATCTGCACGCCACCGATCAACAGCGCCATCTTGAGATCGTGGTTCTTGCCGTACTTCTCGAAGTTCTCGGCAACCTGCGCAGCCAGTTCGCGCGTCGGCTCGAGGATCAGCGAGCGCGGCATCAGCGCCCGTCGGCGGCCCTGCGCGAGTATGTCGATCATCGGCAGGACGAAGCTGGCGGTCTTGCCGGTTCCCGTCTGCGCGATCCCGATGATGTCGCGCATCATCAGCACTGAGGGGATTGCCTGCGCCTGAATCGGAGTCGGCTCGTCATAACCGGAGGCGATGACCGTTTGCAGGAGTTCGTCAGACAGGCCGAGATCGGCAAATTTCATAGCGATGCATATTTCCGGAAATGGCGAGCGCAGCTGCCGAAGCAGTCGAACGGCGCGCGGGCGACGCAAAAACGACTTGCGCGAATGCCGCGCCCTATGGGCATTTGCGCGCGAAAGTCAACAAAAGGGAGCGAATCCCCTGTGCCGGGGAAGTCAGCCGCCGGTCTCGACCAGCTGGCGAATTTCGGCGAGCTTGCAATTGCTGCCGCTGCGCGACTGAAGCATGTCGCGATCGACGCACAGCCGCCCGTCACCGCCGGCGACATAGAACCCCGAATAGAATTCACGCGAGCGGCACGAACGCTCGAGCTGGGCGCGCACCATGCGGCGATCTCGCAGGTAAAGGATCAAGTCGTTGCCGCCGTTCGGCTGAACCCCGGAGATGGAGTTGATCGACAGGCAGCGGCCGATCCGACGTTCATCGAATGACGAGCCAATGGCGCGCTGCGGCACGCCGACCAGCATGTCGGGACGAGCCTGCGAGCTTTGCGTGCGTTGCGTGCGTTGCGTGCGTTGCGGAGAAATACGGATGCGCAGCGTCTGTTCGATCCGCACCTGACCGGCACGGCGATCAGGAAACTGATGAACCACGAAGGTCACAGGCAGATAGGTGAAGCCTTCGAACTGGCTTTCGTCCGCTACCGGTTCTGCGGACGCATCTGCTGTCGCGGCAGCCGAATCCTCAACCGGAACCGACGTCAGCACCACTTCGGCAGTCGGCAGAAGCAGTGCAAAAGGCACCAGCAAGGCAGTCGAGAGACTCATAAACCGGTCGCAATCCCTGCATGCGTTTGGACAGTCGATACGCGGCGATGATTGAACGAACGCTTAACCCCCGATTGCACGGATGCAACCATGTGGCGATTGTGCCATAGATCGCGGCAATGACCAAGACCGAAACGTTCGTCGCACAAGCGGCCAAATTGCTGGGCCCAAAAGGCTTCTCTAGCGACCCGTCCGACCTGTCGCCATGGCTGACTGACTGGCGCGGGCGCTTCACCGGTCGTGCACTCGCGCTTGCATCGCCTGCCAGTACGCAGGAGGTTTCCGATCTGATCAAATTGTGCGCGGCTCATGGGGTCGCAGTAGTACCACAAGGCGGCAATAGCGGCATGGTCGGCGGCGCAACTCCGGATGCAAGCGGCACATCGTTGTTGTTGTCGCTGAGACGGATGAATGCGGTTCGTGAGTTCGACCCGGAGAACCTCAAGATCACTTGCGAGGCGGGGCTCATCCTGCAAACCTTGCACGAAACAGCCGCTGCGCATGGGCTGCGCTTTCCGCTCACGCTCGGAGGCAAAGGGTCGGCCACCGTCGGCGGGCTGATTTCGACCAATGCAGGTGGCAACCAGGTGCTGCGGCATGGTTCGATGCGCGCACTGGTGCTGGGGCTCGAGGCGGTGCTGGCCGACGGCAGCGTGTTCTCGATGCTCACCCCGCTCAAGAAGGACAATCGCGGCTTCGATCTCAAGCAGCTGCTGATCGGCTCGGAAGGCACGCTGGGGATCGTCACCGCCGCGACGCTCAAGCTGGTGCCGGCCATTGCCGACCGGGCAGTGATCTGGGCGGGCCTGCCGTCGCTCAAGGCAGCGCGCGCGCTTCTGCTTCATTGCGAGGCGCAGACCGGCCAGCAGCTTGAAGGCTTCGAGGTTATCCCTCACTCATCCCTGCAATCGGTGCTCGCATACCTGCCAGGCGCCCGCCCGCCGCTGGGCGAGGACCATGCCTGGCATGCGGTGATCGAGGTGGTTGCCGACAAGTCGCAGGCCCCTGCCCTGCGCGACCTGTGCGAGGCGGTGCTGGAGGCCGTCTTCGAGAATGATCTCGTCGAGGACGCGACCCTGTCCGCGAGCGAAGCGCAGGCAAACGCGATGTGGCTGATCCGCGAATCAATTGCGCCCGCCGAACGCGCGCAAGGCGCGGCAGTTCAGCACGACATCTCCGTCGCGGTCGAGAAAATGCCCGAATTCGTCGATTCCATTGTTCCGATAATCGAGGCGGAATGGCCGGGAACGCGCGCCATCGCATTCGGGCACCTTGGCGACGGCAACGTCCATTTTCATGTCCTCGCGCCCAAGGGCGTCGACGAGAACGCGTGGCAGGATGGCGACGCCAAGGCGATCAGCAGCCAGGTCTACGACATGGTGGTCGCCTGGGGCGGCTCGATCTCGGCGGAACACGGCATCGGCCAGCACAAGCGCGACGACCTGCGCCGCCTCGGCGATCCGGTCTCGCTGGCGATGATGGCGCAGGTCAAGCAAGCGCTCGATCCCGCCGGCCTGCTCAATCCCGGTAAGCTGATATAGGAGACGCGGCAGAACGCCCTCGGCAAGCCTTGCGCCATGGTGAGGCAGCTTCTAAATGCACCGCCAACCGTTTTCACCCCTCATGGGAGATTTTCAATGGCCAGCGTGCCGCAAGCCTCCGGGCTGCCCCTGTTTTACAAAGAACTCGTTCCGCTCAGTCTCGAAGACCACGGCAACCTGCGGGCCCGCAGGACCGACAAGGCGACCTGGCTCGCAGGGCAGCATGCCGTGCCGCTGACGGTCGAGGAATTTCCGATGGCCCAGCGCCACTATCCGATTGTGTTCTCGGTCGGAGACAACCCCGTTCCGCTGGCACTCATGGGCATGAGCGAAGGCGTCAATGTCTATGTCGGTGACGACGGCGTCGTCCAAGAAGATCTCTATATCCCGGCCTATGCCCGGCGCTATCCGTTCCTGCTGGCCAAGCTCAATCCGCAGGCCGAGGAGCTGTCACTTTGCTACGATCCGACCAGCGATCTGGTTGGCGAGTTCGACGAAGGTGCCCTGCTGTTCGAAGACGGCGAGCCCACCGAGCACATCAAGAACACTCTCAGCTTCTGCGAACAGTTCGAAATCGCCGGAAACAAGACCGCCACCTTCGTCAAGGAACTGCAGAAGCACGATCTTCTGATGGATGGCGAGCTGACCTTCAACCGCGACGACCTCGACAAGCCGATGGTCTATCGCGGGTTCAAGATCATCAGCCAGGATAAGATCCGCGATCTGCGCGGCGATCTTCTGCGCACCTGGAACAAGAATGGCATGCTGGCGCTGGTCTTCGCCCACCTGATCTCGCTCGAGCTGGTTCGCGACGTTTTCGCCAAGCAGGCGCAGCAGGGAACACTCCCGCAGCAACCAGTGACTCCCGCTGAAGAGGGCGCTTCCTGAACTGCGCACGCCTGTCTGGCCTTGTGCGGACAGGCAGTTTCCCTCCCGGACGAGGCGATGCAACGCACTCTAGTCCATAGGGGTTGCGCGACTCGGTGAGGCGCATTATTATCAACAGGCCTATCGGCGCTACCCTCATGGCCTCGGCAGGTTGGTGCACTTTGTGCACTTCCTCCCTGAACCTTGGCCACCTCGCGCGAAATGCGCGGGGTGGTTTTTTATCGGCCAGATTTACTCGGCAGCGTCGCGCAAGCCTGCCACGCCAGCCGAATCGCTCATCATCATCGCTTCGGCAGCCAGCCGACGCACGAGCCCGCTCAGCAGTTTCACCAGTTTGGGATAGCCTTCGCCGAGCCGCGAAAGACCGGCGTCGAGATAGATGCTTCGGTCAATTTCAAGCTGGACCGCGTGAACTCCGCGCGGCGGATCGCCATGTCGTTCTAGCGCATATCCTCCGGCATAAGGACGGTTGTAGGCGCTGGCGCAGCCGTTTTCCTCCAGAAACGAGGTCATCGCCGACGGAAGATCGGCATGGCAGCTGGCGCCAAAACAGTCGCCGGTCACGAATTGCGCGGTGGCGCTCGCGCCACGTGCCGGTATCGGCGGCATCGAATGCAGGTCGAGCAGCACCGCAACGCCCCATCGTGCGTGCAGTTCTTCAAGCACGCCGGCCAGCGCCTGATGGTACGGCAAATGGATGCCCACAATCCGGGCGGTGAGTTCGTCGCTCTTGTGGTGGCGGTTCCACAGCTCGCCGGTTCCGGGCACCCGCCGCGGAATCAGCCCGAGGCCGCTGCGCGCGCGGCGGCTCGGCTCGCCTTGAGCGACGTTCGGGCGATCGTCTAGGCCGAACATTTCCCAATCGATGTCTTCGGGCGCCCGGTTGAGATCGATCATTGCGCGCGGTGCGTTGGCGACCAGCAGCGTTGCGCCGGTTTCGCGGGCAACTGCCCTGCCGAGACTGTCTGCCAGCCGGTCTTCCAGCCGCAGCGCCGCCGCTTCTGGATTGCGCATAGCCTTCAGCAATGGCCCCGGATAAGCCCTGCCGGCATGGGGCACGGCGATCACGATCGGAATTGCGGAGGGTTTGAGGCCAGCCAGCGACCAGGCATGGGTGCCGGGCGTTCCGGGAATGATCCCGCCGAGTTTCCTGAACGAATCGCTGTCGTGCGCGTGTCGCGTCATGGCGTCTTGCTGTCCTGTTGGGTCGCACAAGTCAAAGCGGACCAAGGCAAACGGCAACAGGAAATTTACTCCCTCGGGCTATAGCCGTGCGGCACAGGGTGAAAACCCGGTGAAATTCGAACGACGGAAAACCATACGATGATCCGCATCCTGCTCGCCGAAGACGACGAAGCCATGCGCACCTATCTCTCGCGCGCGCTCGAAAACGCCGGTTATTCTGTCGTTTCGGTCGATTGCGGGTCCGCTGCCGTGCCCTATCTGGAGGCCGAGCATTTCGATCTGCTCCTCTCCGACATCGTCATGCCCGAGATGGACGGCATCGAACTGGCCCAGAAATGCGCCGAGATCAGCCCGGCCACAAAAGTAATGTTCATCACCGGCTTTGCCGCCGTCACGCTGCGCGCCAGCCGCGAGGCGCCCAATGCCAAGGTGCTCTCGAAGCCCTTCCACCTGCGCGATCTCGTAATCGAAGTGCAGCGCGTTTTCGGTCACGACGACCGGGCCACCTTGTAACCCCGCAAAGCGGCTTGCAACGGTAACGCAGGAAAGCTAGAGGGCCAGTCCGCGACGCGCCCTCAGTGGCGATCGCAGACGGAATGGTGCGGGCGTATAGCTCAGTGGTAGAGCACTATGTTGACATCGTAGGGGTCGCAAGTTCAATCCTTGCTACGCCCACCATTCCCCAATCTCACATCGCATAAGTAGGGGCATAAATAGGGGACAGTCGCCTATTTCCCCTTCCATACCGGCTTGCGTTTTTCGGCAAAGGCGCTGGCGCCTTCGCGCGCGTCCTCTGACGAGAACACATCCTTGATGTAGGGGTTCTGGCGCTTTTCCAACTCGTCGTATTCCCAGTTCCACGAATCGCGCATCAGCGCCTTGGTCGCCATCAGCGCCAGCGGGCCGTTCGCGGCAATGGTCGCCGCCAGTTCGCGCGCGGCTTCGATTGCCGGGCCATCGGTTATGCGATTGACCACGCCGAGTTCGGCGAGCCGTTCGGCCCCGATCGGATCACCGGTCAGCGCCAGTTCCATCGCCAGTTGGCGAGGCAGCAGACGCGGAAGATAAATGACGCCGCGCGCCGCCGCGACGAGGCTGCGCTTGACCTCGGGGATGCCGAACTGCGCATCGCGCCGCGCCACGATCATGTCGCAGGCGAGCGAAATCTCGGTGCCGCCGGCCAGCGCATAGCCATCGACCGCAGCGATGATCGGCTTGTTCGGTGGCCGACCGCAAATCCCGGCAAAGCCGCGTCCACCTTCCGCCGCGCTTTCACCCGCGAGCCAGGCCTTGAGGTCCATGCCCGAGCAGAAGGTGCCGCCAGCGCCCGACAGGATCGCGCAGCGCAGCTCTGTTTCGCTGTCCAGCCGGTCGATTGCCGCAGCAATGCCGCGCGCCACGGCGGCGTTGACACAGTTGCGCTGATCGGGGCGGTTGATAGTGATTTCCAGCACGCCCTCGTTCACACTGGTCAGGATTGCATCGCTCATTGGCAGTGTTCCTCTCTTTGGTCCGCTTTGCCAGCGCCTGCCAGCCTAGGCGGCTCCTGTCCAGTATGGGGAGCGGGCCGGAACCGCCATCGAAATTCGCGGGTTTGCGAATGTTGAATCAGGCTCTAAGACGCTTGCCGAAATCACCCTCGGGGAGCAATCACTGACATGGCAAAGATCAAGGTAAAGAACCCCGTCGTCGAGATGGACGGCGATGAGATGACCCGGATTATCTGGCAGTGGATCCGCGAACAGCTGATCCTCCCCTATCTCGATATCGACCTCAAGTATTACGACCTTTCGATCGAATACCGCGACGAGACGAACGACCAGGTCACCATCGATTCCGCCGAGGCGACCAAGAAATACGGTGTTGCCGTCAAGTGCGCCACGATCACTCCCGATGAAGCCCGCGTCGAGGAATTCAAGCTCAAGAAGATGTGGAAGTCGCCCAA
>CAMDQY010000017.1 GCA_945906005.1 Novosphingobium sp. Chol11 | reverse complement strand
GACCTCCAAGCTGCCCGAAGATCTTGTCGGCGAAGGAGGCCATATCGAACGGGTCACCACCCTTGGCTTCAGGGGCGAAGCGTTGCCATCGATTGCCAGTGTTGCGCGGCTCACCATTGAAAGCCGTCCAGATGGCGCAGACGAAGGCTGGCGCCGCGTGGTTGATCACGGATCGCTGGTGGCCGACGAGCCTGCCGCGTTGCCTGTAGGAACCCGCGTGCGGATCGAACAATTGTTCGCCCACGTGCCTGTGCGGCGCAAGTTCCTGCGCTCCGAACGTGCCGAATATGGCGCCTGCCGCGACGTGCTCCGCCGCCTCGCCATGGCCCGACCCGACATCGGGTTCTCGCTGGAAAGCGAAGGCAAGCGGGTGTTTTCGGTTCGGGGGGGCGACAGTCTGGCAGACCGGGTGGCGCAGATCGTCGCCCGCGAACTCGCCGACGATGGCATTTCCATCGACGCGCAGCGAGGAGAGGCGCGACTGACCGGTGTTGCTGGGCTACCCACTTTCAACAGGGGCGTGGCCGATCACCAATACCTGTTCGTCAACGGCCGCCCGGCGAAGGACCGGCTGCTGATCGGCGCGGTTCGCGGTGCCTATTCCGACATGCTGGCCCGAGACCGGCATGCTGTGCTGGCGCTGTTCCTCGACATTCCGCCAGAGGAAGTCGACGTCAACGTTCACCCCGCCAAGACCGAGGTGCGGTTTCGCGATCCCGCCTTCGTGCGCGGCTTCATCGTTGGTGCGCTTCGCCAGGCGCTCGATCTTGCCGGGGGAAGGACCGCGCAAAGCCCTGCCGGACCGGCGATGGCGCGCTGGCAGACAGAACCGGTCGGCCCAGCCGCCGCGATCTCGCTTGGTGCGCTTTTCGCGCGCGAACATTCAGCGCCCTCGGCGCGTGTCAGCGAGGCGGGGCAATTGTGGCGCGGCCAGGAGGCGGAGCTTATGACCCGGCCCGCCGGTCACGCCGAGCAAGCTGCCGAGGACACACCGCCAGCTATCACACACCCGCTTGGCGTAGCGCGCGGGCAGCTCGCCGATACATACATCCTGGCCGAAGCTGAGGACGGCCTTGTCCTCGTCGATCAGCACGCTGCGCACGAGCGTCTGGTGATGGAGCGGCTGCGGGCCGCTGGTGCAGGCGAGGCGCTTGCCGCCGCGCAGGCGCTGCTGATGCCCGAGGTGGTAGAACTCGACGAAGCAGACTGCGACCGGTTGGAGGAGCAGGCTGAAAAGCTGGCCCAGTATGGCCTTGCGCTGGAACGCTTCGGGCCGTCAGCCATGCTGGTGCGTTCGGTCCCCGCTGCCCTCGCCAGGAGCGATCCGCATGCGCTGGTGCGCGACATTGCCGACGATCTCGCACACAACGGAGATAGCTTGCTGCTTGGCGAGCGGCTCGATCATGTGCTGGCGACGATGGCCTGTCACGGCTCGGTGCGGGCAGGGCGCTCGCTCTCGGTCGCCGAAATGAACGCGCTGCTGCGCGAGATGGAGGCGACGCCGCGCTCTGGCCAATGCAACCATGGACGGCCCACGTGGGTTAAGCTTGCGCACGAAGACATCGAGAAACTTTTCGGAAGGAAGTGATGCGCGTTCCCGTCATCCTCGCAGCGGGACTGGCCTGCGCGGCATGATCGCCGCCGCAAGGCGAAGCGAGGAACGCGGCATCCGACGCACAGGCCTTCGCCGAGGTGGAGCGGCTCAGCACGCCGCCTGCGATCCCCCTCGACCCGCAGCCGATCACCTTTGCCGACCTCGAAAAATACGACCTGTTCGGCGTGGGCTGCTATTTCGTCGATGGAAACGGCGAGAAGGCAACGATGCTGTTCCTAGCATCGGACGAGAAGGGCTGGCTAAAGCTCGGAGGAGAAATGATCCAGTTTTCGGCCGACCGGTCCTCCACCGAATTGCCCTATCTGAGCTGGAGCAAATATGTCGGCCTTGCCAGGTCTGTGCAGATGGAGCGCGATACGGCGGCGGCGCGCTCGACCGGACCGGAAACCGAGACCGCGCCCGGCACCGTCACCATCCGCGATGAACGTGACCGGGTAGTGTTCAAGCGCAGCGGCGCTATCGATTGCGGGGCGTGAAAGATTTTTCCGGACGGCTTCGCGTATTGTCAGACTACGATGACGCAATCCCCGTATTCGGCTATCTGCGTATCATGAGTCAGCAAGGTCATGCCTTCGTGGCGGGCCGTTGCTATGAGGAAGCGATCGAACGGGTCGCCATGCAGTTTGGGCAAGTCGTCAACTGCCGCAGCGTGGATTGATTCTACTGGCAATGGATCGATCATTGCGCGATCGAGCGAGCGCAGCAGTTGATACCCGGAATAGGGCATGTCGTCCGCACGTCCTTTGCGGCGCGCCCATTTGATCGCGACTTCCCAGATCGAAATGGCGCTTACGGCGATAGACGTGGCGCTATCGTCCATCATCTCGATGCCGCGCTTTGGCAGGCGCGGATTGTTCGTCAGCCGCCACAAGACGATGTGCGTGTCGAGGAGAAGCCTCAATCGTCTTCGCCGTAAAACATCTTCTCGATTTCAGGGTTGAGCGCGTCGATCTTGTCGGGCACGACAAATTTGCCCTTGTCGAGCCCCCAGATCGGCTTGGGCTTCTTGGCAAGGGGAACCAGCCTTGCGGCAGGAACGCCGTTTTGCGCGATGATGACTTCCGCTTCCGCGCCCGATTTGATCGCGGCGACGAGACGCGAGAGATGCGTCTTGGCTTCGTGAATGTTGACCGGTTTCATGAAGCGGACTTAGTCCAACTTAGTTCATAGATCAATCACACATTGAATCGGAAATGCAGGACATCGCCGTCCTTCACTTCGTATTCCTTGCCCTCGGCGCGTAGCTTGCCAGCATCCTTCGCCGCGCTCTCACCGCCAAGCGAAACGAAATCTTCGTAGGCGATGGTTTCGGCGCGAATAAAGCCGCGCTGCATGTCCGAGTGGATTTCGCCAGCCGCCTCCGGCGCCTTTGCGCCCTTGTGCGAGGTCCATGCCCGCGCTTCCTTCGGTCCAACAGTGAAGAAGGTGATCAGGTGGAGCAGATCGTATCCCGCTCGGATGATCCGGGCGAGGCCGGTCTCGTGCAGGCCCATCTCCTCCAGATAGGCCATGCGCTCGTCGGGCTCCATGCCGGTCAGCTCGGCCTCGATTGCGGCCGAAACTATCACCGCCTCGGCGCCTTCGGCTTTAGCCTTCTCGAAAACACGTGCGGAAAAGGCGTTGCCTTCGGCGGCCGCTTCCTCTTCGACGTTGCAGACGAAGAGCACCGGCTTTGCAGTCAGCAATTGCGCCTGTGAAAACAGACGCGCCTCCTCGTCGTCTCTGGGTTGCGTGAGGCGGGCGGGCTTGCCTTCGCGAAGCAGATCGAGCGCTTGCCCAAGCACGTTGGCCATGGCTTTGGCTTCCTTGTCCCCGCCGCTCGCCTTCTTTTGTGCGGCAGGCACGCGCTTTTCGAGGCTTTCCAGATCGGCGAGCAGCAGTTCGGTCTCGACCGTTTCGGCATCCGCAATCGGATCCACGCGGTTTTCGACATGCTGGATGTCGTCATCCTCGAAGCAGCGCAGGACGTGAACAATGGCATCGACCTCGCGGATGTTGGCAAGGAATTGATTGCCGAGGCCCTCGCCCTTCGATGCTCCGCGCACCAGCCCGGCAATATCGACAAAGCCAAGCTGCGTGGGGATGATCTTCTGGCTGCCGGCAATCGAGGCCAGCTTGTCAAGCCGCTCGTCGGGGACGCCGACCTGGCCGACATTGGGCTCGATGGTGCAGAACGGATAGTTCGCTGCCTGTGCCGCCTGCGTTTCGGTCAGTGCGTTGAACAGGGTCGACTTGCCGACATTGGGCAGTCCGACGATACCGCAACGAAATCCCATCTCACACTCCTGCAAGCGGCCTGATTGCCGCTTCAAGCGGGCGCCCATACCGACCAAGTCGCCTTTTGGCCAGTTTTCCCGGAGCTGTTCGCCAGCGGCTTTACGCAATATTCACGCCAGAGGGTTAATCCTGCGCTACCATGCGAACCTCACCTCCCTTCCTGATTGCAGCGCTTGCCGCTGGTCTTCTGACGAGCTGTGCGCCAAGCCCGCAGGAGCGGATGGCGCGCGGTGAGAAGGCGCTGGCCGAGCATCGCTACAACCATGCACGCCCCGATTTTCAGGCCATTCTGCAGGACGAGCCAGCCAATCGCACTGCGCAGGTCGCGCTGGTGCGAATCCATATCGCCCAGCAAGACCCGGCGGCCGCCTTGGAATTGCTCGACGAATTGGCAAAGAGCAGAACGCAGCCCCGAGACGCAGGTCTTTTGCGTGGCGAGGCCGACCTGATGGCCGGACGCTTTGATGACGCATTGGCGGCTGTCGCCAACGACATGACCGCCGAGGCATGGCGCATTCGCGCAATCGCCACACCGGGCGCAACGAGCTGGTCGCAGTGGCCTCGGCGTTTGAGAGCGGTCGGCGCGCAACTGGCCCTCGAGCGCGCCTGCTTGCGGACTTTGCGCATTTTCGCATGGAACAGGGCGATCTTGCAGCCGCAACTGGGCTGGCGCAGCAGGCAGTTCGCGCCAATCCGACCGACCTGAGCGCGCTATTGGCGGTCGCCGACGTGGCTATGGCCACGAGCCGGTTTCGCCCGGCATTGGGCTGGTATGCGCGCGCATCGCGCAAATATCCGGAAAGTCGTCCAGCGCTTCTGGGAAGGATTACGGCGTTGGCTGAACTAAAGCGGTTCGACCAGGCACGCGCGCTCGTCATCGCTGGTCGCGCTGCATCGCCGCAGGATACCGACCTGCTCTTTTTCGAAGCTCGGCTTGCCGCTGAGGCGAAAAATTGGGCAAAGGTGCGCGACTTGCTCCAGCCCTACGAGACCAGCCTGGAAACGATGCCGCTTGCCAATGCGCTCTATGCCGAGGCGCTGATGCGGCTGGGTCAGAAAGACCAAGCCCGTGTGCGTCTTTCCTCGCAACTCCTCAGGGAGCCGGACAACCGCAGGGTGCGGGTGCTTCTGGGCGAAGTGAAGCTGGCCCTCGAAGATGCTGATGGCGCACTGGAGACGCTCGCTCCCGTTGCTGACTGGCCTGACGCGGGCGCAAGAGAGCGAAATCTTCTCGCCGAGGCCGAGGCCTGAAACGACAGCAGGCCCCGCACTTTGTACGGAGCCTGCAACGTTTTGTTGAAGGTCGCGGAAATCCACGACCGGCTGGTCTATCCCAGTGAGTTTACTTCACCCTGCGGCGGCGACGCGCGATGCCAAGGCCAACGAGGCTGAGGCCCAGCATTGCAAGCATGTCGGGTTCGGGGACCTGATTGCCGCTCGATGTCGAGGTGGTTCCGCCAGAGGAGGTGGTTCCGCCCGACGAGGTGGTTCCGCCCGACGAAGTCGTGCCGCCCGAAGAGGTCGTGCCACCTGACGAGGTGGTACCGCACGTCGTATGGCCGCAACCACAGTAGTGGCGGTGATAGGTGCTGCCACCCCAGCTCGAAGAGCCGAGGAACTTGAAGAACCGCCGGCATAGGCGGGAGCAGCGAAGGTCAGCGCAGAAGCAAGGCTGGCGAGCAGGATGGTTTTGGTTTTCATATCCGTCGGCAGTGTCAGTAATTTTGTGCGCGAGGTCATATAGATGGAAAAGAAAGGATCATCGATATGGCAATCGACAAGGAGTTACTGGATCAGTTGCTGGCAGGGCGTGATCCTCAGGATTTGTTTGCCAAGGACGGCTTGATCGACGAGTTGAAGAAGGCGCTGTCAGAGCGGATGCTCATCGCGGAACTGGATGATCATCTCGAATCGGAGGCTGATGCAGGCGCCCAGAACCGGCGCAACGGCAGCTCGAAGAAGACGATGCTGACGGGCACGTCGAAGGTGACGCTGGATATTCCGCGCGACCGGTTGGGCACGTTTGATCCCAAGCTCATCACCAAATACCAACGCCGCTTTCCTGACTTCGATACGAAGATCATCTCGATGTACGCGCGCGGCATGACGGTGCGCGAGATCCGGGGGCACCTGGAGGAGCTGTACGGCATCGACGTATCGCCTGACCTGATCTCGACGGTGACCGACGCCGTGCTGGAAACGGTGACCGAATGGCAGGGACGCCCGCTCGATGCCTGCTACCCGCTCGTCTTCTTCGACGCGATCCGGGTGAAGATCCGTGACGAGGGCTTCGTGCGCAACAAGGCGGTGTACATCGCGCTTGGCATCCTGCCTGACGGAACCAAGGAAATCCTCGGTATCTGGATCGAGCAGACCGAGGGCGCCAAGTTCTGGCTGCGCGTCATGAACGAGCTCAAGAACCGGGGCGTGGCCGATATCCTGATCGCCGTCGTCGATGGCCTCAAGGGCTTCCCGGACGCAATCAATGCCGTGTTCCCCGAAACGGTGGTCCAGACCTGCATCGTGCACCTGATCCGCAACTCGATGGGCTTCGCATCGTGGAAGGATCGCAAGGCCATCGCAGGGTCGCTGCGCAGCGTCTATCGTGCTGAAAATGCCGAGGCCGGCCTGGCTGCACTGGAGACCTTCGAGGAAGGTCCATGGGGTCAGAAATATCCGGCCATCGCGCAGAGCTGGCACCGGCACTGGGAGCAGGTGATCCCGTTCTTCGCGTTCAGCGCGCCGATCCGGCGGATCATCTACACAACGAGTGCGATCGAGGCGCTGAACTCAAAGCTGCGCCGGGCCGTCCGCACCCGTGGCCACTTCCCCGGTGACGAGGCAGCCATGAAACTGCTATACCTTGTTCTCAATCATGCGGCCGCAGAATGGAAACGACCGCCGCGCGAATGGACCGAGGCCAAAACACAGTTCGCCATCATCTTCGGCGAAAGGTTCATGGTCTGATGAACGAAACCGGCCTCGCGCACAAAATTACTGACAGGCCCTATCCGTCATTTCCCCTGTTGATGGTTGACCACAACAAAGCAAACGGCGTGCCAATTGCGGATTTGCAGGGGTGTCGACGGTTAACGGCGCAAGGGAGTGAACAACTTTGTCATGAATACCGACAGCAAAAATGGTTAATTCGTTTACCTTTGATATTCACCCGGCGACCCGTTTCTAATCGCCGCGCTTGATCGACTTGTCGCGGGTGTAGCGTGCCATGGTCAGCGGCTCGCCCGAAAATATTCGCTTGATCCGCATCTCCTTGCGATCGGTAGTGACGGCAAGGCAGGCGCAGCGATAACCGTAATATCCGTTGGTGCGCACCCAGCCGCGCTCGAAAAATCTTTCCGGCAAGACGTCGAGTCCCTCAGCCTGATAGCCACCTTGCGCGCCGATAAGCCATTCGCCGTCGCGATCGGTCAGCCACCAGTTGGCAGGAGTAGGGTTGTCGAGATAGCCGCAGCGCTTTTGAGTAATTTCAGCCTTGGGAGCGGCGATGGCGGGGCCGATGGCAAGCACGGTAACTACGCCAAGCAATAGTGGGACTATCCGCATCGATTCTCGCTCCTCAATCGGCCATCCTAAGTGCCAGTTCACTCATGAACCGGGCATCGTCGCCGCTCGCCAACCACGGCGCTTCACCGGCGATTGCACCCAGCATGTCGGCCAGATCGTCGATCTCGGCCTTGGCGTAATTACCCAGGACATAGCCGGTCACCCGGTCCTTGTGGCCAGGATGGCCTATGCCGATGCGGACACGGCGGAAATCCGGGCCCAAATGCCGGTCGATCGAGCGCAGGCCGTTGTGCCCGGCAAGGCCGCCACCCAAACGCACCTTCACCTTGAAAGGGGCCAGATCGAGCTCATCGTGAAAAACGGTAAGCTGGCCGGGATCGAGCTTGTAAAAGCGCAGCGCCTCGCCGACCGCGCGCCCGCTCTCGTTCATGAAGGTCGCGGGCTTGAGCAGGACGATCTTCTCAGACCCGATGCGACCTTCCTGCGTCCAACCCAGGAATTTCTTCTGCACAGGTCCGAAATCATGAACTCCGGCAATGGTGTCCGTCGCCATGAAGCCGACGTTGTGCCGTTGCATCGCATATTGCGGGCCAGGATTGCCGAGGCCGACCCAGAGCTGCATCGCGTAATTCCCGGTTCACGGCACCTAGCGCCTTGTGGGCACGATGTGGCGCAGCGCGGCGCCGAATGCAAACGGCGCGGCAAGTCCGCTTGGGCCGCCGCGCCGTCAGATAATGCGAGAGGTGGAGGCGATTATTCCTCGCCAGCAGCTTCGTCGATAGCCTCTGTTTCGGCCTCAGCCTCGGGTTCAGCCTCGGCTGCGGCGTTCGAATCGGCGGCCACTTCAGCGGCAGCCGCGGCACCTTCCGCCTTTTTCAGCGCCGAAGGAGCAACGATCGTGGCGATGGTGAAATCGCGATCGTCGATCTTGCTGACCGAACCTTCGGGCAGGGTGACCTGGCTGATGTGGATCGAATCGCCGATATCGCGGCCGGTTACGTCGATCAGGATCTCGGTCGGAATCTTGTCGCCATCGCAGATCAGGTCGAGCTCGTGGCGAACGACATTGAGCACGCCGCCCTTCTTGAGGCCGGGTGATGCCTCCTCGTTCACGAAAACGACGGGTACGAAGACTTCGACCTTCGCGTCCTTCGAAAGGCGCAGGAAATCGACGTGCAACGCACGGCTGGTGACGGGGTGGAAAGCCACGTCCTTGGGCAGCGTTCGCACGGTTTTGCCATCAATCTCGATCATCACGATCGAGTTCATGAAATGGCCGGTTCCGAGTTGCAGGCCGAGCAGCTTGGCTTCGACGTGGATCGGCTGGGGATCTTCCTTGCCGCCATAGATGACGGCGGGGACACGGCCTTCGCGACGAAGTGCGCGGGAGGCTCCCTTGCCCGCCCGTTCGCGCGATTCGGCCGGCAGGGTAAGAGCGTCGCTCATGGTCACTACCTTTCGAGATTGGTTTCAGTCACCGGCACGCCTCCAGGGATGACCATGCCGGAAGCCGGGGCGCTTAGTCGCAGGCGGGAAAAGTGGCAAGAGATTTGCAACGCCACTGCAACGGCACTGCAACGCTATTGCGCGCGCTCGACGGCGCATCCGCTCGCTCGGAGCAGGGCTGGCACCCCTTGTGGCCCGGCCAGATGCGCCGCGCCGACCGCAACGAAGGGTTTGCTGCCGCGATCCATCGCCGCGAGCACGCGCGCGCTCCAGCTCCGGTTGCGGGCAGTAAACAACGCCTCGCGCAGTTGCGGGTCGGCGAGCATTCCGTTTGTCGTTGCCCGGGAGATGGCGGTCATGTCGCCGCGCCGCCAAGCTGCGGCAATGTCCGCGGCCTCGTCGCCGTCCCTTGCGGCGTCGAGCACCACTGCATTCAGGAGATCACGCTGCTCCTTTTCGGGCAAGCTATCGAAGATCGAAAGCTGGCCCAAGCGCCCTTCCAGTTCCTCGATCCGCTTGCCCCGCATCGCCGCGATCACCGCGCGATCGATGCCATTGCCGCTATCGAGGTGGCGACTGGTCGCCGAGGCCAGGGTGAGAGCAGCCGCCCAGGTTTCGACTTCGGCGAAGTCCGTGTCATCGAGGCCGCTCTTGCTCAGCACAGTGCCAAGTTTTTCCCGCTGGTCCGGCGCAATTCGGGCAGTCAGAGAACCCTGGCCGGGGCTTTTCGCCAATCGCTCCCAGATCGCTGCGCCCGCCTTACCATCTCCAGGATCGGCCAGTTCCACCATCAGGAGGTCGGAAGCAGACATCGCATTGTCGATGATCTCGCCGCGCCAGCCGGCAGGACGCTCGAGCGCATGGACCGTGCCGAACAGCCATGCCTGCCGCTCACCGGGACAATCGGCCTGCCAAAGCGCGGGTGTGGCTGGATCCTCACCAGCGCTGCAACCTGACAGCGACAGCGAGAGAACAATCCCGAGCGCGGTTCGCATCATTGTATGCGAGCAGTTCCGATGCCCCGCGCGGCGAGTTGCTCCTGCACGCTGCCCTTGCCTGCGAGATGCCCCGCTCCCACCGCGACGAACACCGTGCCGGGCTGGTCGAGCCTGTCGTCGAGATATTTCGCCCACGTCCGGTTGCGGCCCGTGAGCATGATTTCAGCGAAGGCCGGATCGGATTCCGCAAAGTTCATCAGTTGCGCCAGTTCATCCGCATTGCCGGCCTTCCAGGCAGTAATGATTGTGCCGATCTCCTCGCGGAGTTTAGGCAGTTGGTCGATCACTTCGCCAAGGTAGCGCTGCTGGACATCGGCAGGCAGCCCATCGAACAGTCCCAGCTGGTATTCGACCGTCTCGAGGCCAAGCTGCGGCATCTTGCGGGCCGTGGCTTCTTTTGCGAGCGAGCTTTCAACTCCATTTGCAGGAGAAAGGCCCTGCTGCATCAACGGAAGCGTTGAAAGCGCAATGGCGGCATACCAGGGCTCGAAGTGGTCGAGCATCGCCGGCTGGATGCTGAAATCCACGAGCGCCTTGTCATAAGCCGCGCGCCGCTCTGGCAGCATCTGTTCGCGCAGCGATGCACCTTGGGGGAGCGCCGCAAGCTTGAACACGAGCGACTGCATCGCGGTGTCGTCCTTTACCGCGACCTCGGTCACGAGCGTGTCCGACGCGGCGAAGGCATCGGCCACCACGCCCTTGAACCAGTCGATCCCCTGCGGCAGGGCATGGATTGTGCCGAACAGGTAGATGGTGGTGTCCTTGTCGGCGACCACCCACAGCGCGGGCGCAATCGGCGGCGTCGTCTCGGTCTCGCCCCGGATCGGCATGCTCGCCGACAGGGCAAGCGCGGCCAGCAAGGTCGCGAGGCGGAGGAGGATCGGCGTCATCGGAGACGCTTATACGGCGTAAACCTCGCGCTTCGATGAACAAAATCGCCCGTGTGCGCGGGCGGATCGCATGTTGACCCGCCAACACCGCTGCGCCAAAGCGCCGCGCATGGCGAACACGGCTGCACCGCTCAGTTTTCAGGACATGATCCTCACGCTCCACTCGTTCTGGAGCGCGCGCGGTTGCCTGATCCTCCAGCCCTACGACATGCGGATGGGCGCGGGCACCTTCCACCCAGCGACGACGCTGCGCGCACTGGGGCCGGAGCCGTGGAACGCCGCCTATGTCCAGCCTTCGCGCCGCCCGACCGATGGCCGCTATGGCGAAAACCCCAACCGACTCCAGCACTATTACCAGTACCAGGTGATCCTTAAGCCCAACCCGCCGAACCTTCAGGAGCTTTACCTCGAAAGCCTTGTCGCGATCGGCATCGATCCGCTGGCGCACGATATCCGCTTCGTCGAGGACGACTGGGAAAGCCCGACGCTCGGTGCCTGGGGGCTGGGCTGGGAAGTGTGGTGCGACGGCATGGAAGTCACGCAGTTAACCTATTTCCAGCAGGTCGGCGGCTACGATTGCAAGCCGGTCGCGGGCGAACTGACCTATGGTCTCGAACGCCTTGCGATGTATCTGCAACGTAAGGACCGCTACCACGACCTCGCGTTCAATTCGCCTGACAGCCCGCTGGGCGCGGCAAGCTATGGCGACGTATTCCTCGCCAACGAACAGCAGATGTCGAAATACAACTTCGAAATCGCCGACACCGATGCGCTGTTCGCCGGGTTCAAGGCGGCAGAGGCGGAATGCATGCGCTGCCTAGATGCCGACATACCGCTAGCCGCCTACGACCAGGCGATCGAAGCGAGCCACCTGTTCAACCTGTTGCAAGCGCGCGGCGTGATCTCGGTGCAAGAACGTGCCAGCTACATCGGCCGGGTGCGCGATCTCGCCAAGGGAAGCTGCGAGAAATGGATCGCGGTGAACTCGGACCGCTGGGCGGCAGAGTATGATGGGTGGTCGGCGTGACAAACAATCCTCCCCGGCACGGGGAGAATCAGTAATGGCTGACTTTCTTCTTGAGCTTCGCTGCGAGGAAGTGCCCGCACGGATGCAGGCGGGCGCGCGCGCCGATCTGGAGCGGCTGTTTCGAGCGGAACTGAGCGCGGCGGGCGTAACGCCGGGTGCAATTACCGTGTGGTCGACGCCGCGACGGCTGGCGTTGATCGCCCGCGACTTTCCGACGCAGACTCAGGCGGTCAGCGAGGAAACCAAAGGGCCTCCGCTGGGCGCGTCCGATCAGGCGCTCGAAGGCTTCCTTCGCAAGGTGGGGCTGACCAAGGACCAGCTTCAGGTCCGCGACCTCAAGGGCAAGGGCACGTATTTCGCGGTGGTCGAAAAGCCGGGCAGGGCGGTGAATGAGGTGCTGGCAGAGGCGATCCCTGCGATTATCCGCGCCTTCCCCTGGCCCAAGTCGATGCGCTGGGGCGCGGCATCGCTTTCCACCGAATCATTGCGCTGGGTCAGGCCCTTGAGCAGCATTATTGCCATTCTGGGTGAAGATCTGATCGAGTGTGAGATCGAGAGAATCCACTCGGGTTATGCCACAATGGGTCACCGGTTCCACCATCCGGGCGAGATCACCATTGGCAGCGCCCACGACTATGCCGACAAGTTGCGCGCCTGCCATGTACTCGTCGATCACGAGGAGCGGCAGGATCTGATCCGCGAGAGGGCGCGCGCGGCGGCCAGTGCGGCGGGCCTTACGCTGGTCGAGGACGAGGGGCTGGTGATCGAGAATGCAGGGCTGACCGAGTGGCCGGTGCCGCTGCTCGGCCGCTTCGACGAGGCGTTCCTCGACGTGCCGCCCGAGGTCATCCAGCTGACCGCGCGGGTGAACCAGAAGTATTTCGTGTGCGAAGATGCTGCGGGTAAGCTCGCCAATGCCTTCGTCTGCACCGCCAATATCGAGGCTGTCGATGGTGGCGAAGCGATCGTCGCGGGCAACCGCAAGGTGCTCGCCGCGAGGCTCTCGGATGCGCGGTTTTTCTGGGAGCAGGACCTCAAGACCCCGCTGGCGCAGCAGGCGAAGAAGCTGGAGCGCATCACCTTCCACGAGAAGCTGGGTACCGTCGCCGACAAGGTCGAGCGGGTGGCGAAGCTTGCGGAATGGCTCGCCAGTGAAGGCATTGTGCCGAACTGCGACCCGGCGCTAGCGCGCCAGGCGGCGGAACTCTGCAAGGCCGATCTCGTCACCGAGATGGTCGGCGAATTTCCCGAACTGCAAGGGTTGATGGGGGGCTATTATGCCCGCGCCGAGGGCTTGGACCCGCAAGTGGCCGACGCGATCCGCGATCACTACAAGCCGGTCGGGCAGGGCGACGATGTTCCCACCGCGCCGGTCACGGTGGCGGTGAGTCTGGCGGACAAGCTGGATACGATTGGTGTCTTTTTCGCCATCGATGAGAAACCCACCGGCTCAAAGGATCCCTTTGCGCTTCGTCGAAGCGCTTTGGGGGCGATTTCTCTAATCCTTCAGAATGGCCTTCGATTCAATTTCCCGTTTGCCTTCATTATTCCCTTGATTGATGTAGGGCTGGCCATTGCTGCAGCCGATGTCAAAGCCTCATATGGCGGTGCATTGAAGGGATTAGGCAGTTTGAGCACGACGCTCGATAAATTCGAGTCTGCCATTGAATCAATTCGAGTGGAGATCGAGCCAGCTTTGCGTCTGAGAGCCGATGACGTGAAAGCAAATGCGATTAAACAAGTTAGTCAAATTTCGGAATTTTTTGCAGATCGACTTAAGGTACAGCAGCGCGATGCTGGAGTACGATATGACATTATTGATTCAGTAGAAGATAATGATCTCGTCCGCCTGCTCGCCCGCGTCCACGCGCTGCAAGCGTTCATCGCCTCCCCCGACGGCGCGAACCTGCTCGCAGGATACAAGCGCGCGGCGAACATCCTCAAGAAAGAGCAGTTCGAGCCGGGCGCGGCTAATCCGTCACCCGAACCCGCCGAGAAAGCGCTGATCGATGCGCTCGCGCTTGCTGGCCCCAAAGCCGGAAGCGCCGTCGGGGCGGAGGACTTCGCCGGGGCCATGGCCGCTCTCGCATCCTTGCGCGGACCGATCGATGCGTTCTTCGAATCGGTGACCGTCAACGATGCCGACCCGGCCAAGCGCGCGGCGCGGCTTGAACTGCTTGATGCGTTCCGTCGTGCGGTCCACAACGTGGCTGATTTTTCCAAGATCGAGGGCTGATGAACAAGCAGGTCTTCACATTCGGCGGCGATGCGAAACACGACGATCCGCGCAGCCGCGACAAGACGATCGTTGGCGGCAAGGGCGCGAACCTTGGCGAAATGGCCGGGATCGGTCTGCCGGTGCCTCCCGGCTTCACCATCGTCACCGAACAATGCGTGACCTATCTCGCTTCCGGAGCGGATTTCTCGTCCGACCTGCATGCCGATGTCGCCGAAGCGCTCGGCCATATCGAGCGCAGCGTCGGCAAGAAATTCGGCGATGCTGCCGATCCGCTGCTCGTCTCGGTGCGCTCGGGCGCGCGTGTTTCGATGCCCGGCATGATGGACACGGTGCTCAACCTGGGCCTCAATCACGAGACGGTGCAGGGCCTTGCCGCGACCTCGGACGACGAGCGGTTTGCGTGGGATTCCTACCGCCGCTTCATCCAGATGTATTCGGACGTAGTGCTCGGCATCGACCATCACCTGTTCGAGGACGAGCTCGAAATCATCAAGGAAGACAATGGCTTCCACAACGATGTTGAACTGACTGCTGAAGGCTGGCAGGCGTTGGTCAAGACCTACGAGGCGATTGTCGAGCGCGAGCTTGGCCGTCCATTCCCGCAGGACGTGAATGAGCAGCTATGGGGCGCGA
This sequence comes from Novosphingobium sp. Chol11, assembly GCA_945906005.1. Taxonomy (GTDB): domain Bacteria; phylum Pseudomonadota; class Alphaproteobacteria; order Sphingomonadales; family Sphingomonadaceae; genus Novosphingobium. The sequence continues at coordinate 8,613 of CAMDQY010000017.1, read as the reverse complement.
TCCGCGCGGTGTTCGACAGTTGGGATTCTGACCGGGCCAAGGTCTATCGTCGGCTGAACGATATTCCCGGAGACTGGGGCACCGCGGTCAACGTGCAGGCGATGGTGTTCGGCAATATGGACGATACCTCGGCAACCGGGGTGGCCTTTACCCGCGATCCGGCCACCGGTGAGCGCGCCTATTACGGCGAATGGCTGGTCAACGCCCAGGGCGAGGACGTCGTCGCGGGCATCCGCACGCCGCAATATCTGACGCTGTCCGCGCGCGAGGCGGCAGGCGCGAAATTGCCCTCGATGGAAGAGGCGATGCCGCAAGCCTATGGCGAGCTGGCGCGCGTGTTTGATACGCTCGAAGCGCATTATCGCGACATGCAGGACATCGAATTCACCGTCGAGCGCGGCCACCTGTGGATGCTCCAGACCCGCAGCGGCAAGCGCACCGCCAAGGCGGCGCTGCGCATGGCGGTCGATATGGTCGGCGAAGGCCTGATCGACGAGGAAACCGCGATCCGCCGCGTCGATCCCATGGCGCTCGATCAGTTGCTTCACCCCACCCTGGACCCCGCCGCGCCGCGCGACCTGATCGGGCGCGGCCTTCCGGCAAGTCCCGGCGCGGCCTCGGGCCAGATCGTGCTCGATGCCGATAAGGCAGAGCGCTTCGCCGCGATCGGCGAGGCAGTGGTTCTGGTGCGCATCGAAACTTCACCGGAGGACATTCACGGCATGCACGCGGCCAAGGGCATCCTGACCGCGCGCGGCGGCATGACCAGCCACGCGGCCGTGGTTGCGCGCGGCATGGGGCGGCCCTGCGTTTCGGGTGCCTCGGGCCTCTCGATCGACATGAAGGCGCGCACGCTGCGCTTCGGGAACCGTGAGCTGAAAGAGGGGGACATCATCACTCTCGACGGCTCGACCGGCGACGTCATGGCGGGCGAAGTGCGGACTGTTGAACCCGAACTGGCGGGTGACTTCGGCACGCTGATGGTATGGGCCGACAGGCATCGGCGCATGAAGGTGCGCACCAATGCCGAGACGCCTGCCGATTGCCGCACCGCTCGCCAGTTCGGCGCGGAGGGCATCGGCCTGTGCCGCACCGAGCACATGTTCTTCGAGGAAGACCGGATCAGTGCGGTGCGCCAGATGATCCTGGCGGAGAGCGAAGCGGAACGCCGCACCGCGCTCGCCAAGCTGCTGCCAGCGCAGCGCAGCGATTTTCACCAGATTTTCGAAGTGATGCGCGGCCTGCCGGTGACGATCCGCCTGCTCGATCCGCCGCTGCACGAGTTCCTGCCCCGCAGCGATGAGGAGTTCGCCGACCTTGCCGATACCATCGGCATTGGCGTCGATCACCTCAAGCGCCGGGCGGAGGAACTTCACGAATTCAACCCGATGCTCGGTCATCGTGGCTGCCGTCTCGGCATCACCTTTCCCGAAATCTACGAGATGCAGGCGCGCGCGATTTTCGAGGCGGCCTGCGATGTCGCCGCCTTGCACGGTGAGGCGATCGTGCCCGAGATCATGATCCCTCTGGTCGCGACGCGGCGCGAACTGGCGATCCTGCGCGAGCTGGTGGACAAGGTTGCCGATCAGGTCTTTGCCGAGAAGGGCAATTCGCTCGACTATCTCGTCGGCACCATGATCGAATTGCCGCGCGCCGCGCTGATGGCTGGCGACATCGCGGAAGAAGCGATGTTCTTCAGCTTTGGCACCAACGATCTCACCCAGACGACGCTGGGTCTGTCTCGCGACGATGCGGGCCGTTTCCTGGGCGTTTACGTGGAGAAGGGCATTTTCGCGCGCGATCCGTTCGTCAGCCTCGACATCGAGGGCGTCGGGCAGCTTATCGCGCTGGGCGCGGAGCGCGGCCGGGCGACCCGGCCCGAGATCAAGCTCGGCATCTGCGGCGAACACGGCGGCGATCCTGCGAGCATCGCCTTTTGCGAGAGCGTCGGGCTCGACTATGTTAGTGCATCGCCGTTCCGGGTGCCGATCGCCAGGTTGGCAGCAGCGCAGGCAGCATTGGGGAAATAGGTCATTTCTTCCAGCCGCTGAGCGTCAGCAGTTCGAAATGCTCCACGGTGCGGCCATCCTCGCCCGCCTGAGCAAAGGCGGATCGGGCGCGCTCCAGCGCCGCCTTGCCGAGCGGCGGACCGGGATCGGCAAGCACGTTGGAGAGGCCCTGCGCGCGCAGATCCGCTAGCAGACTGCCGAGTGAGCGGAACGAAACGTCGAGCCTCCGCGAATCGACCACCGGGTCGGAAAATCCCGTGCGCTGCAGGAGTTGTCCGCCTGCACGCACATCTACCATCGGATGCACGCGCGGCGCGGGGCGCTCGCCATCGGCAGCGAGCATGGCCGCGCGCAACGTGGGCAGGTTGCTCGCTCCGGGGAAGCTCGCGACCATCAGACCGCCCGGCGCAAGCGCCGCTCGGATATGGATCAATGCGCCGGGAAGGTCGTTGACCGTGTCGAGCGTGCCGAGGCTGGCGACAAGATCGAACTGGCCTCCGACTATCGGCTGCTCCTCGTCGAAGCCGAGCGCCGGTTCGGCCTTTGTGATAACACATCCGGATTTTTCGAGCGCGGTTGAAAGATCACCGCTGATGTCGCCGACGACCAATGCTGACTTCGGAGCGTGGCGCAGAAACGCGAGCCGCTCGAGCACGTCCTCGACGTAGTCTGCGGCGAGATAGTGCGGAGCGTCTGGCCGCGCTTGCAGCACCAGCATACGTTTGCGCACGGCGCGGCGTCGTGCAGGCGAAAAGATGCGGGGCGGGGCTGGGCTGGCCATGTGGTCCAGTGCCTTGAGGCGCCCGGCGATGCAACCTTGTCCGTCGCGTCCGCCCAGTGCAGGGTGGCGGCATGACGGTTGCCAATGCGCTCATGCCTTTGGTCGATTTCGTGTTCCCGCCGCGCTGCCCTCTGTGCGGCGAGGGGCTTGCTGCGCAAGGAGGCCTTTGCGTGACCTGCTGGAACGAACTGGTCATTCCGGGAAAACCCGCATGCAAGTCCTGCGCGCGACCTTTCGGCGACAGGATACCGCCAGGCGGAATCTGCGAACAGTGCCGCGCCTCGCCGCCGCTGCACGACGGCATCGTTGCTGCGACGCTCTATAACCATACCTCGCGCAAGCTGGTGCTGGCCTTCAAGCACGGCAACCGCATCGCGCTTGCGCCGATGATGGCGCGGCTGATTGCGGCCCGCCTCGAAGGCGTGGCCGAGGACTGGCTGGTGGTTCCGGTGCCGCTTCACCGCTGGCGGCTGTGGCAGCGCGGTTTCAACCAGGCTGCGGTCCTGGCGGGCGAAGTGGCCAAGCTGACCGGAGCGCCGCTCTGCGTCGATGCGCTCGTCCGGCGCAGGCAGACGCCGATGCTGGGCGGACTTGGTGCACGCGAACGCGAACGGGTTCTGGCAGGCGCGATCGCGGTGCATTCGTCGCGGGCTGCGCTGCTCACGGGCGCGAAGGTCGTGCTGGTCGACGATGTGCTCACCAGCGGGGCGACCAGCGACACCTGCATCAAAGCGCTAAAGGATGGAGGTGCGCATAGTGTTGTGGTGGGGTGTTTCGCGCGTGTGCTCGACGAGGCGCTCGAACTGACCTAAATGCAAAAAAGCCCGAGGCAGGAACCCCGGGCGCCTTCGTGACGAAACGAACTTGTGAACCTCCGCCTTGCGACGCTTGGGCAATCCCCCTGCGGATTGCCAAGGTCCGATCCCTCATCGAGCGCGCCCTGCGAATGCCGCGAGCGTCTGCTTTTTCCCCTGAACCATGGCGCGATTTGAAGCCTCTTGGCTTAGAGCAGCCCCCCGACTGCTTCGCCGTTAATCTCGTGAATTGAGCCAAAAGAAAAGTGCAATTGCGCGCGGCCATGGATTTTTGCCACGCGTTGTTGTTATCGTGCAACATTCGCCGGGACTCGTGCCCGCACCCAATCAAGTGAGTTTTGTCCAAATGTCAGACATTTCGAATGCCGAGCGCGAAGCGGGTGCGGTGTTCGCGCCGCGTTTCGACGACAAGGGCCTGCTCAGCGCGATTGCAATCGACTCGGCGACCAGCGAGGTCCTGATGCTGGCTTTCATGGATGCCGAGGCGCTCGCCAAGACGCGCCAAACCGGCCTTGCGCATTTCCATTCGCGATCGCGCGGAAGGTTGTGGATGAAGGGCGAGAACTCGGGCCATGTCCTCAACGTCGAGGAAATCCGGGTCGATTGCGATCAGGATGCAGTGGTGCTGCTTGTCCGGCCCGAAGGCCCGGCCTGCCATACTGGCGAGACCAGCTGTTTCTATCGGCGGCTTGACGGAGACGGGCTTACCAGAATCGATTAAAGGCCCCATATCGGGACCGTCGCCAATAACCAGAAACGGGAGACCCCTGCCATGCCGAGCTTTGTGGCACCATCGCGCGATTCGCGCTTCATTATCAACGAAGTCCTGAGGATCGGCGACCTTGCCAATTTGCCCGGCTTCGAAGGGGCGAGCGCGGACATCGTCGATGCGGTGATCGAGGAAGCAGGGCGCTTCGCCAGCGAGGTGCTCGCGCCGCTAAATGCGCCGGGCGACCAGCAGGGCTGTTCGCGCCAGCAGGACGGATCGGTGACAACTCCCGCCGGGTTCAAGGAGGCGCACCGGCAGTTCCGCGAATCGGGCTGGGGCACGCTCTCCGCGCCCGAGCAGTTCGGCGGGCAGGGCCTGCCGCATGTGCTTGGCTTTGCGGTCGAGGAATTCCTGTCCTCTGCCAACATGGCCTTCGCGATGTATCCGGGCTTGACCGGCGGCGCGGTCAACGCGCTGCTGGCCAAGGGATCGCCCGAGCTTCAGCAGACTTGGCTGCCCAAGATGGTCGCCAACCAGTGGCTCGGCACCATGAACCTGACCGAGCCGCAATGCGGCACCGATCTGGGTCTGATTCGCACCAAGGCCGAGCCGCAGGCGGACGGCTCGTTTGCGATCACTGGGACCAAGATCTTCATTTCGGCAGGCGAACACGACCTTGCCGAAAACATCATCCATCTCGTGCTCGCAAGGACGCCCGATGCGCCCGAGGGGACCAAGGGTATTTCGCTGTTCGTGGTGCCCAAGTTCCTGCTGGGCGATGACGGAAATCCGGGTGAGCGTAATGCCGTCATGTGCGGCGCGATCGAGCGCAAGATGGGCATCCACGCCAATGCCACCTGCGTGATGAACTATGACGGTGCGAAGGGCTGGCTGGTCGGCGAGGAGAACAAGGGCCTTGCCGCCATGTTCATCATGATGAATTCGGCGCGGCTGGGTGTGGGTATCCAGGGCCTCGCCCAGGCCGAAGCGGCCTATCAGAACGGCGTCGCCTATGCGCTCGATCGGCGCCAGGGACGCGCGCTTACCGGGCCTGCCGATCCGGCTGAGAAGGCCGATACGCTGATGGTCCACCCCGATGTTCGGCGCATGCTGATGGATGCGCGCGCCTTTACCGAGGGGATGCGCGCGCTGTCGCTGTGGGCAGGGTTTCTGGTCGATCTCACCCACAAGGCCGCGAGCGAGGAGGAGCGCGTGGCCGCCGATGATCTGCTCGGCCTGCTGACGCCAGTGATCAAGGGCTACGGCACCGATCTTGGCTACAAGGTCGCCACAGACATGCAGCAGATCTGGGGCGGGCACGGCTACATCGTCGAGAACGGGATGGAGCAATTCGTGCGCGATGCGCGCATCGCCATGATCTACGAAGGCGCGAACGGCGTGCAGGCGATGGACCTGGTTGGCCGCAAGCTCGCCAAGGACGGAGGCCGTGCGGTGCAGGCGTTCTTCGCCGAAGTCGAGAAGGAATGGGCCGCCGCGAACAAGGATGAACGGCTTGCCGGTCTGGCGGGGAGCTTCGCCAAGGCAAACGGCGAATTGCAGACGGCGACCATGTGGCTGATGGAGAACGGGCTTGCCAACCCCGATAACGCCGGTGCGGCGGCCTATGACTACATGCACCTCACCGGGATTGTCGCGCTCGGGTTGATGTGGCTGCGGATGGCACGCACGGCGACTGCCGCGATCGATGCCGGGAGCGACGAGAAACCGTTCTACGAGGCCAAGCTCATCACCGCGCGCTATTTCGGCGAACGGTTCACACCCGAGGCAGGTGCATTGCGGCGCAAGCTGGAAGCAGGCGCGGAGGCAGTTATGGCGCTGCCCGAAGGTTCGTTTGCGCGAGGATAGACGCCCCGCCCAGTTCGCTCATTCGGGCAGGAAGTCCGCCACCGAAAGATAGCGCTCGCCAGTATCGTAATTGAACCCCATCACGCGCGACCCGAGGGGCAGGTCGGGCAGTTTCTGGGCGATCGCGGCCAGAGTCGCTCCTGAACTGATGCCGACCAGCATTCCTTCCTCGGTGGCACTGCGCCTTGCCCATTCCTTGGCGTCGGCCGGATCGACCTGGATCGCACCGTCGATCGAGCGGGTGTGAAGGTTTGCCGGAATGAAGCCTGCGCCGATGCCCTGGATCGGGTGTGGCCCCGGCTGCCCGCCGGAGATGACCGGCGACAGCGTCGGCTCGACCGCATAGGCCTTCATGCCCGGCCACTCCGCCTTGAGCACTTCGGCGCAGCCTGTCAGGTGCCCTCCGGTGCCCACGCCGGTGATCAGCACGTCGATCGGCGTATCGCGGAAGTCGGTCAGGATCTCCTGCGCCGTGGTGCGCACGTGAACATCGATATTGGCGGGATTTTCGAACTGCTGCGGCATCCATGCGCCGGGCGTCTGCTCGATGATCTCGCGGGCGCGCTCGATCGCGCCCTTCATGCCCTTTTCGCGCGGGGTGAGATCGAAGGTCGCGCCATAGGCCAGCATCAGCCGCCGCCGCTCGAGCGACATCGATTCGGGCATGACCAGAACCAACTTGTAGCCCTTGACCGCCGCGACCATGGCAAGGCCGATGCCGGTGTTGCCCGAGGTCGGCTCGACGATTGTGCCGCCGGGCTTCAGCTCGCCCGAGGCTTCTGCCGCCTCGATCATGGCAAGGCCGATGCGGTCCTTGATCGAGCCGCCGGGATTGGCCCGCTCGCATTTCACCCAGACCTCGTGGTCGGGGAACATGCGCGCGAGGCGGATATGCGGAGTGTTGCCGATGGTGGCGAGAATGCTCTGTGCCTTCATGGTGCGGGTTCCTTCTCGCGATGAGTCTGACGGTACTGGGGGGCGAATGTCCGGGCATTGCGCAATTCGGGAAACAGCACGGCCCAGAGCGCGACGATTATTATGGCTCCTGCGCCGCCAAACACAACAGCGCCTGTTGCGCCGAGCAGGCCTGCGGCAAGGCCGGACTGCATTTCTCCAAGTTCGTTGGAGGCGGAAATCGCGAGGCCCGAGATCGCAGACACCCGGCCGCGCACGGCATCGGGTGTATTGAGCTGGACCAGCGTGCTGCGGATGAACACCGAAACCATGTCCGCCGCGCCCATCAGCGCAAGCAGGCCAAGCGACAGTGCGAAGTTGCGCGACAGGCCGAACGCGATTGTCGCCGCGCCGAAGCCCACCACGCTCCAGAGCATCTTTGCGCCAACATTGTGCGCAATCGGGCGTGCGGAGAGCCAGACAGAGACCGCCACCGCGCCGACGGCCGGAGCCGCACGCATGATGCCGAGGCCTTCCGCGCCGACATGCAGCACATCGCGCGCAAATACGGGGAGCAGCGCCGTCGCGCCGCCGAGCAGCACCGCGAACAGGTCGAGAGTCACGCAGCCAAGCAGAAATCGCTCGTTCCAGACAAAGTGGAAACCTTCGACCATCTGCCGCAACGGCGGTTCGCCTCGGTTCTCCTCGGGCGGCGGAAGACGCCGGATCGCCAGCAGGGCGATGATGCCGATCACGAGCAACACGCTCGAAGTCCAGTAGGGCAGGGCCTGGTCGATACCATAGAGCAGCCCAGCCATGGCCGGGCCGCCGATGGCACCGATCTGCCATGACATCGAACTGAGCGCCATCGCGCGCGGGATCAGCGGCGCTGGAACGATGTTGGGGGTAACCGCACTAAGCGCTGGGCCAATGAACACGCGCGCAGTGCCATGAAGCGCGGCGAGGCCGAACAGCAGCGGCAGGCTGGTCGCTCCCAATTGCGCGGTGACAGCAAGGGTGATGGCGATGGTGAGATCGAGGCACATCGCCAGAGCGGCAACCGTGCGCCGATCGAACCGGTCGGCGACCAGTCCCGCGACAGGAGTGAAGATCGCCAGCGGCACGAATTGCACAAGGCCGAGCAGGCCCAGCAGGAATGCCGACTGGCTGATCGACAGGCCATATTGCCCGCGCGCGACATCGTAGAGCTGGTAACCGATGATCACGACCATGCCGATCGTCGCCAGCACGGATACCAGGCGAGACAACCAGTAGAGACGAAAGTCGGGGATCTGTAGAGGTGAAGTCGGCTCGGCCACTTCGCAGGTGTGGCACCATCGCCCGACCATGCCAAGCTAGCTCAACTTTTCGTCCTAAAAGCTGAGCCGCGCCATCAACCTTATGTCGCGTCCGGCAATCGGGACGAAGTCGCGGGTGATCGACGCTGCCCTCCTGCCGACCACGTCAAACAGGTTGTCTGCGCTCAGGGTAAGCGTAAGCGGGCCTTGCTCGCCCATCGGATGCCAGTCCGCTCCCAGA
>CAMDQY010000016.1 GCA_945906005.1 Novosphingobium sp. Chol11 | reverse complement strand
GACACTGTTCGGCTCGCTGAAGGTCGAACGGCTCCACGGCATGCGCTTCACCGCGCGGCGCCAGGCCAAGGACGAGGTGATGGACTGGCTTGCCTTCTATAACCACAGACGGCTGCATTCGACGCTGGGTTATACCAGCCCGATGGCTTCCGAACAGAAATGGCTTGCCGGACAGATCAGCCTGGCGGCATAGTCACCACGCCAAGGGAGACGCTGGACGAGGACAAGGTCATCGATCGAACGCATGAGCTGGGCGGTTCCCTCCCAGGCACGGGAAAGCGATAGGACGACTGGCCTGCCAGCAACCGGAGTGAATGGGCCGATTAGCGCGTTGGTGGTGCTGATCCCTTCGAGCGGAACCGGTGCGTTCGGGAATTGCTGCGTGACGAAGAGCGGGGCGTCTGATGAGAGTGCGACAGGGAGCGGCTTGGCAGCTTCGACGATCTCGAGTTCATCTTCGGGTCCGGAGAAGCCGAGGGGGAAGGCCGGAACATAGCCTGCAGGAGTTTTGATAGGGTTTCTAATTGGCATGTCAGGCTCCGTTTGCGAAGATTGGAACCCGCAAGCAGATAGTCAGACTTTCCCAAGTAGGAAAACGAAAATATGAAATGTAACCAAAAAAAGGCTATATTTCGACGTTCAGTCTAGTTGTTCTTGGGAGCAGAAAAGGTGCCCGACACTCGCCCTCCTTCTGCCGCCGAAACCCCGCTGTTGAGATCGATGACGAACCGACCGGCGTTCAGTGTGTCTTTCCCCCGGCGCAGCGTTGCGTTCCCCACCATGGTGATGATCCGGCGGTTGAAGTCGTAGATTGCGACATCGCCGCGCGCCGTTTCATCGCCACGCGTTACCAGCACACCTCCGGTGGCGGTGATGCGCTGGATCTTGAGCGAGCCAGCATCAGTGAAATCTACGACGGTCTGGGCGGCGCGAACGCGCAGGCCAGCCTGAGTGACATCGACATTGCCCGAAAGCACGACGCGGTCCTGCTTGCCCTGAAGCTCGATCCGGTCCGCCGCGTAGTTCACCGGGGCATTCGAATCATGCCCCGAGATTGATTGCGCGGCGAGCGATTGCAAACCGCCGAATGCTGCCGCAAACGTCGCAGCGGCCAAAATTGCCGTTCGCGCGGTGCGGTTTGAAACCAGCCTAGCCATTATCTCGGTACTCGCAATTTGCCGGGAACCATTCGCAAGCGGGCATTCCCTTCGAGCACGATGTTGCGGCTACGCAAATCCGCGCGAATTGATTCAGCCGAAAAAGAGCCGGTGGGAACTGCACCAGTGACTCCGCCCGTGCCAGATGCAGTTTGGGAATCAAGGTCGATCTGCACTCCTTGCGTCTCCATCCGGTATCCGCCCGCAGCTGAAAAAACCACGGGCCCTTCGACAGTTATCTGCTCGGTGCGATAATTGTAGGTCCCGTTTGGCGCCGCGATCCGGGCCGGTCCGTCGGCCAGATCGAGCTGGGCCTGAAGGTCATTGAGCTCTACGACGGGCCTGTCGGTCGAGACTTGAGCTGCGCTGCCCGCAAGCACCCGGAAGGCGCGACCATGCGAATCCTTGCCGCGATACATCGCCGAATCAACGGCGATACGCTCATTGGTGATCGCCACCTCGTTGCGAACGAGGAGGAAACCGATTTCTCCGCGCGGGCTGAGCGGCGAAAGGATCATGATCGCTGCGACAATTCCGATCGCCACGGGGAGTGCTTTCGACAGGAAAGCGATCAGCCGATCATGCGACCCTCCGGGCGTTGCAAATTTCCACCTCCGGTCTTGAATAATATCGGCTTCGACGGTCATCAGACGGTCAAGCCGAAGTGTGGCTGAAAATGTCGTGTTCCGGCCAGCCAGCGAGATCGAGCCTGGCGCGAGCAGGCAGGAAATCGAAGCACGCGCGGGCAATTTCGCTGCGGCCCTCACGCTCCAGCCGTCTGGCCAGTTGATCACGCAAGGCATGTAGATACCGCACGTCAGAAGCCGCGTACTCGCGCTGCGCTTCGTTGAGCTCGCTCGATCCCCAGTCACTCGATTGCTGCTGTTTCGAGATCTCCTTGCCGAGTATCTCGCGCACCAGATCCTTCAGACCGTGGCGATCGGTATAGGTGCGCACAAGCTTGCTGGCGATCTTGGTGCAGAAAACCGGCGCAGCAACGACGCCGAGGTAATTTTCGACGGCGGCTAGATCGAAGCGGGCGAAATGGTAAATTTTCTCGCGCGCAGGATCGGCCAGCACTGTTTTGAGTTTGGGGGCGTCGAAACTGCTTCCAGCTGCAAAACGCACGAGATGCTCATCGCCGCTTCCGTCGGAAATCTGCACCAGGCACAAGCGGTCGCGCGGCGTCACCAACCCCATCGTTTCGGTATCGACCGCGACCGCACCGGGTCCGAGCACGCCTTCGGGGAGATCTTCTTCGTGGAGATAGACAGCCATACAGGCTCAGTGCTTAGGCTGTGCACCCCGGTTAGGCAATGGGCGGGAAGGCGGACATGGTCATGAATCAGGCAGCAACGCGGTCAGATGTTCCCGATAGTTGGCAACATGTACTCGGCCCAGTTCTTGAGACGTCACAGGCGCGCAAGCTCGGCGGCTTCCTGACCTCAGAGGAAAAGACAGGAACGCGTGTGTTCCCACCGCGCGGACAGCGTTTGGCCGCTCTCGAACTGACGCCGCTCGACCGGGTCAAGGTGGTCATTCTCGGACAAGATCCCTACCACGGCGAGGGGCAGGCCCATGGCCTTGCGTTCTCGGTGCCGCAAGGTGTCAAGGTGCCGCCATCGCTGGTCAATATCTGTAAGGAGCTGGAGAGCGACCTCGGCGTGACGCCGCGCCGCGACGGCAACCTCGAAAGCTGGGCCCGGCAAGGCGTACTCCTGCTCAACAATGTGCTGACCGTGGCTGAGGGGCGGGCCGGTTCACACCAGATGCTCGGCTGGGAGGCGATCACCGATGCCGTTATCGCAGCCGTTGCAGCCCGCGACGAGCCGGTTGTGTTCATGCTGTGGGGAAATCACGCGCGAAAGAAAGCCGCCCGCGTGCCCGGACTTGGCCATGGGCATCATCTCGTCCTGACCGCGCCGCATCCAAGCCCGCTTTCGGCCTACTCGGGCTTCTTCGGGTGTCGGCATTTCAGCAAGGCCAACGCCTTCCTCGAAGCAAATGGCAGGGGCGCAATCGACTGGTCCGCCTGAAGCATTGCGATCCCATTGCAAGACGGTATCGTGCGTTTGCAACTAGTGACCCGAATCTGGAGTTCGTCACATTCAACCGATAGCCCCAAACGAACTTCAGATTCAAAAGGGTCACTAGCAATCATATGATTCTAGTGTGGTTTGGAGATTTGAAATTCGCTCCGTTCCTGGCCGATTAATCTGGCGAATTTCAAATCCACCACACTAGGGCGCAACGCACCTGCAAGGGAGAGGCACCGATGACATATCCACTCGAACCGGGAAAACCCGCCGACTATCCCGTCCATCCCGGATCGATGCTGCTGACCCTGGTCGAGCCGCACAAGGGATTCGAGGTTGCCTTCAACCGATGGTACGAGCGCGACCATTTCTACGGCGGTTGCATGGAAGGCGAGTTCACCCTGGCAGGCGCACGCTGGGTCGCGACCCGCGACCTCAAGGACCTGCGCTTCCCCAAGGAAACCGACGCTGCCAAGCCCAATTACGATTCGGGCTCCTATGTTGCGGTCTATTGGATTCTCGCTGGCCACCACGACGAATGGATGGATTGGTCAGGCAAGCGCGTGTTCGATCTCTATTCAGGCGGTCGCGGCTTTCCTGAACGCAGTCACGTCAATACCAACCTCTACACTTTCCTCGATGCCGGCTATCGCGACGAGGACCCGGTTCCTGTCACCCTCGCACTCGACCGGCATTACCAAGGCATGATCATCATGTGGTTCGACGGGCTGAATGGCGCCAAGCCCTCGGAAAGTCTGGCGAAACTGCGCGAAAAATGCCTCCCGGAGATGCTCAAGGGATCGCCGGTAGAGATTGCCGCGACTTGGGCGCCAATTCTGCCGGACGAGCCGCGCGCATCGCCGATGGACCTTGGCGCCGGGCCGGGCGGGCCGAACCGGTTCTGCCAGCTCATGTTTACTGACGCTGATCCGAAACAGACCATCGACACGCTCAAGGCCTATGCCGATGCGGTCGAACAGGCAGGGATCGCAAAGCTGGCGCTGTGCGCGCCGTTCAAGAAAACCATCGTGGGAACCGACAGATACACCGACCAGCTTTGGTAGAATCCGCGCGCCCTTGCGCGTACTATTTGAATCGCACGCCGGATAGCACGTCCGGCAGGTCGTCCGACGATTCGAGACAGGCCTTGGGGTTCTTGTTGGGAAAGCGCGTGCAATCGAACCTTGTGGTCGCCCCGCCGCCTCCGGAGCCGCTGCGCACATATTCAAAAACCATGGTCGAGCGGGTGAGCGCGGGAAGCGGAAAGGCGCCAGGAATGTCGTCCTCGTTAGCCCAGGCGTTGACGCGGCAAGGCCCCGGCTGGCCGCACAGCGCCAGCGCGGCGTTGACCACCTGCGATGCGCTGCTGCCCGGCGGAGCGAGCAGGCCGAACGAGTGCCCGTCGCTGCCGACGAGTTTCACCTTGCTTCCGTAGAGCGGCACCTTGCCCATGCTCACGGGCAATTTCGCCGGTGCCTGGGGAAGGCCAAGAATTTTCGGTTCTTCGAGTCCGGAACCAGCCGCATCGCCGATGCCCTCGAGGGCGGTCAGGGCCGCGAGGCTGGGCGCGCCCGCTTCGTTGCCGCGATAATTCTTGCCGAACGCACCGGGGCCGCCCCATGTCCCCGGCCAGCCGAAGAACAGATGCGTGCCAACCTGCGCAAGCTTGCGCAAGCTCGGGCTCCAATAGGGATAGACCCAGTTGGTATGGTAGTGCGTTGCCAGCCCGACCGCACTATCGACGTGGCCCGACAGCGCGCTTGCCGCAATGGTGCGAGCACGTTGCCAGGCCGATTCGCTCATCGTGCGGCGCGCCATCGATCCGTCGCATGTGAAGGTAAATTGGCAACCTGTCCTGCGCTGCGCTCCCTGATAGACAACGCCGCAGATCGTACCGGGAAAGGCGGGATGGCGCACGCGGTTGAGCACGACCTGTGCCACTGTCTCCTGCCCGGTGGCATCGTCGCCGGCTTCGTAGAGCACCGCTGCGGCGAGGCACTGGATTGCGCGGGCGCGATCGACGTCTGAGCCGGTGAAGGCGAAGGGTCGGGCATTAGCTCCGACTCGCGGCTCGAACGCCACATAGGCGTTGCGCTTTCGGGCGTCATCGGGTGGCAGAATGGTGGTCGCTAGCTTGCCGTGCTTTTCGATGTCCTCAGGCCGGGCGGGCAACTTGCGCAATTCTTTGGGGTCTGCATCGCCACTGAATCCGGACTGCAACGACCACGCAACAGCAATGACCAGCACCAGCACGCAGACAGCCGCGCCTGCCAGAATATTGCGGCGATTCGGACCTGCCAGCCATGCCGTTGCGCGGCTTCTTGCGCGGGCCATCGAGCCGGGGAAGGTAAGGGTGACATTGGTCATCGGAGGCGGGCTTTAGAGACGGTCACCTGAACGATTCCCGACTGGCACCATGATCGGTCGGTGATCGGCAACGCCCGGTCTTGGTCTTCAAGTGATTGCGTCACCTTGCCGCTTCGTTCGCTGCCTTCAGCACATTGAGCTCGTCCTTGAGTTCAGCCTCGATCCTGTCGAGATCGTGTGTCGGATTTTTGAAATTGTGGGGGCAGCTAATGCGGATGTTAATGAATCGTAGACCGGTCTTAATCTGCGCGGCCAAATCAGCCTTCATGGCATCGGCACAGGCTTCCCCGTCAGGAGAAATGGCGCACGCCCGCGCGGTGCTGGGCCTCATAGGATCAAATCCAATCGCGACTACGCCAGTCAATTTTTCGTAAGCAAACGGTTCAAATCCGGCATACCCACCCATCGCATTCCGGGCATTGATTTCGCCGCAGGCACCATCTGCGCCAGACCATGTGTTGCGATATTCAGCTGAGCCGGGATCGACCAGTTCGGCCTCAATCGCTTCCTTCCACGCGGGTTTGCAGGAGGTCAAAACCAGCGCCAGAACAACTGCTATTCCAATGCGCATTCTCACCCTCCCGAGAACGATTGAGTGGTTTCCCCTTACCGAGGCAGTTCGCTAACCCCCATCAGCGCTTCATCCACCGCGCGCGCGCACTGGCGACCCTCGCGGATTGCCCAGACGGCGAGGCTCTGGCCACGCCGCATGTCGCCGCAGGACCAGATTTTCTCGTCACTGGTCAGGTAGTTCACCATGTCGGCCTGGACGTTGCCGCGCGGATCAAGCTCCACTCCCGACTGATCGAGCATGCCGGGCTTGCGAGGCCCGACAAAGCCCATCGCAAGCAGGATCAGATCGGCTTCCAGTGTGAATTCGCTGCCTTCGACCTCTTCCATCTTGCCGCCGTTCCACTCGACCCGGACGCATTGGAGGCCCTGCACCGAATTATCGCCGACGACTTGCTTGGTCAGGATTGCCCAGTCACGCTCGACGCCTTCCTCGTGGCTTGACGAGGTGCGCAGCCGGAGCGGCCACAGCGGCCAGCTCATCGCCTTGTCTTCCATGGCCGGCGGCTTGGGCATGATCTCGATCTGGGTGACCGACCTCGCGCCCTGACGGTTCGAGGTGCCGACACAGTCCGACCCGGTATCGCCGCCGCCGATGACGATGACGTTCTTGCCGCGGGCCGAGATCGTGCCGTCTGGCGCGGCGCGCATTTCCTCGTCGCCCGCGTTGCGCTTGTTCTGCTGGCGCAGGAAATCCATCGCCAGTTCCACACCGGGCAGTTCCGCGCCCGGAATCTCGAGCTTGCGCGCTTCTTCGGCACCGCCCGACAGCACAATCGCGTCGAAATTCTCCTTCAGCGATGCGATCGAAATGGTGACGCCGATCTCGGTCGAGGGGCGAAACTCCACGCCTTCGGCTTCCATCTGCTTCATGCGCCGGTCGATGTGGCGCTTCTCCATCTTGAAGTCGGGGACGCCATAACGCATCAGTCCGCCGACGCGGTCGTTCTTTTCAAAAAGGACTACCGTGTGGCCCGCGCGCGCCAGTTGCTGGGCGCAGGCCATGCCCGCCGGACCGGAGCCGACCACCGCAACCGACTTTCCGGTACGTTCGGCAGACACCTGCGGCGTTACCCAGCCGTTTTCCCAGCCCTTGTCGATGATCTGGCATTCGATCGACTTGATCGTCACCGGCTGGTCGATGATGTTGAGCGTGCAGGCAGCCTCGCAGGGAGCGGGGCAGATGCGACCGGTGAATTCCGGAAAGTTGTTGGTCGAATGCAGCATGTCGAGCGCGTTCTTCCAGTCCGCCTCGTAAACGAGGTGGTTCCAGTCCGGGATCAGGTTGTTGACCGGGCAGCCGGTGTGGCAGTGCGGCACGCCGCAATTCATGCAGCGCGAAGCCTGCCCGCGCAGTTCGCCTTCCTTCAGCGGAATGACGAACTCCTTGTAGTGCTTCAGCCGCTCCTTTGCGTCCCTGTAGGTGCGATCATGGCGATCGAGTTCGAGGAAGCCGGTTTCCTTGCCCATGCTTTTGCTAATCCTGTGTCTTATTCGGCCGCGACCGAGGCGGCCTCGAGGCGTTCAGCCTCGATCAGCTTGAGCGCGCGGCGATAATCGCGCGGCATCACCTTAACGAACTTGGCCAGCGCCGCATCCCAGTCATCGAGCAACATGCGGGCGCGCTTCGATCCGGTGTGCAGGTGGTGCCGTTCGAGCAGGACGCGAAGGCGGTCCGCATCGTGGCGCAGCATGTCGCCCATGCCGCAGTCATGGACGCTGATGCTCCGCTGCTGCGGCCGCCCAATCCCCTCATCGTCGTCAGCCTGCGCGGTGATCTTCTCAAGGTCGACCTGCGCGTGGTTGCACAGCTTCTCGAACATGCCGTCGTCGTCATAGACATAGGCGATGCCGCCCGACATGCCTGCCGCGAAGTTGCGACCGGTCTTGCCGAGCACGGCGACAACGCCGCCGGTCATGTATTCGCAGCCGTGATCGCCGCAGCCCTCGACCACCGCAATCGCGCCAGAATTGCGCACCGCGAAGCGCTCGCCCGCAACGCCGTTGAAATAGGCCTCGCCCGCAATCGCGCCATAGAGCACGGTATTGCCGACGATGATGTTTTCGGTTGGCTCGCGTGTCACGTGGTCCGGCTGGCGCACGATCACGCGACCGCCTGAAAGGCCCTTGCCGACATAGTCGTTGGCATCGCCGGTGAGATCGAGCGTGACGCCGTGGGCCAGCCATGCGCCGAAGCTCTGGCCGGCGACTCCGCGCGCGGTGATGTGGATGGTGTTGTCCGGCAGGCCCGCATGCCCGTAGCGCTTGGCAACCTCGCCGGACAGCATCGTACCAACGGTCCGGTTGACGTTGGCGATGGTCTTTTCGATGCGCACCGGCTCGCGGTTTTCCAGCGCCGGCTTGGCCGCCTCGATCAACTGGTTGTCGAGCGCGTTGACGAGGCCGTGGTCCTGCGTCTGCGACCAGCCCAGCGAAGCGCTCTCTACCAACGGGACCTGGTGAAGAACACGCGAAAGGTCGACCCCGGCTGCCTTCCAGTGATCGATCGCAGGGCGCGTGTCGAGCATGTCGACCCGGCCTGTCATCTCACCCAGCTTGCGGAAGCCGAGTTCGGCCATGATCGCGCGTAGTTCCTCGGCGACGAAGAAGAAGTAGTTCACCACATGCTCGGGCTGGCCGGTAAAGCGCGCACGCAGCACCGGATCCTGTGTCGCCACGCCGACCGGGCAGGTGTTGAGGTGGCACTTGCGCATCATGATGCAGCCAGACGCGATCAGCGGTGCGGTGGCAAAACCGAACTCATCGGCCCCGAGCAGCGCAGCAATCGCGACATCACGACCGGTACGAAGTCCGCCGTCGGTCTGGACGCAGATGCGGCTGCGTAGGTTGTTGAGCAGCAGTGTTTGTTGCGTCTCGGCAAGGCCGATCTCCCACGGGCTGCCAGCATGGGTCAGCGAAGTCAGCGGCGATGCGCCGGTTCCACCTTCGTAGCCCGAGATCGTGACATGATCGGCGCGCGCCTTGGAAACGCCTGCCGCAACCGTGCCGACGCCGACTTCGGATACAAGCTTGACCGAAATGCGCGCGCTGGGGTTCGCGTTCTTGAGGTCGTGGATCAGCTGCGCGAGATCCTCGATCGAATAGATGTCGTGGTGCGGCGGCGGACTAATGAGGCCAACGCCGGGCGTCGAGTAGCGGGTCGCGCCGATGGTCTTGTCGACCTTGTCGCCTGGCAACTGCCCGCCCTCGCCGGGTTTCGCGCCCTGCGCCATCTTGATCTGGATATCGTCGGAATTGACGAGGTATTCGGTGGTCACGCCGAACCGTCCGCTGGCGACCTGCTTGATCGCAGAGCGCATCGAAGTGCCGTCTTTCAGCGGCACGAAGCGCTTGGGATCCTCGCCGCCCTCGCCAGTGTTCGACTTGCCGCCGATGGAGTTCATCGCCAGCGCGAGCGTGGTGTGCGCTTCCCAGGAAATCGAGCCGTAGCTCATCGCGCCGGTGACGAAGCGCTTGACGATTTCGCTGGCCGGTTCGACCTCGGACAGGTCGATCGGCGGTTGAATCTGCTTGAACTGCATCAAGCCGCGGATCGTCAGCATCCGTTCGGATTGTTCGTTGATCGATGCGGCGAATTCCCGATACTTTTCGGGCAGGTTGCCGCGCACCGCATGTTGCAGCGCGCCGATGTTGGCAGAGGTCCAGGCGTGCTCCTCGCCGCGCAGGCGAAGCTGGTACATGCCGCCGGCATCGAGCATCGAGCGGTAGATCGGATTGTCGCCGTAAGCCCCCTGGTGCCGGCGCAAGGTTTCCTCGGCGATTGCCGCAAGGTCGGCACCCTCGATCATCGTGGCAGTGCCGGTGAAATACTTGTCGATCAGGCTGCTCGCGAGGCCAACCGCGTCGAAGATCTGCGCACCACAATAGGACTGGTAGGTCGAGATGCCCATCTTGGACATGACCTTGCGGATGCCTTTGCCCAGCGCCTTGATGTAGTTCTTCTCGGCCTGCTCGGCGGTAACCGGCAGTTCCTTGCGCAAACGGATTTCTTCTAGCGTCTCGAAAGCGATGTAGGGATTGATTGCCTCCGCGCCGTAGCCGGCCAGCACGCAGAAATGGTGCACTTCGCGCGCCTCGCCGGTTTCGACCACCAGCCCGGTCTGCATCCTCAGCCCCTGGCGCACCAGGTGCTGATGAACTGCAGCGGTTGCCAGCAGGGCAGGAATCGCGATGCGATCCGCGCCCTGCGCGCGGTCGGACAGGATCAGGATGTTCCTGTCAGCGAGCACAGCCTCGGTCGCGGCGAGGCAGATGTCTTTCAGCGCATATTCGAGACCCTTGGCTCCGACTTCCGCCGGCCAGGTGATGTTGAGCGTTTCGGTGCGGAACGCCCCGTCCAGCGCAGCCTCCACCGAACGGATCTTGGCAAGGTCCCGGTCGGTCAGGATCGGCTGCTCGACTTCGAGCCGCTTGTGGCTGCCCGCATCGCGGCCGAGCAGGTTCGGACGCGGCCCGATCATCGAGACAAGGCTCATCACCAGTTCCTCGCGGATCGGATCGATCGGCGGATTGGTGACCTGCGCGAAGATCTGCTTGAAATAATCGTAGAGTAGCCGCGACCGCCTCGAGAGCACGGGGATCGGTGTATCGGTGCCCATCGAGCCAATTGGATCGTCGGCGTCGAGCGCCATCGGCTCGAGGAAGCGGCTGATGTCTTCCTGGGTGTAGCCGAAGGCCTGCTGACGATCCAAAAGCGTCGTGGTGTTGACTGGAAGCTGCGCCAGCTCAGGCTCGATAATTTCGAGGTCCTCAAGCATGTACTGTGCCTTGTCGAGCCATTGCTGGTACGGCTCTTCCTCGGCCAGCCTGGTCTTGAGCTCCTCGTCCTCGATGATGCGGCCCTGCTCGAAGTCGATCAGCAGCATGCGGCCCGGCTGGAGCCGCCATTTGCGGACGATATTGTCTTCCTTGATCGGCAGGACGCCGCTTTCGGAGGCCATTATGCACAGGTCGTCATCGGTTACGCAGAAGCGCGCAGGGCGCAGGCCGTTGCGATCGAGCGTCGCGCCGATCTGGCGGCCATCGGTAAAGGCTACGGCAGCAGGGCCGTCCCAAGGCTCCATCAAGGCCGCATGATATTCGTAGAATGCGCGGAGCTCGGGCGACATCAACGGATTGCCGGCCCAGGCTTCCGGGATCAGCATCATCATCGCATGGGCGAGACTGTATCCGCCAGCCAGCAGCAGCTCGAAGGCATTGTCGAGGCAGGCGGTGTCGGACTGGCCATGCGGGATGATCGGCCACATCTTGTCGAGGTCGGCGCCCAGCAGTTCCGATTCCATCGTCCGGCGGCGCGCGTTCATCCAGTTGACGTTGCCGCGTACGGTGTTGATCTCGCCGTTGTGCGCCATGAAGCGATAGGGATGCGCTAGCTTCCAGCTCGGGAATGTGTTTGTGGAGAACCTCTGGTGGACGAGACCGAGCGCGGACACGCAGGCGGGATCGTGCAGATCGTCATAGAAGCTTCCGACCTGCGTTGCGAGCAGCAGCCCCTTGTAGACCATCGTCCTGCTGGAAAAGCTCGGCATGTAAAGCTCGGTCAGGCCTGGAAGCCCATGTTTTACAGCGAGGTCGGCCAGCGGGTTCTGGGTCTGCTTGCGAATAGCAAGCAGCTTGCGTTCAAACGCATCCTGATCGGCGCAGCTTTCGCCGCGACCCACGAAAAACTGCCTGATGACCGGCATCGAGGAAACCACGGCCTTGCCAAGCCCGTCGAGCGTCGTCGGCACGTCGCGCCAGCCAAGCGCGATCTGGCCTTCCTTGCGGGTAAACTTCTCGAGAGCTTCGACCACAAGATTTCGGCTGGCCTCGTCCTGCGGAAGGAAGCACATGGCCACGGCATAATCGCCCGGCTGGGGCAGGGTGAGCCCCTCGCCATCAGCCCACTTTCGCAGCAGCCTATCGGGCATCTGGATGAGGATGCCGGCCCCGTCGCCAAGCAGCGGATCGGCGCCGACCGCGCCGCGATGATCGAGATTTCTCAAGATTTCCAGTGCCTGTGAGACGATCGCGTGACTTTTCTCGCCCTTGATATGGGCGACAAAGCCCACACCACAGGAATCGTGTTCGTTACGCGCGTCGTAGAGGCCCTGGGGCTCTGGAAATCCCATTTATAAACCACCCTGTCAGTTACCGACCATTGGGCACACGGCAATCCCGCCACGAGACGCGAATCGCCGCACCGCGAAATGGCGCGGAAAGCCGAAACTTCCCAATGGCGACAGGCTGTGATTTTTGCAACCGCGAAGGCGGTTGCGAGGCTGCTGGGATTGAAAGCGGGCAGATGCCCGATGCGTCAGGCGGCGCCGCTCATTCGCTGGATGTTTGCAAGTGCGGTGCGGAGCGCGCGATCGGTTTCCTCCGGATCGCGAACAGCGCCGTTGGCAGACTGGTCGCTCGATGAGTTGCCAAACGCACCGGCAGGCCGAGCAATCGCATTTTTGCCGGATACCGGCTCCTTGCCGGGGAACACGACCACCGGCTCGATCTCGGCAGACAGCGAGGCCGGCTCTTCGATCCGCACGAAGCGCTGGGGACCCGAGCTAGGTCGCGAAAGACTTACCAGCGAGCTATAGCCTTGCTCGAGGTCTTCGGCGTCGTCCGATGCGGGGGTTGCCGCCACTTGCAGCTCATTTTAAACCTCTTCCAAACGGTGTTCATCTGTTTGCGTCGCCGCGGGAACTTCGGCGCGAACGGAGCCAATGCGATCCTGCGGCAGTCCGAAGTGGCGGGGCGGCACGAAGGCAGGCAGGAGATCGCCGTCGGCGTCATCGTCGAGGCCAATCGGGCGCAGCGCATCGGGAACGACAGGGACGGGAGGCTGCGAAGGAGCCGCGAAAGCCTCTTCGGCCAAATCGACATCGGACTCGACCGGTTCAGACCCGCTGGCTGCTGAAAAGCTCTCATCGGCAGGTGCTTCGGGTGTCGAGGTTGCCGGACGCTTGCGCTGCATCGACAGCGCAAGCCGTTCCAGCAGTTCGACGTGCGACAGGTCTCCGAGCGGCGCTCCCGCAATCCGTTCGGACGCCACAGGCTCGATTTCGGCGAGAACAGGATCGATGCGCGGTGTCACCGGGCCTGACGCAGCGAAAATCTCGCTCGGCATCGGCTCCTGCGCATCCATGGCCGGCTCACGCGTCAGTGAATTGCCCCATCCGAGATGAGAGACCTGAGTGCTCTGCGGCTGCGTGAACAGGCCCGAAGTTGGCTTCTGATCGAATATCGATCCAGGCCGGATCTTTGGCGGCAAGCGCAGGTAACGGTCTTCCGGATCGCCGGCGAGGCGCGCGAGCGGTGTTACTTCATCCTCTTCGTGTGGAACGACGGGTTCGAATTGCGGCTCGCTATCAGCGAGAATGTCGTGCTCTTCGGACACGCCGATGGCCTGCGCGGCTTGTGCTTTACTTGCCTGCGCCGCGATCCTTGCTGCCGGGTTCTTCCTGCGGCTGCCTGAAACCATGCTCGTGCCCGCGGCGTTCTTCACCGGCATCTTGGCACTGGCGCTGGACCGGGGAACTGTCTCGCGGCTCCTGTCGAGCCGGGTCGCAGTCTATCTCGGCGATATCAGCTATTCGACCTATCTCGCGCACTTCCTGTTGTGGGTCGTGTTCAAGATGGCTTTCGTCGGTTACGACTTACAGATCGGTTGGGCGGGGCTTGCAGGATATGTCGCTCTGGTCGCGCTAGCATCGGTCCTGCTTTATCACGGAGTCGAGAAACCGGCGCAGGCATGGCTCAATGTGCGCCGACCGCGCTAGGCCGATACGCCAAGGCTCGCCGCAGCAGAGTGACTTGCCAAGAGTGACGCTATTGCGCCAAAGGCTTCTTCGCAAGAGGACGCCGGGCAGACAATGGACATCGAAGAATTTAAAGGCCTGGTGGGCAGCCGCATCGGCACTTCCGACTGGGTCGAGGTCGGGCAGGACCGGATCGACGCTTTCGCCGATACGACGCTCGATCACGAGCCGATCCATGTCGACCCGCAGGCGGCGCGAGATCTGGGTTTCGGCCAGACCATCGCCCACGGGTTTCTGTCGCTCTCGCTGCTCGCGCCCTTCTACAAGACCGGCTATCCCAAGCTCGATCGGCGCAGCTATGGCCTCAATTATGGGTTCAACAAGGTGCGCTTTCTGGCTCCGGTGAAATCGGGAAAGCGCGTGCGCGGGCATTTCACCTTGCTCGTTATGGTGGAAAAACAGCCCAATCGTTACCAGCTAACCAGCGAAGTCAGCGTCGAAATCGAAGGCGAGGAAAAGCCCGCGCTCGTTGCCGAATGGCTGACATTCGTTGAAATCGAACCTCTCCAGCAAGGACAAGACCATGCGTGATGCCGTTATCGTTGCCGCCGCCCGCACTCCCATCGGCAGGGCCTTCAAGGGCGCCTTCAATGCCACCAAGGGCCCGACGCTCGGCGCGCTCTCGATTGCCGAGGCGATGAAACGCGCGGGTCTCGAAGGCGGCGAGGTCGAAGACCTGGTCTGGGGCGCGGCGCTCGGCCAGGGATCGCAGGCGTTCAGCATTGCCCGCAGCGCGGCGATGCGCGCGGGCCTGCCGTTCTCGGTGTCCGCGATGACCGTCAACCGCCAGTGCGCCTCTGGCCTCATGGCGATTGCGACTGCGGGCAAGCAGATCGTTATGGATTATCAGGACATCGTTATCGCCGGCGGGCAGGAATCGATTTCGACTATCCAGGGGCCGAAAGCATTCATCGACAACGACGAGGAACTGATCGCCAAGGTGCCGCAGGCCTATATGCCGATGCTGCAAACCGCTGAGGTGGTCGGCCAGCGTTACGGCATCAGCCGCGAGACCTGCGACGAGTATGCCGTGCAGTCGCAGGCGCGCACCGCCGCCGCGCAGGAAGCCGGACGCTTCGACAAGGAGATCGTTGCGGTCACGCGCAACATGGGCTTTGCCGACAAGGAAAGCGGCGAAATCTCGCTCAAGGAGATTACCCTCAGCAAGGACGAGGGCAACCGCCCCGGCACGAGCCTTGAAAGTCTTGCCGGTCTCAAGCCGGTGCTCGAAGGCGGGATTATCACCGCAGGCAATGCCAGCCAGCTTTCGGATGGCTCGGCGGCTCTGGTGATGATGGAAGCCAAAACTGCCTCGCAGCGCGGGCTTGAGCCGCTCGGCCGGTTCGTCGGAATGGCGGTTGCGGGCACCGACCCAGACGAAATGGGGATCGGCCCAGTCTACGCGGCACCCCGGCTGCTCGAACGCTTCGGCGTCAAGATGGACGACATCGGCCTTTGGGAGCTGAACGAAGCGTTCGCGGTGCAAGTGGTCTATTGCCGCGACAAGCTGGGCATTCCCGACGAATTGCTCAATGTCGATGGCGGCGCAATTTCGATCGGGCATCCTTATGGCATGACCGGCGCGCGCGCGGCGATGCACGTCCTGTTCGAAGGCAAGCGGCGCGGTGCGAAACATGCGGTGGTGACGATGTGCGTTGGCGGCGGCATGGGCGCGGCGGGCCTGTTCGAGATTTTCTAGCCCCTCCCGCGCAGACTTGCGCAGACTTGCGCAGACCCGCAGCCAGGCGCATCTATCCTGTTCCTTCGGGTTCGGCGCCGACGACTATGTCACCAAGTCGTTTCACCGCGAAGAACTGGTCGCCCGCATCCATGCGGTGGTGCGCCGTTCCAAGGGCCACTCTCAGTCGGTCATCAAGACCGGCAAGCTGACGGTCAATCTCGATGCCAAGACGGTCGAGGGCGATAGCGCCCGGGTGCATCTCACCGGCAAGGAATATGCGATGCTCGAGCTGCTGTCGCTGCGCAAGGGCACGACGCTCACCAAGGAAATGTTCCTCAACCACCTTTACGGTGGCATGGACGAACCCGAACTCAAGATCATCGACGTGTTCATCTGCAAGCTGCGCAAGAAGCTCAGCCATGCCTGCGGCGGTTCCAACTACATCGAGACGGCCTGGGGCCGCGGCTATGTGCTGCGCGATCCCGACGAAAAGGCAGAAGCGGCCTGATACTGCCAGAACTACCCGGTTCAGCGTTGTGGGGGCAACGTAAGGCGGCCCGTTCCTGAAAGGGAGCGGGCCGTCCCCGTTTGGGGGCGAATTATTTCTGGCCCAACCGCAGCGCCGATCATCGCACTCACGTCTTGATTGCGTCACCCGCCGCTCATATGCACAATGCATCACACAAATCGCATTGACCGCGCGGCCATCTGGGATGGTCCGGCGCAAGGGGAGAGCAGGAACATGTCCGATACGCCGACCAAGCCCAATCTCGGGATCGATCCCGACACGCTCAAGAAGATCTACGTCCAGATGTCGCGCATTCACGAGGTGGACAAGGCGATCAAGGCGGGCCAGCAAGCGGGCAAAATGTTCTTCAGCTACTGGCCGATGACCGGGCAGGAATGTATCCCCGCTACGATCTCGACCATGACCGACAACGACGATTACATGGTCACGATCTATCGCGGCATCCACGATCAGGTCGCCAAGGGCGTGGACCTCAAGGGCCTGTTCGCCGAAACGCTGGGCCGTTCGGCCGGCGTCAACAAGGGCAAGGGCGGCTCGCCGCACATCTCGGACCCGAAGAGCGGCTCGATGCTGACCACCGCGATCGTGGGCGCCGGTGCGCCGATCGCCAACGGCCTTGCGCTCGCATCCAAGCTGCGCGGCGAGAACCGCGTCACGATTGTCAATTTCGGCGATGGCGCGACCTCGATCGGCGCGGTCCACGAGGCGATGAACCTTGCCGGCGTGTGGAAACTGCCCGTCATATTCGTGTGCCAGAACAACCAGATCGGTGAATACACCAAGATCCCCGACTATACCGCCAGCCCCAACTTCGCGGGCCGCGCCGATGCTCTGGGCTTCAAGGGTATGGTGCTCGACGGCAACGATCCGGTCGCCTTCCACAAGGGCATGAGCGAGGCGGTAAACATGGTCCGCGCCGGTAACGGCCCGGTGTTTGTCGAGGCGGTGACGCTGCGACTGGGCACCCACGCGGGCTTTCAGGATAACGAGCTGCTCACCAAGGAAGAGCTTGCGGCGGGCAAGGCCAAGTGGCCGGTACCCACGACCCGCGCACTCCTGATTGAAGCGGGCATCTGCACCGAGGATGAGCTGGCCAGGATCGACTCCGCCGCCGCCGCCGAAGTCAAGGAAGCGGTCGATTTCGCGCTTGCCGCCGAGGAAACCACACAGGCGGTAATGTTCGAAGATGTCTATGCCGACAACACCGTGGTGCCGCGTCGCGGCGTCTATCCGGTGCGCGAGGCCGAAGGGCCGATGACCGGCGAGACCCGCGAAATGGGCATGTTCGAGGCGATCATCTCGGCGCAGGACAATGCGCTCGAAGCCGATCCGGGCGTGTTCATGCTGGGCGAGGACATCGGCGATCCGCCGGGCGGTGTGTTCAAGACTTCGGCGGGGCTGCAGACCAAGTGGGGGGCGGACCGCGTCCGCCCGACTCCGATCGCAGAGCAAGCGATCATCGGCTGCGGCATCGGTGCGGCCTTGGTGGGCATGCGCCCGATTGCCGAGATCATGTTCAGCGATTTCACCGCCGTGTGTCTCGACCAGATTGCCAACCATGCCGCCAAGCAGCGCTACATGTCGGGCAGCGCGACCAACGTGCCGCTCACCATCCGGGTGCTGACCTCAGGCGGAATCGGCGGCTTCGGCGCGCAGCACAGCCAGTCGCTCGAAGCCTGGCTGCTGCACACGCCCGGCCTCAAGGTCGCCTATCCCTCCAGCGTTGCCGACGCCAAGGGGCTCTTGACCTCGGCGATTTGGGACGACGATCCGGTCGTCATCATGGAATCGATGGCGCTGATTTTCGGCTCGCCCAAGCAGGAAGTCCCGGTCGGCGATTACCGCATTCCGTTCGGCGTCGCCAAGACCGTGCGCGAGGGCACCGACATCAGCCTCATCACCTATGGCTGGACGTTGCACCAGTGCATGGCCGCCGCCGAGAAACTGGCCGAGGAAGGAATCAATGCCGAAGTGATCGATCTTCGTTCGTTGATGCCGCTTGATTATCACCGTGTGCTCGATTCGGTGAAGAAGACCGGCCGCGCGCTCGTCGTCCATGCCGCGACCGAGTTCTGCGGGCTGGGTTCGGAAATCGCCGCCACCATCAACGAGGAACTGTTCGGGAAGTTGAAGGCACCCGCCTGCCGCTTCGGTGCGGACTACATCCCGATCAGCTTCAACGCCAAGATCGAGGCGGCGCAGATGCCGAATGCCGCGTCGATCGTGGCGCGGGTCAAGCAAGTCTGCGCTTACTGATTGCAGAAAATGGGGGGACGCGGCGGATTGACCGCTGCGCCCCCTGCTGCCATCGGCGCGAGCGATGAGCGCGAACAAGCCCGGCGATCCCCTTACCCTGAACCGGCTCTATGGCCGGTCGATTGGCAAACCGCTGCGCCAGGGCCAGCAGGGGCTGGTCGAACGCCTGCTGCCGCAGATCGCGGTTCCACAAGAAGGCCCGATAACTGCCGAGCGCCTGTTCGGATTTGATCGCCCGCTGCATTTCGAGATCGGCTTCGGCGGCGGCGAGCACATGGCAAGCCGTGCCGACATGCTGCCCGATCACGGCTTTGTCGGTGCCGAACCATTCCTCAACGGCGTCGCCCAGGCGCTCGTCCAGGTGAATGACCGGCGGCTTGGCAATGCCCGGATTCATCACGGCGACGCGCTCGAAGTGCTGGCGCGGGTGCCCGACGGTGCCCTGTCCTTCGTCTACCTGCTGCACCCCGATCCCTGGCCAAAGGCGCGCCATGCCAAGCGCCGGATGATGAACGACGGGCCTGTTGCGCTGATCGCGCGCAAGCTCAAGCCGGGTGGAGAGTTTCGCTTCGGCACCGATCACCCGGTTTATCTGCGCCACGCGCTGATGGTGATGCAGCGTTTTTCCGGCAGGTTCGAGTGGCTGTGCAAAAGGCCCGGCCAATTCCTCAGCCGTCCGTCCGGCTGGGGCGAGACTCGCTACGAGGCCAAGGCGCGCGCGCAGGGCCACGAAGTCTGGTATTTTCGCTACCGCCGACGGTCGTAATCCCGGTGGGCAAGGATCGGTGCGTTGGGCACAAGTAACTCTTGGAAATGCCCGTTGAATTCTTTGTCGTGGATCACGGGTCGCCGACGTATGCAGAAGGTCGCAATCTCTTAACCCCTCAGGATCGCTATATGGAATTCGGGAGTTTCGATCTGGCGGCGCTCTTGCCGTTCATTGCGGTCGGCTTTGCTGCGCAGCTGGTGGATGGCGCGCTTGGCATGGCCTTTGGCGTGATTTCAAGCACTATGCTGGTCGGCGTGCTAGGTGTGCCGCCTGCACAAGCTTCGCAGCGGGTGCATCTGGTCGAGTGCTTCACCACGGCGGTCTCCGGCATCAGCCATCTCGTCCACGGCAATATAGATAAACGCCTATTCTTTCGTTTGCTGATACCCGGCGTGATTGGCGGACTGCTGGGGGCCTATGTGCTGAGCTCGATCGATGCCGCCATCGTGAAGCCGTTTGTGCTGCTCTATCTTTGCGGGGTCGGTATCTATCTGGTCGTGCGCGGCGTTTTCTACCCGCCCAAACTGCGCGATGCCAAACTGATCGAGCCGCTTGGACTACTGGGCGGCTTTCTCGATGCAACGGGCGGCGGCGGCTGGGGTCCGGTGGTGACCTCCAATCTGCTTATCCAGGGTGCTGATCCGCGCAAGGTCGTGGGCACGGTCAACTCGGCGGAATTCTTCCTGACGCTTACCATTTCGGCGGCCTTCATCTATCACCTAGGCATAGGCGACGTCGCCGGCGCGACGCTGGGTCTGCTGATCGGCGGCATCGTTGCTGCTCCGATTGGTGCCTGGGCGGCGAAGCATTTCCCGGCCAAGGCAATGCTGATCATGGTGGGCGTGGTGCTGACGATCACCAGCTCCTACGGGGCATACAAGGCCTGGGGCTGATCAGCGCGATGCTTACCCTGCGATCCCCGCTGCCGCCAGCACCGCCAGTGTCAGCACGTCGGGCGCGATCGCCGTCATCGGCGCAACCTGAACTGGCTTTTCCATGCCGATCAGCATCGGCCCGATGGTTGCCTGCCCAGCCAGTTCGCGAAGCAACTTTGCCGAGATGTTGGCCGATTGCAGACCCGGCATGATCAGCACGTTGGCGGGCCCGGTCAGGCGGCTGAACGGATAGTTCTTCATGATCGTGGGATTGAGCGCGGCATCGGGCGCAAGGTCGCCTTCATATTCGAAGCCGGGCTTGCGCTGGTCGAGGATTTGCACCGCCTCGCGGATCGGCTCGAGCCAGCGGCCCTCGGGGTTGCCGAAGGTCGAATAGGACAGGAACGCAACGCGCGGTTCGTGGCCCAGTCGCCTTGCAACAGCCGCCGTTTCGATGGCGATCGTGGCCAGTTCCTCGGCACTGGGGCGCTCGTTGATCGTGGTGTCGGCGAGGAAAGTTGTCATGTTCTTGCCGACCAGCACGTGGATGCCGAAAGGCAGATGCCCCGGCTTGGGATCGAGCACGCGGCGGATCTCGATCATCGATTGCGCGAAGGGCCGGGTCATGCCGGTTATCATTGCATCGCCCACGCCAAGCTTGAGCAGGCCGGATGCAAACACGTTGCGATCGTTTCTGACCATGCGAAGCACGTCGCGCTCGAGATATCCGCGGCGCTGCAACCGGTCGTAGAGCATCTCGACCATTGGCGTGACATGCTCGGATACCGCCGAGTTTTCAATGTGATAACTATGCGAATCAGAAACGCCAAGCTCCTGCATCTTCTCGATCACGGCCTGGCTGCGCCCGACCAGAATCGGTTCGCCATAGCCGAAATCGCGATACTGGATCGCGGCGCGCAGCACGATTTCGTTTTCCGCTTCGGCGAAAATCACCCGCTTGGGGTTCTGCTTGACCTGCGAATAGACATTGGTGAGCACCGAGGTCGTCGGGTTGAGGCGGCTTTTGAGCGCATGACGATAGGCATCGAAGTCCTCGATCGCCAGCTGCGCAACGCCCGAATCCATTGCTGCCTTGGCTACGGCGGAAGGAACAACCTCCATCAGGCGCGGATCAAACGGCGCGGGAATGATGTAGTCGCGCCCGAACTGGTGGTTGGTGCCATAGGCGACGGCGACTTCCTCGGGCACCTGCTCGCGGGCCAGTTCGGCGATGGCGCGCGCGGCGGCAATCTTCATTTCCTCGTTGATCGCGGTTGCTCGCACGTCGAGTGCGCCGCGAAAGATGAACGGGAAGCCGAGCACGTTGTTGACCTGGTTGGGGTAATCCGAACGCCCTGTGGCGACGATGGCATCAGGCCTTGCGGCCAGCGCGTCGGGCGGAGTGATTTCGGGGTCGGGATTGGCCATCGCGAAGATGATCGGGTCCTTTGCCATGTCCATGATCATCTCGGGCTTGACCGCACCGGCGACCGACAAGCCGAACAGCACATCTGCGCCTTTCAGTGCCTCTGTCAGCGTGCGCGCATCGGTATCGATTGCGTGAGCGGACTTGAACTGGTCGACATTCTCGCGCCCGATGTAGATCACGCCCCGGCTGTCGCACACCGTCACGTTTTCGTGGCGCACGCCCATCGACTTGATCAGCGAGGTGCAGGCTAGCGCCGAAGCGCCCGCGCCGTTGACCACCACCTTGATGTCCGCAAGCTCGCGCCCGGTGATGTGGCAGGCGTTGATCAGGCCTGCTGCGGCGATGATTGCGGTGCCGTGCTGGTCGTCGTGCATGACCGGGATGTTCATGCGCTCGCGCAACGTCTGTTCGATGATGAAGCATTCGGGCGCGGCGATGTCTTCAAGGTTGATGCCACCGAAGCTCGGCTCCATCATGGCGATCGCTTCGATCAGCGCCTCGGTATCCTCGCTGTCGAGCTCGATGTCGATCGAATCGACGTCGGCAAAGCGCTTGAACAGCACTGCCTTGCCTTCCATCACCGGCTTGCTCGCAAGCGCGCCGAGATTGCCCATGCCAAGAATGGCGGTACCGTTGGAGATTACCGCGACGAGATTGCCCTTTGCGGTATAGTCGTAGGCGCATGCCGGATCGTCATAGATCGCCTGGACCGGCACGGCCACGCCCGGCGAATAGGCCAGGCTGAGATCGCGCTGGCTCGCCATCGGCTTGGAGGCGATGATTTCGATCTTACCGGGGCGAATTGTCTTATGGTAGAACAGCGCTTCGCGGTCGGTAAAACTGACGTTGTTGTCATCTGCCAAGGTACATCTCCTGTTGCCAAGGCGAATAGACCAACCTGCTACCGACGCGATAGGGGAAATGTTGCGGCGCAGCGTTTTGCCAATCGCGGTCCGCGCCGCTACGCCGTGGGACCATGAGCGACGCTCCGACCCCGATGATGGCCCAGTATCACGCTCTCAAGGCGAAGGCGGAAGACTGCCTGCTGTTTTATCGCATGGGCGACTTCTTCGAGATGTTCTTCGACGATGCGCGGATCGCCGCGCAGGTTCTGGACATCGCGCTCACTAGCCGGGGCGAGTATGGCGGGCAGCCAGTGCCGATGTGCGGGGTGCCGGTCCATGCCGCCGAGGGATATCTTGCCCGGCTGATCAAGGCGGGTTGCCGCGTTGCCATAGCCGAGCAGACCGAGACGCCCGCCGAGGCGAGAAAGCGTGGCGGCACCAAGACCCTGGTAGAGCGCGACATCGTTCGTTTCGTCACGGCGGGGACGCTTACCGAGGAAGCTCTGCTTGAGCCACGCCGCGCAAACGTGCTCGCCGCCGTATGCGAGGTGCGCGGAACCAAGGGCATCGCCTCGTGCGACATATCCACCGGCGAGACGCTGCTCGAGCACTGCGCGCCTGACCGGCTTGGCGCGGCGCTAGCGCGGATCGGACCGAGCGAGCTTGTGGTTCCTGCGGGGCGCGAGGTGCCCGAAGCGTGCGCCGGGGCCATCGAAAGCCCGGCTGGCCAATTCGACAGCGACGCGGGCGAGGCACGCCTCAAGGCGATCCACCAGGTCGCGACGCTCGACGGTTTTGGTGCCTTCAGCCGGGCCTCGCTGGCGGCCGCAGGCGGGCTGATCGCCTATCTCGACCATGTCGGGCGCGGCACCCTGCCGCTGCTGCTGCCCCCGCGCGGTCGCGACGGCGATGCGCACCTCGCCATGGATGAGGCTACCCGTGCCAGCCTCGAAATTCTCGTTTCGCAGCAAGGCGCGCGTGCGGGCAGCCTGATCGCCTGCATCGATCGCTGCGTAACCGGTGCGGGCGCGCGCCAGCTTGCTGATGATCTTGCCGCGCCGCTTCGCGATCTCGTTGCCATCGAGGCGCGTCTCGCCTGCGTTGCCTGGCTGCTCGACGAGACATTTCTGCGCGAGGATTTGCGCGCCTTGTTGCGCGGCTTGCCCGACTTGGGTCGCGCGCTCGGGCGGATCGTCGCTGGCCGGGGAAGCCCGCGCGATCTCGGCCAGCTTCGCGACGGCCTTGGCGAAGCGTGGCGGATCGCCGACCTGCTTTCGGCAAACCAGGACCTGCCTCCGCTGCTGCGCGCTCTTCTGTCCGAGCTTGCAGGCCATGGTGCGCTGATTGACGAATTGTCGCGTGCGCTGGTTCCTTCGCCGCCGACGACGCGCGACCAGGGCGGCTTTATCGCGGCCGGATACGACGCCGGGCTCGACGTGCTGCGCGAGACCGC
>CAMDQY010000015.1 GCA_945906005.1 Novosphingobium sp. Chol11 | reverse complement strand
CGCGCAGGTTTCGCGGTTCTGGCATACGATCACCGCTGCCTTGGCGCCTCCGACGGCGAACCGCGCCAGCTTGTCGATCCGTATGTGCAGGTTCGCGACCTGCTGTGCGCGCTAGATTGGCTGACATCGAGGGAAGGAGTCGATGGCGCGCAGCTCGGTGCCTGGGGTTCGAGCTATAGCGGCGGGCATGCGTTGCTGGCCGGTGCAATCGACGAGCGGATCAAGGCCACCGTTGCCAACGTCCCGTTCGTCGGGTGGCCAAGCAGGCTATCGTCGGCAGTGCCCGACGCCTTCGAAGGTCTGGTCGCTCGGTGCCGGTCCGCAACGGTCGATACGGGATCGATTGTTGGACCGCTGGCGGTGGTGACCGAGGAAGGCACCGGACTACGTGCGATGATGCCCCAGGCCGATGCCGCCGAATGGTTCCTTTCCGCGGGCGGACAACCCCACGCGAACTGGCGCAACGAGGCCTGGGTGACGACCGGCAACGGTGACTATGACCCCGCCTGCGCGCTTGCCCATCTGAAGTGTCCGGCGCTGTTCGTGATGGCAACCGGCGATCTGCAAGCGCCTCCCGAAGAAGCCGAAATCGCGCATTCGCTGGCCGGGCCGCATAGCGCGATCATCAAGATCGAAGGCCATCATTTCACCCCATACTCCGGAGAGGCGTTGCAGGTGGCCGCAGTTGTAGCTTGCGAGTTCTTCTTGAAGTTCCTGCGCGTTCAGGTTGCCGCCGCCGAATGATCGACGATGAATTCCCGCTTGGCATGCTTGCGTGACCCCTGTTCAAACGATTTTCCGAGGAAGGTTGAGGTCATGAGTGCTGCGAAAATTGACAAAGAAAGATTTGAAATTCGCGATCTCAAGCCGACGATAGGGACGGCATTGTACACCACCATGGAAGAACTGCTCTCAGGCAATATCGCGGAGCAGATTAGGGGATTGCTTCAGAAGCGTATTGTCGTCGTCTTTCCGAAATTGAATCCGACCGATGGGCAGCAGACAGTGGTCGCGGGCACGATTGGCACCGTCCAATACGATGGAGCCGATGCCATTCTGAAGATCACCATCGAGTTGAACGCCAATGGCACCATCCCGCCCGACATTTTCGCGCCGACCCGATACTGGCACATTGACAACGCAACGAGCGGTTTGCCCGCAATGGCCGGTATTCTGACCGCTCGGCGTGTCTCGTCCGTGGGCGGACAGACCGAATTCGCAAACCTGTACGCCGCCTATGAAGCGTTGCCCGACGCGGACAAGCAGCTTGTTGCCGGGTTGCGCGCGGTGCATTCCTTTGAAACGTTCCAGCGCTGTGCGAAGCCCGACCCCACCGTTGCGGAACTCACGTTTTGGCAAAGCATGAAACCTCGCGCGCTCCCCATGGTCTGGACACATGGGGACGGCCGCAAGTCCCTGTTCATCGGCAGCACCGCCTCCCATGTCGAAGGGATGGAACCCGAAGAAGGCCGCATGCTTTTGTGCCGCTTGCAGGAATGGGCAACGCAGGACCAGTTCATCTATCGCCACGAGTGGACTGTTGGAGATATGCTCATCTGGAACAATACAGGGGCGATGCACCGCGCGATTCCCTACCCGCAGGACAGCGGCAGATTGATGTCGCGCAGCGGTATTGCCGGTGAAGAAGTCTTCGACTGACAAGGGGGCGCCGTGCCGGTCGGCATCGGTCAGTTCAGGTTTCCACGCGGAGTCCGGGGGGATTGTTTCGCTCGCCTTTTTGGCCCGTTGCTGCCCTATGGGCTTCACACAGGCATGATTGCTCCGTCCGCCCCACCCCATGGGGATACCCTTACTCCGCCAAATCGGTCCTGAACGGCTCAGCTAGGTTTCCCAACAGCAATAGCGTTGTCTGTCCGACGGTTTTACGAACCAGATCGTTTACGTACGAGACGCCCAGGCCGCGCTTCGGTCGGCTTGCCGTTGCGAGCGATGCATTGGCCTGCCACGAAGGTCGCGACATAGCCGTCCGCCAGCTGGTTGAGCCGCGAGCCGCCCGCGGGCAGATCGCGCACGACGTGCGGGGCGTGAAGTGCCACTCGGTCAGAATCGATGATGTTGATATCGGCCTTCATGCCGGCCGCGAGGCGGCCGCGATCGTGTAACCCAAGCGCATCGGCCGAGGCACCGGTCAGCAGCCTTACAGCAGTCTGCAAGGGCAGACGGTCGCCCTTGCGGTCGCGCACCCAGTGTTGCAGCATGAAAGTCGGATAAGAGGCATCACAGATCATGCCGTAGTGCGCGCCGCCATCGCCAAGGCCGGGCACGATATGATCGAGCTTCATGGCTTTGCCGATGGCGTCGAGCGATTTGTCGGGGAAATTGGCGAGCGCGACGAGGAACATGCGCGTGCCGTCGCCCTCGATCAGCATGTCGTATATCGCTTCCTCGGGCGAAATGCCGCGCCGCGCGGCTTCGGCTGCGACGCTGTCGGCGGGATCGGGCTCGTAGACCGGTCGATCCTGCATCGGGAAAGTCCGGTCGAAGGCGCGGCCCATGTTGTGCAGCGGTATCGTGCTGTCGAACGGGTCGGCGAGAATGCGCTCCTTACGCTCGGGCTTACGCATTTCGGCGAGCCGTTCGGGCAAGGGCAGATGGGCGATCT
This sequence comes from Novosphingobium sp. Chol11, assembly GCA_945906005.1. Lineage (GTDB taxonomy): Bacteria > Pseudomonadota > Alphaproteobacteria > Sphingomonadales > Sphingomonadaceae > Novosphingobium. Next base: position 21,239 of record CAMDQY010000015.1, on the reverse strand, counting down.
CCCGATAGGACGGCTTCTGCGTGAAGGGATGGTTGGTCATGCCCAGACCAATGATCAAGCCGATCGGCTTGGGGTGGACCTGCGCGGTCACGCGAATGCCCTGCGCGTTGGCCTTGTCGATCAGGGCCTTCGATGCACCCCAGCGCGAGCCCAGTTCGTTGCCGAAGCCGAGCGTAAATGTGGCGGGCGCGCCGACCCGCTCGACCATGGCCATGATCTCCGCGAAGGGGCTGGCGTCATCGGGATCAGCATCACCCGGCACCGCCTGCAGCATTTTTTCGCCCGCGCCCGCCGCGTTCATGGCGCGCAGGATATGCTCCAGTTCTGCATAGTCGGCTTCGTAGCTGGGGATCAGCTCTCCGCTAATCGTCCGGTGAATCTGGGTGCGCGAGGTGCTGATGCCGATGGCACCGGCACGCGCGGCTTCGGCGGCAATCTCGGCCATGCGCGCAAGGTCTTCCGCGGTTGCGGGCTCTCGCCGCGCGCCGCGCTCGCCCATAGCATAGACACGAAGCGGCGAATGCGGCAGCAGCGCGACGACATCGATGTCGCGCTGCTTGCTGTCGAGCGCGTCCAGGAACTGCGGGAATGTTTCCCAGGTCCACGCAAGCCCCTCGGCCATGACCGCCCCGGGAATATCCTCGACGCCCTCCATCATCTCGATCAGCCGTTCGTGATCTTCCTGACGGCACGGCGCGAAGCCGACTCCGCAATTGCCGATCAGCGCGGTGGTGACGCCGTGCGAGGAGGACGGGTTGAGCCTGTCCGACCAGATAGCCTGGCCATCGTAGTGCGTGTGCACATCGACAAAGCCGGGCGTGACGATCAGGCCTTTTGCATCGACTTCCTCGCGTCCCGTTCCCTCGATTGACCCGAGGGCAACGATCTTGCCGCCAGCTACGGCGAGGTCGCCGATGAACGGTTCGCCGCCCGTTCCATCGACGATCGTGCCGCCACGAATGACGAGGTCGAATTGCCCGCTCATTCCGCCGGCTCCTTCACCCGCCTCGAAACGGTCGAGAGGTTGAACAACCGTGCGGCGTTGAGGCCAAGGATCTTGCGCTTCGACTCGTCAGAGACGCCATCCATGGTCCGGATGGAATCGACCACGCCCCTGAAGGGATGATCGGGGTGCGGATAATCGGTCGAGAAGCAGATGTTGTCGTCGCCCATTGCTGCCACCACGAACGGGATCAGCGCTTCGGCACCTTCGGCGGCGATGAAGCACTGGCGCTGGAAGTAGAACGAAGGCTTTTCCTTCAGTTCGATGCTGGCGACGCCCCAATGCTCGTGATGGTCGTCGAGACGGTCGATCCAGTGCGGCGCCCAGCCGACGCCGCATTCGGCGACCACCACGTTGAGCTTCGGGTGCCGTTCGAGCACGCCGCCCATGATCAGCGTCATGATCGCGGCTTCCTGCTCGAACACGTGGCTGACGGCATGGCGGTAGAGGAAGTTGTCATAGCGGCCTTCGCCGAACTGGGGCACGTCCATCGTCGTGCCTTCGTGCAGGATCAGCGGTGCACCCGCTTCCTCCATCACGTTCCAGAGCAGTTCGAACGCTGGATCATCCAGATTGCGCCCGCCGATCGGATTGGGGCGCAGCATGACCCCGTTGATCCCCGGTCTGGCGAGCGCCTCGGCAGCCATGCGGGCGGACAGGGCAGGATCGATCTGGGGGACGACGCACGGCCCGATGAGGCGGTCGGGCGCGATCGCGAACTGGTCTGACGCCCAGCGGTTGTAAGCGTCGCACAGAGCGGCGTTGGCGGCGACATCCTTGACCCCATAGAAGAACAGACCCTTGGTCGGGTAGATGACCATGACGTCGATGCCTTCGTCGTCCATGTCCCGGATGCGCGCGTCCATATCTGTCCGACCCTCGCGCAAGCCTCCATCCACGATGATTTTGCGAGGCTGGGGAATGAACGGCTTCAGCTCGCCGCCGATCATCGAGCGACCGCGTCCCTGGTTGTCGATGACCCGCTTGGGCGCAGCCCAGCGGAATTCCGGTGCCAGATAGGCGGAAAACAATTCTTGCGGTTCATTGAAGTGGCCATCGGCATCGATCACGAAGGCGTCCTGCATGTTTTTTCTCCTTGGCAGAATAGCCATTGACGGCCTGCCTAATCTTTTTCTATAGGAAATCTTATTCTCTATGCGATATTATTAGTGCCGTTGTGACGCCGGAGTCAAGCGGCAGCCCCTGGAGGTTGATGAATGGCGAATGATGCTGGCCCGCGAAGCGCAAAGATCGTCGGTTCCGCGCGTAACGCGACGCGCATCCTGCAATGGCTTAGCCGGCAGGTTCGGCCGGTGCGGCTCGCGGATGTCGCGGGCAGCCTCGGCATCAATCCCAGCACCTGCTTCAACATCCTCCACACCCTGGTCGAGGACGGCTTCGTGTTGGCGCGCAACAGGACATATGTCCTAGGGCCGGAAGCCGTGCACTTTGCCTATCGCACACTGGAAACGATCGATGACTTTTCCCGCGTCCAAATGCTCCTCGAACGCTTCTCGCGCGATCACCGCGTTAACGTGCTGATGTGGCGGATAGAAGGCAACGACGCCGTTGCCATCACAACGTCCAGCGAACCTTCGGCACTGCTGGCGATCAACGTGACGCCCCGGCGCCTGATGCCGATGCTGAACGGATCGATCGGACGCATAGTCGCGGCGTTCAAGCCGATGACCCGCGAAGAGCAACAGGCGGAGTTCAAACGCGCAGGCTGGAAGGCGCTTTCATTTGATCGCTTCATGGAACAGGCAAATGAAGCAAGGATCGCCGGCTATGCCCTCGAATGCGGTGACGTGGTGGAAGGCATTCACGCCATCGCGGTGCCGGTTCTCGCCTCCGACGGCACTCTCGATCGCATGATCAGCGTCTACGCCCTTGCAACAGCCTTGCCGGAGACGAGGATCCACCAAACGGCGGAGGCGTTAGCAGAACTCGCGAACGCCATCAGCCCGCGGAGTCCTTGAACCGGCCTGAGAGCCGTTACCGTTAAAGCGGACACGAACGGAATTGCGACCCTCAAGCGCTGCGCGGACTTTTCGCAGTCACCTTAACAGAGGGCACCAACTGCCCGCAAAGGCCCCTGCCGACGGGCATCTGCTCCTCAACGGAATGCTTGCGCTTTCCTACTTGCATGTTAGTCGATATGTGATAGCCATGCAGATGTCTGCCGTCGTCGAATCAGGTGATGGCACTGGTAGATTGCATCCGCTGCGGCGGTTGATGTGTGCCAACAAGACTGACCGGCAAGGCACTGGGAGAGTGGATATGAAGTTCGGTATCGCTTATAATATTGATTATCATGAAGATATTCATGGATCTACCAGCGAATATTTGAACCACATCATTGAGGAGTCCGTCCGGCTGGAAGAACTCGGATACGATACGGTCTGGTTCGCGGAACACCACTCCTCCGGCTATTCATTTGGAAATCCCGCCGTTATTGCTGGTGCCGTCGCCGCGCGAACCAGCCGCATCCGTATCGGCATCGGCGTTTCGCTGCTTCCGCTCCACCACCCGATCAAGCTTGCCGAGGAATATGGCCTCGTTGACGCCATCAGCAACGGTCGGCTCGATTTCGGCATTGGCCGGGGCTATATGAAAAAAGAGTATGACTGGATGGGCATTCCTTTCGAGGAAAGCCACAGCCGTTATCACGAAGCAGCCGATTTCATTACCCAGGCATGGACCTCGAACGGCGAGCCAATGGACTTCCATGGCAAGCACTTCAACGTGGAAGGCTATAAGTACTTCCCCAAACCCTGCCAGAAGCCCCACCCTGCCATTTATGCTTCTGCTGGCGGCACGCCGGAAAGCTTCAGGTGGGCGGCCGAAAAAGGCTTCAATTTGGGGACACCCTTGTTCGTTCCCGATCAGGATCTCGTCGCCAGCAATATTCGGGCCTACCGCGCCATGCTCGCCGAGAACGGCTTCGATCCGGCTTCACGGGAAGTCTGCGCCATCACCCAGATGTATTGCGCCGAGGATAGCGAACAGGCCGTTCGGGACGGCTCGCTTTTCGCGACCAACTACTACCGCTTTTTCTCGAACCTTTCAGGGGCTGACAATTTCTTCCAGACAGCGACTGGCGAGGAAATGAACGCCGATGGCCGGGCCTTTTTCGGGAGTCCGGATAATCTGATTCCGCGATTGAAGAAGCTGGAGGCCCGGATGGGCATCGACCTTCTCCTGGTCGAAGTGGCTCAAGGCAAGGCAACGCCGGAAAAGGTCCAGAGCGCCGTGACCTTGTTCGCCAAGGAAGTCATGCCCGAATTTCGTGAGCATGCCATTGCATCTCGCGCGGCCTGAAGGCAGAGCGCGCCGTTCGGGGCTGCGGCAGAACAAACATGCATGAAGTGGAAGCGATGGCAGGCGGGGAAAGCAATACTATTGCGGGCCTGCTGAATCCTTTTGAATCGCGCAATCTCGATCTGGCGAACCGGATCGTGATGGCGCCGATGACCCGCTATTTTTCGCCCGGCGGCATTCCGGGGCCGGATGTCGCGGCGTATTATGAACGCCGTGCAAGGGCCGGTGTTGGCCTGATCATCACCGAGGGGATCTTCATCCCGCATCCGGCAGCGGGCTTTTGTTCGACGATCCCGGTACTTGATAGTGACAATGCGCTCGCTGCCTGGCGCAATGTCACGGGCGCGGTCCACCGGCACGGCGGCAAGATCGCCGCGCAGCTCTGGCACATCGGCTCGCAATTCGTACCGGGAGGTGAGGACGGCCGCGAGGGCGATCAGGTCAGTGCATCCGGGCTTACCGGACCCGGCCAGCCGCTCGGCAAGGCGCTCGCGATCGCCGGGATCGAGGATGTGATCGATGCTTACGCCAAAGCTGCGCAATATGCACAGGCCGCCGGTTTCGACGCGATCGAACTGCACGCCGCGCACGGCTATCTGATCGATAGTTTCTTCTGGCACGGGACAAACGAAAGGCCCGATGCCTACGGCGGATATCTGTCACAGCGCACTCGCTTTGCGTGCGAGATCGTGCGCGAATGCCGCCGACGCGTTGGTGAGGGCTTTCCCATCCTGCTGCGTTATTCCCAGTGGAAGAACGTCGATTACGATGCCCGCCTCGCGACCTCTCCGGCAGAGCTGGAGAAGTTTCTCGCGCCGTTGAGCGATGCAGGGGTCGATATTTTCGACTGCTCGACGCGGCGTTTCTGGGAACCGGCTTTCGATGGCGATGAAACCGGCCTTGCGGGATGGACGCGTAAACTGTCGGGCAAACCGACAATGGCCGTGGGCTCGGTGGGTCTCTCCACCGACCTGTTCGGAAGTATGGGCGAGGCTGCCGCGCAGACCAGCGCGAACATCGGACAATTGATGGCAATGTTCGACCGGGGCGAGTTCGATCTCGTCGCGATCGGACGAATGCTGATCACGAACCCGGACTGGATCGAGAAGGTCAGTCGGGGCGAGCACGACAGCCTTGCGCCGTTCAGCAGGGACCATCTGGCAAGGCTGGACTGAAATAACTGGCGGGCCGGGAGCAGGATTGGGAGAGCAGAGTGACCGAGAATGTTATCATGGGCCACAGGTCGAAAACGGAACGGCAGGCGACCGGTGCAGACCGCGGCCCCGTCGATCCTGGTATGCCGTTGCCCAACCGCGCCGAAGATTTGACCGTCGAGTTGCTGGACCGCCTGGTTCGCGAAATGCACCCCGGTAGCACGGTCAGGGCGGTTGAGCTGATCGAGGTCAAGGGCCTTCAGCAGCAGGTCTCCACCGCCGGGCGGGCAAGGCTTCGCCTGACCTACGGCCCCGGCTCGGCAGCACTACCCGAAGATGTCGTCGTGAAGATGGTGATCGGCGAGCCGGGCGTGGATAGCGCCCTCTATGAGACCGAAGTGCAGATGTACCGGAATATCCTGCCCGGTCTTGGCCTTCCGCAGATCACCTGCCTCGGCGCGGCCTACGAAAGCAGGACCGAGCGTTTCCTGCTGCTGCTTGAAGACCTGACGGCCAAGAAGCCGTTCTTTCCGCTCTCGATCGATCCACCGCTCAGCCCTGAGCGGGTTGCGGGCCAATTGTCGATCCTTGCAAGGTTGCATGCCCGTTACTGGAACAGCCCGGAACTCGACACGACGCGTGGCTGGCTCAGCACGCTGCTGTCGGGCCGGCAGTTCGATTTCTTCGAGACTATCACCGTGCCCGCCATCACGCAGCTGATGGCGGACAGCCCCTATCGCACCGATCTGGTGGCGCGGACGGGATGGACGCCGGAGCAATTGTGGGAAGGCGTCAAGACAGCGCACGCCTATCACTTCAAGGTCTTTCCCCGGACTCTGGTGCATGGCGACACGGGTGCGCACAATACCTTTCACTTGCCCGACGGCACGTTCGGATTTTACGACTGGCAGATTTCGGCGGTGGGCAACTGGGCCCACGATGTTCACTACAATATCATCGAGTCGCTCTCCATTGCCGATCGCCGCGCCCATGAACGACCGCTGGTCGAACATTACCTGGCCGAACTCGGCCGTTTGGGGGTGAGGGACGTGCCCGATATCGAAACCGCCATGGAAGGCTATGGCCGGGCGATCATCTGGGGTTTTACCATCGGCTGGCTGCTGTGCCCCGAACGCAATTACGACATGAAGATCATCTCGACCAACCTCGAACGTCTTTATGCGGCGATGTGCGACAACGATACGCTCGCGCTGGTCGAAAAAGCGCTGCTGGCGTTGTGATGACAGCGGGGGAAGAAAACAAGGTGCAGGACAGGAAAGTGGCTGTCGTTACGGGGGCCGGACAGGGACTCGGCCAGGCAACCGCGATCGCCCTGGCAGCGACCGGCATGGACATTGCGCTCGTCGGCAGGACGCGCGCCAAGCTCGAAGCGACTGCCGCGATGGTTTCGGGCAGGACCGAAATCGTGGTTGCAGACCTTGTCGACGGCGATCAAGTTGCGGCCGCTTTCCAGCAAGTCATGGAGAGCATGGGCCGGGTCGATGTGCTCATCAACAATGCTGCGATCTACAATCCGTTTCGCCTCGATTCGGCGAGCAACGATCAGATCGAGAGCATGATCGCCAATTCCTTCACCGCTCCGGTTTTCTGCATGCGCGAGGCGATCAACTGCATCCGCGCAGGCCGCCGTGGAGGGGACATCGTCAATGTCACCTCCCAATCGATACAGATGCCGCAACCTTACATGGCAGTATATTCAGCTGCGAAAGCGGCTGTGGACACAATGTCCAGGGGACTTCGCACCGAATTGCGCGGGGAACCTTTCCGGATCACCAACTTTTCGGTCGGAGTGATAGAGTCCGAAAACAGCCACAAGATCTGGACATCGCGCGAATTCATGGAAGAAGTGACGGGCGCGTTCGTGAAAAGCGGGGTTGCGCCCTTTTTCACCTCTCCGGGAAGCTCACCGGAATCGCTGGCAAACACGATCGTTCACATTGTGACGGCGGCGGCCGACATCTGCCTTGAACAAGTCGATGCAAGAGGCTCGCACCCGACCGGGTGACAGCAGGCGCGAAACGTCAGGTCGCTGGGTTGCCGAGGCGCTAGACTCTGCACCGGCTATTGATGAACTCTTCCATCAACCGGCCTGCAGCGTCGCCTTCTGCGGCAAGCATTAGGCGGATCAGCCGACGCCTGTATTCAGCGGCCCGCTCACGCATCAAGGTAACATTTCCGACAAGCCGGTTTGCGAGCAGGAAATTGGACATGCGCCAGGCTGAAGCCGAGTGCTGACAAAGCCACGGCGTTCCTGCCATCGATCTGATCTGCTCATGAAACAGGGAGGAAAGGATGAGTTGCTCTCGTCTCGATTGAATTGTTTCCTCGATTTCGGCCTGCTCGATGACGGACGATATGCGTACAAGCATGGACAGGCCGTCCTTACTGGCCCGCTGAGTTGCCGCTGCTGTGTGCAGCCCTTCGGAACGGGCATAGAGCACGAAGTAGCCGGCAATTTCCTCGTCGCTGGGTGCCACAACCCGGATTCCGATCTGCGGTCGGATCGTGACATAGCCTGCCGCCTGCAACATGTTCATCGCCATTGTGACTGGGGCTCTGCTAGAATTGAATTCCCGCACAAGATCGAGCGTCACGATCTCTGAATCAAAAAGATACACTCCGGTTGCGAGCCGTTGTTCGATCTCGTCGAAAATCCAGTTCGATCTGCCAGCCGGCTTCGACTGCTGTCCACGGTCGACACAAAGCCGGGTCATCTGCCGCCGGATCATCTCGATTTCGTGAGGTTCTCGATATCCTTGTGACTGCAGCATCCCATGTCACTCCAAATTGACAAGACGGGTTATCTGCACACGGAATGCGCCTCATGCAACTGCACAAGGTCACCCAACAATCCTATTTACATGTTAGTCGATCTATGGCTTTATGAGGTCCAACGCGCGCATTAATCGCGAGCACCAAGGAGCGATGGATGTCTGGCAATATCTTGATGGCGGCATCCGTTCCCGATCACGTCCCGACATCGCTCGTCTGGGACGACGATATCGGGGGCTTCACGATGGAGCTGGACGATCCCTATGTCGCCGGTGCCCGGCTTCACGAAGGACCGGAAATCATCTGGTCCACGCACGGCTACCGCGGTGAGCAGGGTGCATGGATGATGGTCGGCTTCGAGGCCATGCGCGAGGCCTTCACCGATTTCGAGCGCTTTTCGAGCGCCGGAAGTGCCGGAACTCAGGGACTGCTTGGCGTTGAATGGAGGCAGGTGCCGATAGAGTTCGATCCGCCTGAGCAGAAGATGTACCGCAAGTTCCTCAATCCGCTGCTTACGCCAGCAGCGGTCAACCGCCTTTCGGACCTCGTCGAGCAGACCTGCAGCGAGCTCATCGATAATTTCGCTGCGCGCGAATCGTGCGAGTTCATCACCGACTTTGCGCAATTGATGCCATCGTACATCTTTCTGCAGGTCATGGGCATGCCCAAGGACAAAGTCGAGCAGTTCCTCGACTGGGAGCGTGAGACGCTGTGGACCGAAGATGTGTCCGTCCGTGTCGAAGGCGCGCGCAAAATCCGCGACTACCTTGTAGATCTTATCGCGGAACGCCGCGTCAGGCCGGGCGACGACCTTATCAGCACAGTTGCCGGTGCCGAATTCGAGGGCCGACCAATCACAGACGATGAGGCGATCGGCTATTGCTTCTCCTTGTTTCTGGGCGGGCTCGACACGGTGATGAGCGTGATGGGCTTCACGATGCGCCACCTGGCGATGAACAAGCCCTTGCAGCAGCGTCTGCGCGAGAATCCCGACCTGATCCCCAAGGCAATCGACGAGTCCCTGCGCGCCCATGGTGTTGTAGTTATGCGCCGGATTGTTCGCGACGATTGCGAATTCAGGGGCGTCGCCATGAAGGCCGGAGACCAGGTCATGCTGCCGACGCCGATCGCCGGACGCGATCCTAGGCATTTTGCCGATCCGCACCGCATCGATCCGGACCGCAGCGACAAATCGGGGCTCACGTTCGGTTCGGGCGTACACACCTGCGTCGGCATGCATCTGGCGCGGCGGGAGCTGAGAATTGCGTTCGCGCAATTACTCGCGCGATTCGCGGACATAAGCATCTCGGACCCGGCACAGGTCCGCTACCGGACCGGCATAACCTGGGGTGTGGACCGGCTGCCACTCGATCTCGTGGCCGCTTGAGGAGAGAGGGCCAGATTTTTTTGGGAAACCCGGCGCATTCCGGGAAATTGGGAGGAAGAAAATGAAGATCAGGACCATTCTCTTGACGACAGCCTGCGCGATCGCGCCGCTCGGTTCGGCAGCCTGGGCACAGGCCGATGAGGAGACCGGCGCAAGCCGCGACATCATTGTCACCGCGCAGAAGCGCGATCAATCGCTGGAAGACGTGCCGATCTCGATCACCGCACTGAGCGAAGAGCGGTTGTCTGCGACCAACGTCACCAACTTCACCGAGATCGATACGCTGTCACCGGGCATGGCGATTTCGCAGACCGGCCCGTTCTTCCTGCCGGCGATCCGCGGCGTGACCTCGCAGGCGATTTCGGGCGGTAACGAGAACAACATCGCCACCTATATCGACGGCATCTACCAGCCCAACCAGCTTGGCCTCAATTTCGACCTTGCTTCGGTTGAAGCCATCGAGATCCTCAAAGGGCCGCAAGGCACGCTGTTCGGCCGCAATGCCACCGGCGGCGCGATCCTGGTCAGGACGCTCGATCCCTCCGACAAGGTCGAGGGCCGCGCCAAGCTGAGCTATGGCCGCTTCAACGACTTGCGCGTACAGGCCTACGTTTCGGTGCCATGGGGCGAAACGGTCGGCTTCAACATTGCCGCGCTCTATCGCAAGAGCGACGGCTTCCTGAAGAACGTTCCTACCGCAGCCTATCCGAAGGGTTTCAATTCAGCATCGCACAAAGAGCTGAACATCCGCACCAAGCTGAAGTTCGACACCGGCGAAGGGTTCGCTGCAACCTTCGCGCTGCAATATGTCGATCTCGTTGCCAATGGCAGCGCCTGGCAATACGTCGATCCGCTGCCGGGTGCCGAATTGATTGCTGCAACGGCGTTAGGCGGCATCAACGCGGGCATGACCCGGCTGCGCAACCGCACCTCCTACGACGGACCCAACGAGTCAAAAAGCGAAGTGGTCGCCCCGAGCTTGACCCTGGACTTCGAGCTCGCAGGCCTCAACGTCAAGACGATCTCGTCCTATCAGCACATCGACCAGTTCACCAATATCGACATCGATGGTTCGCTGTTGCCGGTCGCGCGGCAGATCACCGATCACAAGAACACTGCGCACAGCGAGGAAATCAACGTATCCTCGAACATCGGCGACAGCGTCGACTGGGTGGCGGGGCTGTTCTACTTCTCCAACCGGTGGCTGACCGGCCCGAATCAGCTCTTCCAGTTCGGCAATGGCGGGGCGAGGTTGGCCAATATCCTCAAGGCCAAGTCGTGGGCAGCCTTCGCCGATGCCACCGTCAAGGCTACCGACAGGCTCTCGATCATCGGCGGCATGCGCTATAGCTGGGAGAAGCGTCAGCAGACGCCCGCTTTCACCTATGGCGGCGCGCATACTTTCAACGGAAAATCGTGGAGCAACCTCACGCCGCGCATCATCCTGCAGTATGAACTCGCGGACAGAACGAACGTCTATGCATCGTTCACCAAGGGCTTCAAAAGCGGCAGCGTCGACCTCAATGGCAACGACATCAAGCCTGAGAAGATCGACGCATTCGAGGCCGGCTTCAAGACCGTGAAAGGCAACCTGCGCTTCGATGTTGCTGCCTACTACTACGACTACACCAACCTTCAGGATCAGCAGGTGCAGGCGCAGCCAGACTTGAGCTTGCGCACCGTCCAGGCCAATGTCGGTTCGGCCGAAATCTACGGTGCCGATGCTCAGATCGATTACACGCCCAGCGACGATCTGAGCCTGTTTGCCGGTGCGTCCTGGCTGCATGCAAAATACACATCCTACCCCGGATCCGCAGGCGTGGTTCCGATCGCCATACCGGGCAAGCCGTTGGTCCGCTGGGGCACGCCAACCGGCGGACAGAATCTGACCGGCAGGGAAATGCCGCGCTCGCCCAAGCTCTCGCTCACCGGCGGGTTCAACTACAAGATTGATGCCGGCAGCACCGGCAGCTTCGACATAGCGGGCAGCGCCTCGTACAAGTCGTCGCATAATCCCAACCGCAGTACCTTCGATGCGGCCACTGGCGATTATCTCTATCGCCAGAAGGGCTATGCGCTCGTCAACGCCAGCGTGACCTGGCATTCGGTTGGCGACACCTTTGAAGTCTCGGTGTTCGGTCGGAACCTGTTCGACCAGCAGTACAACGCCGTGTTTGACGCGTTCAGCACCTTCGGCAAATATCGCCAGTTCGGTGAGCCGGCGACCTACGGCGTTTCAGTCGGCGCCAACTTCTGATCCGAAAGCGTATTAACAGACATTGCATTTTAAGACTGGCGGGGTCGTGGTAAAGGTCTCGCCAGTATTTTCAGATTATCCTACAAACCGATAGCGAATATAGTCGCCAACTGCGTTCCCAGCCTTTTCTACGTCGCCCTCGATTATCGCCTCGGTCACTCTTGGCCGGTGAAGGTTTGAATTGTCGCGCACTTCCACGAAATCCTTGGGCCAACCGTTCATTAGCAAGAAAGCAGCGAACCGAAAATACCCGCTTACGCGCCGGACTTCCAATGTCGAGTGCGCCGCCTTTCTGATTGCCATATGATAAATATCGACAATATCGATATATTCTTCATCTGGCGCATCGAGAGGTTGCGAAACGTCAGTCACCATCCTGCAAATCTTCGAGATTGCTTCGGCATCCTCCTTGCTTCGGCGGGCAGCTGCGTATCGCGCCATCTGCTTTTCGATAAGCGCAAACATCTGAAAGAAATCCCAGATCTGTTGCTCGGTCGGCGAAATGACACGGCTGCCAACCTGCGGCGTAATTTCGATATAGCCTTCGAACGTCAGTTGATTGAGCGCAGCATAAAGCGGTGCACGGCTGATGTTGAATTCCTCGACAATCTCTGCTGAAGGGATGATCGTGCCAAACTTGTACTTCCCGTAAATCAACCGCAGTACCAGCTCTTCATACACTTTCGCCGATTTTCCTGCCAAGCCGCGTGCTGCGCCGCTGTAAAGTCGAGTGAACAAATCGTTGTTTGAGACATTCATATCGACTCTGCCAAGTGCTGCTGCGCCACTTTCTCAGCAATAGGAATCTTAAGCGGCGATGCAAATGCCATCGCATCAGCGAGGCCACATCGGCTCGGGCACGAGGCCTAACAGCTGGTCCATGCGGATCAGGGGGTTGGCTGCGGGTGCGCGGCGGTTGCGGAACCGTCGCGCCAGCGCCCAGGCCGCGCCCGCAGTGGGCGCGGCCGCGAGCCTTGCCGCCAGGTGCCGCCGTTCCAGCGCGGCCCGCAGGTCGGCCAGCAGCGCCTCCTCGCCGCCGAACAGGTGAGCAACCCCGCTGACATCGACAATCAGCCCGTCGGGCGCATCGAGCGCGCTCCACGGCCCCCAGCGCTGCGCCCACAGCGCCAGTTTTTCCAGAAACGCAAGATCGCCCGCTGGGTCCGAAGGCGCGATGGCGACCGTGGGGCACAGCGTGCGCGCATCGGCCAGCATCATGCCGGGCATGGCCCCTACCACCATCCCTGCCCGGTTGGCCGCAGCCACGCGCACCCCGCGCGCGGTTTAGGCGACGAGCGTCAGCGGCGCGGCGTCTGCGCCCTCGCCTTGCGCCAGTCCTTCGCCAAGCCGCCAGCGGTCCATCGCCAGCCGGTACAGCCAGGTCGAGAGAATGCGGCGGGCAGCGCGCCGCAACGGCGGGTCCGGCACGGCGGACGTGGCAGTATCATGCAGGGGCAGCGGACCGGGCATGGATGCTCAGGAGTTCCTCCCCTCCGCTTGAAACGAAAGGAATCGACGCAAGCCTTCCTTCATCCTCGTGCAGAACCCATTCTCCCGGCGGATGGCGGCGTGCGCGTAACAATTCTGCCCGCCACCTCGGCGCACCGGGCGCAGCCGCATTCCAGCGCGGGCTCGACGAAGGCGCAGCCCCTGCCTGCCAGCGCATTCTTGCCGAGGAGAGATCGCGCGCGGCACCGAGCCCCACCAGCCACAGCGGCAAGCCGTGGCGCTGGGCGGCAAGGCTCAACCGGCGGTGAGCGGTGAACGACAGCGCCCTGGGGTTGCCCACGATCTCGCCGATCACGAAGGCAAGCTCGCGGCAGCGCAGCCCTTCCTCCAGCGCGAACAGCGCGTCCTCGGCACTGGCGGCAGCGACGTGGATCAGCCGGTGGCGCAGCGCGCGCGGCAGGCCGGGACGATAGGGCCGCCCGGTGCGACGCAGAGCCTCCCTGTCCTGCACCCACAGCCACATGCGCTGATCGGGCCAATCACAAACAGATTCGGCGAGCGGATCGGGTGTGGCGGCAGTCAGCCGGTCCTGCGCGAGGGCGAGGGCGAGCGCCATGGCCGCGCCGGTGCCCTCATGTGTAGAGGCGAAAATCTCGCCATGCCCGACCTCGTCCGGGGCAATGCCGGCGAGATCAGCCGCCGGACGCCATGCCTGGGCACGCGCAAGATTGACGGAATTGCCCCGGACAGGCGGCAGGCGAATCGATTCGGTGGAACATTATGTTCCACTTATGTTCTCATCAGAGGGGATTCGCAATTCCCAAACGAAAGGCCGCCTGCCCGCAGACGGCCTTTCGGGAAATATCGCCAAACCTAATCTACTGGGGCGGGTGGATCGGCATCATTGTCTCCTCGCCGACCACGTCATCGACCACTTCCACGATCCCGCGCCCGAGATGGCTGTGACTGCGACTATAGAGGAAATAGACGACCAGGCCGAGCAGGGTCCAGGCTGGCAGGAACAGCATCGCCGACGACGGCAGGTTGAGGAACAGGAACACGCAGCCGAAGATCGTCATCGGCGCGACGATCCACACTGCCGGCACCCGGAAGCTGCGCAGCCGGTCCGGATCGGTCCGGCGGAGCATCATCACCGCCACCGCCACCATCAGGAACGCGTAGAGCGTGCCGGCATTGGAAATGTCTGCCAACTGGCCCACCGGAAAGAACGCCGCACCAAGGGCAACCGCGACACCGGTTATCATCGTCACCACGTGCGGGGTCTTGAACCGCGGGTGCACCGTGCTGAGCACCTCGGGCAGCAGGCCATCGCGGCTCATGACGAAAAAGATGCGCGTCTGGCCAAAGATCAGCACCAGGATGACCGAAGGCAGCGCCAAGAACGCTGCTACGCCCAGCATGTTGCCTACGCTGGAAAAACCGATGGTGCGTAGCACATGTGCCAGCGCCTCCTTCGAGCAGACCAGCGCTTCGGAATGTTCGGGCATGGCGCACTGACGGGCCAATTCGGCCGAACCCGCCTCAAGCGGAATGCCCGCGCCGCCCATGATCGGCTGGCCGCCGAGCGTGCCGATCGCGCCCGCTGCAACCAGAATGTAGAACACAGTGCAGAACAGCAGCGACCCGACCAGACCGATCGGCACGTTGCGCTGCGGGTTCTTGGTCTCCTCAGCAGCGGTCGAAACCGCATCGAAGCCGACATAGGCGAAAAACATCGTTGCCGCCGCGCCGACTGCGCCAAGCCCGGTGCCGAAACCCCCGAACACACCGGCGGGCAGGAAGGGATTGAACTTTTCTGCGCTCCACTCGGGACTGGTGAAGGTGAGGGCAATAAATGCCGTCAGCGCCGTCACCTTGATCGCCACCAGCACCGTGTTGAACTTGGCGCTCTCACTGGTACCAAGGATCAACAGACCGCTAACCAGCAAAGCGATGACCAGAGCGGGCAGATTGATAAAGCCGCCCTCGGCACCTCCCAAGGCAAGCGGACCGGCAATGAGCGAGGCAGGCAAATGTATTCCCAGATATTCGTCCAATATCGTGCCGGTGAAATACCCCGACCAGCCGACCGATACCGCGGCAGCGGCGATCGCATATTCCATGATCAGCGCCCAACCTACTGTCCAGGCGAAGAATTCTCCGATCGTGGCGTAGGTGTAGGTGTAGGCGCTGCCAGCGACGGGTATCATCGCCGCGATCTCCGCATAACAGAGCGCGGCCACGATGCAGACCGCACCGGCAATGGCAAAGGCCAGCATAAGACCCGGACCGGCCTTCTGCGCGCCGACCGCCGTCAGTACGAAAATGCCGGTGCCGATGACGCAGCCAATACCCAGAAGGGTCAACTGTAACCAGCCGAGCGAACGATGCAGCGATTTCTTCTGGGCGGTCGCCAGAATGGCGTCTAGCGACTTGATGCGTCCGAACATGCGGTATTCCCCTGCCAAGAGTGCCGGAAAGCTAGCGGATTACCGGGACTTGGCAAGCGTTCCTCGCGCCCCCTTCCCCAGTTTCGCGTGAACGCCTAATAAGGCCCTCATGTCCACGACCTTCCATCTCGACACATCGACCAGCCGCGCCAATCCCACGCCCTCGCCGATGCGCCGCCTTACCGTGCCGAACATCCGCCAGCGCAAGCAGGACGGGGTGACCGCAGAGCCGATCGTGATGCTCACCGCCTATACGGCGCGGCAGGCGCAATTGCTCGATCCGCACTGCGACATCCTGCTGATCGGCGATTCGCTCGGCCAAGTGATTTACGGCCTGCCATCGAGCATCCCAGTGACGCTCGAGATGATGGCGAACCATGCCGCGGCCGTGGTGCGCGGCAGCTATCACTCGCTGGTTGTGGTCGACATGCCGTTTGGCTCCTACGAGGCATCGCCGCAGAAAGCGTTCGAAAGCGCGGCTTGGCTGATGAAGCAGAGTGGAGCCGCCGCCGTTAAACTCGAAGGCGGCGAGGCAATGGCCGAAACGGTCGCGTTCCTCAGCAATCGCGGGATTCCGGTTCTGGGCCATGTCGGCCTCACCCCGCAGGCGGTCAACGTGTTGGGCGGCTACATGGCGCGCGGGCGCAATGATGCCGAGGCGGAAAAGATCGTCACCGACGCCAAAGCGCTCGACTCAGCAGGCGCGTTCGCAATTGTCGTCGAAGGCGTGGTCGAGCCGATTGCCGTGGCGGTGCAGAAAGCGGCCAGTTGCCCGGTGATCGGCATCGGCGCTTCGGCGCAATGCGACGGGCAAGTGCTCGTCACAGAGGACATGCTCGGCATGTTCGAACGAGTGCCGCGATTCGTGAAGCGTTATGGCGAAATCGCGGAGATCATCTCGGCGACCGCCGCTCAATATGCGCAGGACGTGCGGTCACGCGCCTTTCCAGGCGAGGAACAGACCTACCAGCCGAAGGGTTAATTCAGCTCCACGGCGGCCGGACCGGCGGTGCGGGCGTGGCTGAAAAGCGCGGAGCTGGCGCAGGCTGCGTGATCCCCGCCGCCTCGATGAAGGTGCCGCGCGCAACATTATGCGGATGCTTTGGAGCTTCGGCCAGGCTGAGCACCGGAGCGAAGCAGACATCGCTGCCTTCGAGCAGATCGCACCATTCATCCCGCGACTTTTGTGCGAAGATCTGCGTGAGCTGCTCTTTCATCGCCGGCCAGTTCTCCCGCTCGTTCTGCTGCGAGAAGTCCGGCTCTCCGGCAATACCGAGCTTTTCAAGCATCTCAGCGTAGAACTGCGCCTCGATCGGTCCGACCGAAACGAATTTACCGTCAGCGGTCTCGTAGGTTTCGTAGAATGGCGCGCCGGTATCGAGAATGTTTTTGCCGCGTTCGTCTACCCATCGCCCGAGGCTGTGCAGCGCATAGAACATCGTCGAAAGGATTGCCGCGCCGTCGACCATCGCGCAATCTACGACCTGTCCTTTGCCCGTCGATTTTGCCGATAAGATGCCCGCCAACATCCCGAAGGCGAGCATCATCCCGCCGCCTCCAAAATCGCCGACCGCATTCAGCGGCGGTGTCGGCTTCTGGCCCTCGCGGCCATAGGTGTGGAGCGCGCCCGAAAGCGCGATGTAATTGATATCGTGACCGGCCGCAGAGGCCATCGGCCCGTTCTGACCCCATCCGGTCATCCGCCCAACGACGAGGCGCGGATTGGCTTCGAGCAGCACGTCAGGTCCAAAGCCCAGCCGTTCGATCACGCCGGGGCGGAAGCCCTCGATCAAGCCATCCGCCTCGCGCAATAGATCGCGCGCTTGAGCACGTCCTTCGTCCGACTTGAGATCGAATTCAACGTGCTCGCGATTGCGCAGGCTCGCATCGAACTTGAGCGTGCCGCGCGCCGCAGTACCGGGCCGGTCGATCCGGATCACCCGCGCTCCGTGGTCGGCCAGCATCATGCCGGTGAACGGACCGGGACCGATCCCGGCGAACTCGACAATGGTAATCCCTTCCAGCGCGCCGGGCATGACCTCTCCTATCCCCTGATGTTTAGAGACAAGCCGATGCCCGAGGCACGCTGTTATGTCGAGGACATCAAGCGTGCAGGTCGTACTGCTTCAGCAGGTCATAAAGCGTCGGTCGGCTGATCCCGAGCAGCTTTGCGGTGCTCGAAATGTTGCCTTCGCTGCGCGCCAACGCGTGCCGAATGATCTTACGGTCAGCCAGTTCGCGCGCGCTCTTGAGGTTGAGCGCGTTGACGACTTGCTCGTCGGGATCGGAGAGATCGAGATCGGCAGCGCCAACCAGCTTTCCGTCAGCCATGATGACAGCGCGCTTCTCCCAGTTTTCAAGCTCGCGCACGTTGCCCGGCCAGCCCCAGGCGTCGATTGCGACCAGAGCATCGGGAGCGAAACCGCGAACCTTCGGGTTCATCTCCTGCGCGAATTTGTTGAGGAACACTTTGGCGAGCAGCGTGGCATCGCCGGGCCTCTCGGCCAGCGACGGTATCTTCACGACGATCTCGGCGAGGCGGTAGAACAGATCATCGCGGAACGTGCCCTCCAGGATCATCGCTTCAAGGTTCTGATGCGTAGCGCAGACCACCCGCGTATCGACAGAGATCGACTTGCGCGAGCCAATCCGCTCGATCACCCGCTCCTGCAGGAAGCGCAACAGCTTGACCTGCAACTGCAGCGGAATATCTCCTACTTCATCGAAAAACAGCGTGCCACCTTCGGCCTGTTCGATCTTGCCCTCGGCGGTCTTGACCGCGCCGGCAACCCGCACGGTTTATGAGACCTTGCGATGGCTCAGAGCGCACCGATCATTCCTATCAATGCCAAGATGTATCGCCATTTCGCGATTGCGACCTTGCTGATCACGGGCTGCCTTGCGATGTTCGCCAGCGGTGAGAACCGCGAAGCGCTGGCAATACCATCGAATCGCAGCAGCGGCACGTCGAGGTGCAGCAGGCCCAGAAAAAGACAACCGCCAAGAAAAGCAACTTCACCGACAGACGCAAGGTGAAGGGAACGTTTGGCAGCGATGACGACATGCGCTGGCGTCCCCCAATCGCGGCCAAGAGCAGCATCGGTTTCGCCCAGTCCACGCAAGCGGAGCTGGTAGCGGCTTCTGATGTCACCTTTGCCGGAGAGGGACCCGGTGCGCTCTCAAATCAGACAGTCGCTGGCGCGTTGCCGCCGGGAATGACTCCGGCTGAATATGCGCAGTCGAAACTCAAGAAGAAGAAAAAGAAGCCCGTTCAGCCAAACCGCGAGATGACCGAACAGGAAGTCGAATCGATGATGGCCGCTTCGGACGCTCGCAGCCTGAATCAAAGCGACTAACGCGGGTCGTCAAAAACATTCGCACGCAAGAAACTCTCGCGTATTCTTGCCGATCAGCGCCGCATGGCCATAGGCCGGATGGTCGATCACGACCATTGCCTGCCCTTCCCCGCTTTTCCACGCCGCGATTGCCTCTGCCGGGAAATCAAAGTGGAAGAAGTGCACCGCGCTCGCCTTGCCGTCGCTTTCCCGCGTGCGCTGGATATCGCCTTCAGGCCGCGCCTCGATCAGATGGTCACCGACGCGGATTGAAATGTGATTTTCGACATTGCCGATGGTGCGCAGGAACTTATCGCGCTGGTCCTGATCTGCGACCTCGAACAGCACCGTTGCGGTCAGTTCGCTGCCCTTTGGCACCATCGGATCGTAGGCGGCAAGCTCGTCAGCCACCTGCTCTGGCCCACCCTTCTCGATCCGCAACATCTCCTGGACCTGCAGCCACATCGAATCCCAGTTCTCGAAAAGGATCACCGCATTGGGACCCACGCTAAGGCGGGAAAGCTTCTTGCGCTCGATCGCCTCGGCCTTCTTCTCCTTGCGGATCAACTCGAATTGCTCGGTCGCCATGATATCGTCGGCGGTGATGGTGCGGGAACTGCGGGGCATTTATGTGATCCTCAAAGACCGTAGGCTACGGCCATGACCTCGATTGGATGACCGATACGCGCTGGCGGCTCGTTGCCATTGGCCTCGATCACCTGCCTCAGGTGCGGCCCCGCAAGCGGACATTCGCTCACCACCAGATCGGGCGCTTCCTTCATCAGCGATCGGCCGGTCGGCTTGCCAACCTTGATTGCGCGGTCGAAATTCTGCTTGAAAATTCCCCACTTGCCGCCGTGGCCCGAACAACGCTCGGTCAATTGCGGCTTTGCTTCGGGAATGAGGCGAAGCATCTCCATCGCCTTTGGCCCCATGTTCTGCGCGCGGGCATGGCAGGCAAAATGCACACCGATGGTCTTGGCCATCGGCTCGATCGGGGCAAGTCCGCTGCTCTTGGCGAGCGCGACGACATATTCCGAAACGTCGAACGTATGCTTGGAGAGCGTTGCGACATCGGCATTGCCAGGCTCGATGAGCGGCCATTCGAACTTGAGCATCAGCGCGCAGCTCGTGGTCAGCGGAACGATGTCCCACCCGTCTTCGATCAGCGGGACGAAATAGGCCGAGATCCGCTCCGCCGCGCTGGCAACCGCAGCCATGTCACCGTTTTCGAACTTGGGCATGCCGCAACAGTCCGGATATTCGACACGCACCTTCACGCCGTTGTGGGCTAGCACCTTCATCGCCGCCTCGCCGGGAGTCGCGTCGTTGAAATTATCGTGGCAGCCGGCATAGAGCACGGCCTTGCGGCCGAAGGCGGGGCCATCGGGATTGGGCGCAGGAACCACCGCCTGTGCGCCATTGGCGAAGGCAATTTCGCGAAACGGCGGCACATGAGCGCGACTGTCGATCTCGGCGACCGCTTCCATGATCGGCCGGGTAAGCGCGTTGCCCTCGCTGGTCGCCCAGTTGGCGAGGCCGGAAAAAGTGGTGCCCAGCTTGCCGTTGCGGGTCATCTTTGCGAGCTCGCGGTCGGCCAGCGAAGTGTCGCCGTTGCGGTTTTCGACCGCGCGATGGCGCAGCATCAGGTGTGGGAAATCGAGATCGAATTCGTGCGGCGGCACATAGGGGCACTTGGTCATGAAGCACATGTCGCAAAGCGTGCAGGCATCGACGACGGCCTTGATCTGCCCGGTCGAGAGGTCGGCGACCTCTTCGTTCGGGCTTTCGTCGATCATGTCGAACAGCTTGGGAAAGCTGTCGCACAGGTTGAAGCAGCGGCGGCAGCCATGGCAGATATCATAGACGCGGCGCAGCTCGGCTTCGAGCGAAGCTTCGTCGTACCAAGCTTCGTCACGCCAGGGAATTGCGTGACGGGTCGGTGCTTCCAGGCTGCCTTCCATGTGCGTAACTCCAATTGTTTCAACCCCGCTCACCCTGAGCCTGTCGAAGGGCGAGCGGGGCTGGCCCGTCCTACGACAAGCTCAGGACGGACGGTAATCAAACGGTATCGAAATCAGGCGTCGAGG
>CAMDQY010000014.1 GCA_945906005.1 Novosphingobium sp. Chol11 | reverse complement strand
ACGGCCTCCCACGGCTCGCGCGCGGACCAGTCGTCACCGCTGCCCAACACGGTGCAGCCGCGCTGACCCTTCTCGATTGCACCGATGACGTGGACAGTCTCTCCGGCAACGGTCAGGTCCGCGACCAGCCCCGCGACTTCGTCTGCGTTGACTGCCAGCACCATCCCGATCCCGCAGTTGAAGGTGCGCGCCATTTCTGCCGGTTCGATGTTTCCCTGCCCCTGCAGGAAAGCCATCAGCCGCGGCTGTTCCCATGCGCCGGCATCGATCCTGGCGTGAAGCCCGACAGGCAGCACGCGCGGCACGTTTTCGGTGAGGCCGCCGCCGGTAATGTGCGCAAGCGCGTGGATGCGCGAGGGTTTGCCATCTTTTGGGCGGATCGCGGGAAGCAGGCTCTTCACATAGATGCGGGTAGGCTCGATCAGATGGTCGATCAGCAGCCGGTCTTGGTCGAACAGGGCAGGGCGGTCGAGCCGCCACAGCTTGTCCGCCGCCAGCCTGCGCACCAGCGAATAGCCGTTGGAATGAACGCCTGAGGATGCGAGTCCAAGCAGGACGTCGCCCTCGGCCACTCTGTCGCCCGTGAGTTGCTCACCGCGTTCCACCGCGCCGACGCAGAATCCGGCAAGGTCGTAATCGCCGGCGGCATACATGCCCGGCATTTCGGCAGTCTCGCCGCCGATCAGCGCGCATCCGGCAATTTTGCAGCCCTCGGCGATGCCAGCGACGACCCGCTCGGCGACACCATTGTCGAGTTTGCCGGTAGCGAAATAGTCGAGGAAGAACAGCGGTTCCGCCCCCTGTACGATGAGGTCGTTGACGCACATCGCGACGAGGTCCTCGCCGATCCGGTCATGCCGGTCATGGTCTATCGCCAGTTTGACCTTGGTGCCGACGCCATCGTTGGCGGCGACCAGCAGCGGATCGACATAGCCCGCCGCACGCGGATCGAAGAAGCCGCCGAAGCCGCCGATGTCGGCGTCCGCTCCGGGCCGTGCGGTGGCCTTGACGAGGGGGCCGATCGCCTTGACCAGCGCGTTGCCCGCATCGATCGAGACTCCGGCCTGTGCGTAGGTATAGGAGGGCGTATTGCTCGTCATGCCCAACCCCTTGGCGCATTCGCGCTTGGATTTCCATGGGGGTTTGGGCAAAAGGCGCGCGACCTTACTTATGGCAAGTGCATTTTTCCCCCCTTCGCGGCTCGAACGGCTGGCGCTGACAGGCAGACGGCCTGCAATGGTCGTGCTTTGCGCGCTGTTGCTGGCGCTCGCCATTGCCGGGATCAGCGCACTTCTCGCCCAGATCGAGGGCGAGAGGGGAATCCCGCCGCTGGCCTCGTCCTCGGACATCGAGGTCGACGGGATCGAAGTCAACGTCCATGCCGATTCGGCGGGAGAAGCCCGCGAGCAGGGCTGGCAGGAGGCGCAGCGCAAGGCCTGGGCCAAGCTCAACGGGCCCAAGATGTCTGATGCGCAGCTCGACGCGATGGTCGTCGCCATCGTCATCGAACACGAGCAGATCGGCCCTCGCCGCTATATTGCCCGGCTCGGCGTGATCTTCGACCGTGCCAAGGCAGGCCAGTTCGTCGCGACCGAAGGCGGCGCGGCGAGCATGCGCTCGGCACCCTTGCTTGTCATCCCGGTGCTCTATTCGGGTGGCGTTCGCCAAGTGTTCGAAGTGCGCGGGCCATGGCAGCGTGCCTGGGCGAATTTCCAGTCCGCCGCCAGCCCGATCCAGTATGTGCGGCCCACCGGCGCCGGGGGCGATTCGCTGATCGTCACAGCGGGGCAGGCAGGACGTCGCAGCCGCCTGTGGTGGCGCACCGTCCTCGACCAGTTCGAGGCGGCCGACGTGCTCATCCCCGTCGCCAAGCTGGAACGGCAGTGGCCGGGAGGGCCGGTGAGGGGCACTTTCACCGCGCGCTACGGCCCTGACAACCGGTTCCTAGAGAGCTTCACCCTTTCGGCTAACAACGAAGAGGGTGTCCCCAGAATGCTGAACACCGCGCTGGTGCGAATGGACCTCATCTATCGCGATGCCCTTGCGCAGGGGTTGTTGACGCCCGATCCGTCGCTGATGGCGGGTGATTGGCAGATCGACGCGGCTCTCTCCCAACTGGCGGCTAAGCTGCGCGCTGCCGAAGATGCGGCAAAGGGCGCCGACAAGACCGATGCGACGGCAACGACCAAGACACCCGACGAACTGGCGACCGCTACCGCCGCGCCGACCATTTCGAGCATAGCTGTCCAGTTCTCGACACCCGATGCCGCGGCGGTCGATGCCGCGCTTGGCGCGGTGCGTGGTGCGCCCGGAGTGCGCGGTGCCTCGACTTCGAGCATCGCGATCGGCGGAACTTCGGTGATGCGGGTCACGCTTGCGGGCGACATCAACGCACTGGCGGCGGCGCTGCGTGCGCAGGGCTGGCAGGTTTCGGTCGGAGCGGGCGCGCTCAGGATAAGTCGCTAGGTTCCGGATTCCAGCGATGCGGCAAATCGCGCTTCCACTGTCGTCCGGAACCGGCCCGGCGGCTCCAACGCGCATCATCGTCGGCGCGGGCAATGCCGAGGCGGTAGAATCGTTGCGTGAGCCTGAGCGCTGGCCATTCCGCACCGCCGTGCTTTCCGGCCCGCCGCGTTCCGGAAAGTCGTTGCTGGCGCGCTGGTTCGCTGAAAGCGGGCTGGGGACGGCGATCGACGATGCCGACACGATGGACGAGGCGGCGCTGTTCCACCGCTGGAACCGGGCGCAGGAAGATCGTGAGCCATTGCTGATGGTCAGCAACGCGGGAGAGCAAGGCTGGAAGATTGCCTTGCCGGACCTCGCCTCGCGCATGGGCGCGGCGATGCAGCTCGAAATCGGCTCGCTCGACGACGCCATGCTCGCCGATCTCATCATGCTCCATGCCGAGATGCGCGGCCTTGCTCTTGACGATTCTGCAACCGCTTATCTTGTAGGACGTTGTGTGCGTAGCCATCTGGGCGCCGAACACCTCGTGGCCACGATCGACCGGATCAGCCTCGAGCGTAAGCAGCCAGCAACCCTCGCGGTCTGGCGCGAAGCGCTCGAAGAGATCGCTGGGCCAGACCAGCCGCGCTTGCTTTGAAGCCCGTTTGGTGGGAGAATCGCTCGATGTTTAGTGGTTTGATCCGATATCTGGACTCGGTTGCCGCGCGCGATCCCGCGCCGCGTTCGCGCTGGGAAGTGCTGCTCTATCCGGGCGTCTGGGCGCTGTTCTGGCACCGGGTTGCACATGTGCTGTTCAATGCGCGGCTCTATTTCCTCGCGCGCGCAGTCAACCATTTCTCGCGTTTCATGACCGCGATCGACATCCATCCCGGTGCGAAAATCGGCAAGAACTTCTTTATCGATCATGGCTTTACCGTGATCGGCGAGACGGCCGAGATCGGCGATAATGTAACTATTTATCAGTGTGTTACACTGGGAGGCTCCAATCCCACCAATGGCAAGGGAGGCAAACGCCACCCGACCCTGCGGGACAATGTCATCATCGGTTCTGGCGCGCAGATCATCGGCCCCATCGTGGTAGGCGAGCGCGCGCGCGTTGGCGCCAATGCGGTCGTGCTCGACGATGTGCCCGAAGGTGCGACGATGATCGGCCTCAAGGCCCGCTCGACACTGGTTCCTGTCGAAACCTGGGCGAAGGAATTCCTGCCCTACGGCACGCCTTGCGGTGAGCCGTGCGAACCCGGTGGTCAGAGATTCGAGGATCTGGAAGCCCAGGTTGCAGAGCTTCGGGCCGAACTGGCCGCCTTGAAAGCCGAGCGCCAGCCAAGTGATGCCCCGCTCGGTTCATTCGCGCGAAAGAGCAGCTGAACGCGATGGCGTCAGGGGCCGACCGGTCTGTCTTCACTGGCACCAATGTCATAGCCTTTCCCAAGGGCGCTCTCGGCCAAGTCGCCTTTGAGCGCCAGGAACTCCAGCGCATTCTCGATCTTTATGGCCGCATGGTCGCGGCCGGGCAGTGGCGCGACTATGCGATAAACTTCGAAGCCGATGCCGCGAGCTTCAGTGCCTATCGCCGCACCTCGGAGCGCCCGCAGGCCCACATTGAAAAGCGCCCTGCGCTGCGGTCTCGGCAGGGCATGTGGACGCTGTTCGGCGAGGCCGGACAGGTGCTGCGCCGCGGGCATGAGCTTGCGGGCGTGCTGTTCCCGCTGGAGCGGCGGTTGCTCAAGGTGGTGGACGGCTGACTTAGCCCTTCGCCGCCTTGGTCAGCATCTCGATCGCGTGCATCTGCTGCTCCATGCCATAGGCGAGTGGCGCGTCACTGCTACGGTCGGAAATTGACTTCGAGGCTGCGGCGATGCCTTCGGCGGTGCGCTGCTCGGGCGGCAACAAAACACCATCGTTCATGGTCAGCCAGAAGCACTGATAAACGCCGCCGCCTGCGCCCATCATGACGTTCGAAGGGCCATCTTCCGAGACCAGGAACGCTGCGGCAGCCGATACCGATTCGGGCGTAAAGGCGTTGAATGCCTCTTCGGGGAAGATGTCCTCGGTCATCCGCGTGCCCGCGGTCGGTGCGATCAGGTTGACCCGAATGCCGTATTTCGCGCCTTCGAGCGACAGCGTCTTGGCAAGCCCGATGATCCCGGCCTTGGCCGCAGCATAGTTCGACTGCCCGAAATTGCCGCCCAATCCTGACGAGGAGCTTGTCATCAGCACGCGGCCATAGCCCTGCTCGCGCATGACCGGCCAAACCGCGTGAGTGGCATAGGCGGTGCCGAGCAGGTGGACCCGCAGCACCAATTCGAAATCGGCCGGTTCCATCTTGGAGAACGTGCGGTCACGCAGGATGCCGGCATTGTTGATAAGGATGTGGACCCCGCCCCAGCGATCGCGTGCCTCGGCAACCATGGCCTCCATCTGCGCATATTCGGCCACGCTGGCACCGTTCGCCAAGGCCTCGCCGCCAGCCGACTCGATTTGGGCGACGACCGCGCGGGCAGCATCGGAATGGCCGGTGCCGTCGCGCGTGCCACCAAGATCGTTGACCATCACCCGCGCCCCGCGTCGCGCAAGTTCCAGCGCATAGGCGCGTCCGATGCCGCCGCCGGCACCGGTCACGATTGCAACCTTTCGAGCGAAGTCGATTATCATGGCAATGTTTCCCTTCGCCAGCGCCGATGGCGCGGGCCGGGTTGCGGGACGGCAGGCTCATCGCCATAGGATTGCGCATGGCGACTCGCGACCGAAGGGCCCGACGATGAAAGTGCGCGTTCATGTAAGCCTCAAGCCCGGCGTGCTCGATCCGCAAGGGCGCGCGATCCAGCATTCGCTTGAGGGACTGGGCTTTTCCGGGGTCAACGACGTGCGGCAGGGCAAGCTGATCGAACTCGAGGTAGACGCCGCCGTAACCGACGATCAGCTTGACGAGATGTGCCGCAAGCTGCTGGCCAACATGGTGATCGAAAATTACCGGGTTGAAAGGGTCGCCCAAACGGAAGCAAGCCAATGAGCACTTTTCGTTCGGCAGTCGTCACATTTCCCGGATCGAACTGCGACCGGGATCTGGCGGTGGCGCTCGAACAGGTTTGCGGCGGCGAGGTGCTGCGCGTCTGGCACGGAGATGCCGATCTTCCCGAGCGGCTCGATTTCATCGCGTTGCCCGGCGGTTTTTCCTATGGCGACTATCTGCGTTCGGGCGCGATGGCGGCGCGCAGCCCGATCATGCGCGCGGTATCCGATTTTGCAGCGCGCGGAGTGCCGGTGCTGGGCGTTTGCAACGGCTTTCAGGTGCTGACCGAGACGGGGCTGCTTCCCGGCGCGCTTATGCGCAATGCCGGAATCCGCTTCGTGTGCCGCGAGGTTCGACTGCGAGTCGAGAATTCACAGACGCTGTTCACCGCGGGCTACGAGCAGGGCGAAGTGGCGGTGATGCCGGTTGCCCACCATGATGGCAATTTCTTCGCCGACGAGACTGCGTTGGACCGGCTGGAAGGCGAGGGCCGCGTGGCTTTCCGTTATGCAGAACAGGTCAACGGATCGGCCCGCTCAATTGCAGGCGTGCTCAACGCGGCGGGCAATGTGCTGGGCATGATGCCGCATCCCGAACGCGCCATCGAGGCTGCGCATGGTGGCAGCGACGGGCGCAAGCTGTTCAAAAGTGTGATCGGCGGGCTGGTCGGGGCATAATTATCTGATCCGAAACCTGGATTTCGGAAAAGCAATCAGGCCGCGTTGATTTCTTGCCTTGATGACCGGAACAATGAGAGCGCGTCATCTGAGCTTGCCCCTGCCTGACGTCTCCCTTCGCTGATCTGTTCCTATCAGCCAAGGGAGACGTCAGGCAGGGGCAAGCTCAATCTGCTTGTCTGACCAGCCCAAAGATCGAAGTCGGAGAAGGTCCTCAAGACGCTTCTCACGACCCGCATTTAGGTGAACCTGAGATGCCATTTTAGTCCGTAAAACGATATGAAATACAACGTCTAACTCAGTCCAATCATCTATAAATCTGAATCTACTCGACTGTAACGCTCTTTGCGAGGTTGCGCGGCTGATCGACATCGGTGCCTTTCACCAGCGCGACATGATAGGCGAGCAATTGCACCGGCACCGCATAGACCAGCGGTGCGATCAGCGGGTGGACCTTGGGCATCTCGATCACGGCCATGCAGTCCTCGCCCGCCTCAGCGATGCCTTCCCAATCCGAGATGAGAACCACCTTGCCGCCGCGCGCGGAAACTTCCTGCATGTTACTGACGGTCTTTTCGAACAGCGGCCCGGACGGGGCGAGCACGATCACCGGAACGCCCTCGTCGATCAGTGCGATGGGCCCGTGCTTCATCTCGCCCGAGGCATAGCCTTCGGCGTGGATATAACTGATTTCCTTAAGTTTCAACGCCCCTTCGAGTGCCAGCGGATAGTCGGGTCCGCGCCCCAGATAGAGCACGTCGCGCGCCGGGGCGATATGGTGAGCCATCGCCGCGATCTCGTCGTCATAGCCTAGCGCGGCATTGAGCATGGCCGGGGCTTCGAGCAGGTGGCGCACGACCTCTGCCTCCTCCTCGCGGCTCATCCGCCCGCGCACGACCGCCATGTGAGCGGCGAGCGCGGCGAGCACGGCGAGTTGGCAGGTAAAGGCCTTGGTCGAGGCGACGCCGATCTCCGGGCCAGCGTGGGTGGGTAGCAGCAGGTCTGCCTCGCGTGCCATCGAACTGGTCGGCACGTTGACGACGACCGCGATGGTCTGGCCGTTGGCCTTGCAGTGGCGAAGCGCCGCGAGCGTATCGGCGGTTTCGCCCGATTGCGAGATGAACAGCGCCAGCCCGCCCGGCTCGAGCACCGGATCGCGGTAGCGGAACTCCGAGGCGACATCGATATCGACCGGCAGGCGGGCGAACTGCTCCAGCCAGTATTTCGCCACCATCCCGGCATAGTAGCTGGTGCCGCAGGCGACGATGGTGATGCGCTTGATCGCGGAAAGATCGAAATCCATCTGCGGCAGGGCGATCGACTGGTCGATCTGGCGGATGTAGCTCTTGAGCGTTTGTGCCACGACTGTGGGCTGCTCGAAGATCTCCTTCTGCATGAAGTGGCGGTAATTGCCCTTCTCGATAGCCGCCGCCGAAGCGCCCGAAGCGACGATCTCGCGGCTGACCGGTTGGTTTTGCACGTCGTAGATCTGCGCGCCATCGCGGGTGATGACGACCCAGTCGCCTTCGTCCAGATAGCTGATCCGCTGGGTTAGAGGGGCCAGCGCGAGCGCGTCCGAGCCAAGGAACATCTCGCCTTCACCATAGCCCACGACCAGCGGCGAGCCGAGCCGCGCGCCGATCAGCAAATCGGGGTGCGAGCGGAAGGCGATGGCAAGAGCGAAAGCGCCGCGAAGCTGGGGCAGGGCGGCCTGCACGGCGAGCTCGGGGCTCATGCCAGCCTCGATGCCTTCCGAAACGAGGTGCGCGACCACTTCGCTGTCGGTCTCGCTCTCGAATACCCGTCCGCGCGCGGTCATCGCGTCGCGCAGCGCCTTGAAGTTCTCGATGATGCCGTTGTGGACCAGCGCCACTTCGCCGGTGGCGTGCGGGTGGGCGTTGGCGGCGGTGGGTGCGCCGTGGGTCGCCCAGCGGGTGTGGGCGATGCCGGTGGTTCCGGGTGCGGCCTCACGCTCCAGTTCGAGCACGAGATTGATGAGCTTTCCGGGTGCCCGTCGACGGACCAGTTCGCCGTTGTGGATGGTGCAGACCCCGGCGCTGTCATAGCCACGGTATTCCATGCGCTTGAGCCCTTCGACAAGACGGTCCGAGACTTCATCCTTGCCGACGATACCGATGATGCCGCACATGAGCGCTGTTCTTTCGCTAGAGGGTGTAGGGGACGCGGATGCCGGGCATCCTTGCAGGAAAATCCATGGTATTTCGTGTAACAAGCACCCGCCCGCGCGTCTGTGCGGTGGCGAGAATGATCGCATCCATTGCCTTGAGCCCTTGACGTTCGCGTCTCAGCGCAGCGGCACGCGCGCCAATTTCAGCATCGATTTCGTCGACGCCGAAGCCCGAAAGCAAAGTTTCCGCGCGCCGCAGCCCTTCACCTTCGCCCTTTGACAAAACTTCGATCCAGACGGCCCGGCTGATCCAGAGCCTTCCGCCTCGTTGCAACGCACGCTCAAGTTCCTCCCGCGCCTGGGGAATGCCTCGCAGGGTGTCGATAATGATATTGGTATCGAAGCTGAAACCGCTCACCGGGAATAGGGCTTCTTCGGCACGGGGTACTTGCCGGTGAGCATATCGAGATGGATCTGCCGCTGGCGATCATCTTCCTCGTCGAACAAGTCTGGAAATTCGGCCTTGGTCTCTTCGTAATCGTCGTCCCAAGGGCGTGTATTAGCTGCGCGTTCGCGCCGTTGCCACTCTACCGCGTCGCAAATGTCGGTGCGGTCCTTCCAGGCACCAAAACCGATGTCGAGCCAGTCCTTGTTGCTGGGCGGCTGGGCCGTGTAGGCGCTGACAGCCTCGCGCAGCACGGCCGCACGGCTCTTGCCTTGTTCCCGTGCAATGCGGTCAAGGCGGTCAATGTCGTCATCGGGCAGATCGGCAAGGATGCGGGTCATGGTGATATACTGATATCATATCATGATACCATGTCAAGGATTCACGTCTCTGCGGAATATTTTTCGACGACTCGGATATTAGCAAGTCGCCTCGGATCAACCGTGAATTCCAGCTCGTTCAGGTATTCACTATGGTCGCTGGGTCCAGCAATAATTGCTTCAATTTCAGACTCGATTTGCAGCAACACGCCGCCGGAGCTGATCGCATTGAGTCCACGTCCGAACATTGCGGCGACTTCGCGTCTGGAACTCCAACAGAACCCGAGTTGACCATTCTCCCATCTCCAGCGATTCTCGCCACGGAACAGCGTAACCTGTCCACCTGAGAAACGTGGGAGAATTTTCCACAAAAACTCCGCCAAAAGTTCGTCGTTGCCAACCTGCTCGCGAATCCTGTGGCCGCAAGTGATCCAAACTTAGTGGAATTGTTCTTTCAACGAAAGACTCATATCGGCGGATGCAACAATCTCCTCAACGTAGGGCCTCCAGCCGATCGTTGTTTCGATCTGGTCGAAATTCATCCTACCCCTTCTTCTCCGCCTTCTTTTTCTTCATCGCATCGTGAAAGCGATCGGCCCATCCGGGCTTGACCAGCTGTTCGGCGCGCACCAGCCGCAGCTCGCCATCGGCAACATCGCGCGAGACCGCGCTGCCTGCCCCGACAATCGCGTCTGCGCCGATCCGCACCGGCGCGATCAGCGAGGAGTTCGAGCCGATGAACGCGCGCTCGCCGATCTCGGTCTTGTATTTGAAATAGCCATCATAATTGCAGGTGATCGTGCCTGCGCCGATGTTCGCGCCCGCCCCGATCTCGGCATCGCCCAGATAGGTGAGGTGGCTGGCCTTGGCGCCCGCGCCGAGCACCGTCTTCTTCATCTCGACGAAATTGCCGACCTTGGACTTTTCCTTCATCACCGCGCCGGGGCGCAGCCGCGCGAAGGGGCCGACCTCGCAACCCTTGCCGATTTCCGCGCCCTCGATGTGGCTGAAAGCGCGGATCCTGACATGATCGGCAATAGTGACGCCGGGGCCGAACACGACGTGCGGCTCGATCGTGACATCACGGCCAATCTTCGTGTCCCATGAGAACCATACCGAGGCCGGATCGCGCAGCGTAGCGCCATCATCCATCGCTTCGGCACGGCGCAATTGCTGCCACTGCTTCTCGGCAGCGGCCAGTTCGGCGCGGCTGTTGATCCCGGCAACCTCGTCCGCACCGGTTTCAACCGCCACCACCATGGCACCTTGTGCGATGGCAATGGTGGCAACATCGGGCAGGTAATACTCGCCCTGGGCGTTGTCGTTGCCAACGCTTTCGAGTAGCCGCCACATGTCGCGGCTGTGCGCGACAATCACGCCGGAATTGCACAGATCAGCGGCGCGTTCGTCCTCGCTGGCATCCTTGTGCTCGACCATCTTTTGGACACGCCCGTCGGGATCAGCGATGATCCGGCCATAGGCTGCGGTGTCGCTCGGACGAAAACCCAGCACGGCGACCGCCGCGCCGCCGGTCAGTTCTGCGCACAGGCGCTTGACCGAATCTGCCGCAAGGAACGGTACGTCGCCGAAGCAGACCAGCACCAGGCCATTGAAACCTTCCAGCGCAGCCTTGGCCTGCAACGCGGCGTGGGCGGTGCCCAATTGTGGTTCTTGCAACACGATTTCAACCGATCGACCGGCTAGCCCCGCCTCAAGCTGGTCCTTGCCGTGGCCCGCGACGATGACCTGCCGCGCCGGTTTGAGCGCGGCAAAGCTTGCGAGCAGATGATCGATCATGGCGCGGCCCGCAATCGGGTGCAGCACCTTGTGCAGATCGCTCTTCATGCGCGTGCCTTTGCCCGCGGCAAGGACGATCACGGCGAGCGGGGTTTCTTGTCCGGTCATAATCACGCTTCATGCCACCAAACTCTTGCCGTTTCCATGCCAGCGAGGCATCGGCGCGGATGATGAGGAAATTTCCGTTCGATATTGTCGGCTTCGATCTCGATGGCACGCTGCTCGATACGCACCATGACCTTGGCGTGGCGCTCAACCATGCCCTGCGCGCGGGCGGCCGCGAACCGGTGGCGATGGACACGGTGCGCGACCTGATCGGCGGCGGCGGGCGCAGGATGCTCGAACGCGCGCTGGAACGCGATGGTGGGCCGAACGACGAGGCCACGGTGAACGCGCTACACCGCGAATTCCTCGTTCACTATGAGGCCAATCTGGCGGTCCATTCCTGCCTGGTTCCCGGCGGAGAGGCGGCGCTCGATGCACTGGCGGCGCGCGGCGTTCGTATTGCCGTTGTAACCAATAAGCTGGAGCGTTTCGCAGTGCGTTTGCTCGACGAGCTGGGCCTGTCGCGCCGGTTCCAAGTGATCCTCGGAGGCGATTCGCTGGGGCCGGGCAGGGCCAAACCCGCGCCCGATCTGCTCATCGAAATGCTGGCGCGCTGCGGCGGTGGCCGGGCTGCCTATGTCGGCGATACGACTTTTGATACGCGAGCCGCGCGTGCTGCCGGAATGCCCTGCGTGGCGCTCGATTTCGGCTACAGCGACGCAAGCCCGGCGGATCTCGGCGCTGATATGGTCATCTCGCACTACGATGAATTGCTGGGCGCGCTCAAAGCCTTGGGCTAGCAACATTGCAGCAGGAAGAGGAGAAAACGACCATGACATCACCGGGAGCAAAGCTGCGCGCATTGATCGACGCGGGCGAGCACTTCGTCTGCGGCGATACCTACTCGGCAATCACCGGACGGATCTGCGAATATGTCGGCTTTCCCGCTGCTTATCTGGGCGGCCATGCCTGCAGCGCGTTCCACTATGCCGTGCCGGATAACGGCGTCTACAGTCAGGTCGAACAGATCGAGCAGGCGAGCCGGATTGCCAATGCCATCTCGATACCACTGATCGCCGATGCCGATACGCTGGGCGAGACCGTGGCCGACGCCTATCATTTCACGCGCCGCTACATCCAGCAGGGGATCGCCGGGTTCCACGTTGAGGACGAGCGCAATCCCAAGCACTCCAAGCACGTCAACGGGCTGTGGTCGATCCCCGACCAGCAGGCGCGGATCGACGCGGCGCGCCGCGCACAGCGCGATTCCGGCCAGGATTTCGTCATCATCGCGCGCTGCGACGAACTCTATTCGAGCGAGATGGGCGGCGGCGGCACCGGCAATTTCGATGAAGCCGTCAAACGTGGCCGGGCCTATATGGAGGCTGGCGCAGACGTGGTGTTCTTTCCGCCGAACCCGGAGCCGGTGTCCGCACTGCTAGCGGCCCTGGGCGACAACATTCCGGTTGCGACGATGGGCTTTTCGGTGTCGGGTGCCCGCTTCAACATGGCGACCGGCAACTGGGTGACGGCGGCGGCCAATCACTTGAAAATGATGCGCGAACTAATGGAGCACGGCGCGGTGCTCTCGGCCAATTTCGATTTTCCCGAAAAATACGAGCTGATCGATCATCCGCTCTACGACGGGCTGATCGAGGAATGGGCCGACAAGACCGGACGCAAGACACGGCCCAACCACGCAGCTTGAGACACTATTTCGGTGGTTCGACGCCCTCGGGCATGCCCGTGATCTCGAGCGCCTGGGCCATGTCGAGCCAGCGTTGCGCTGCGGCTTCCACATCCTTGGCCGTGATCGCGAGCAGCCGCTTTTCGGCTTCGAGGTAGCGATCGATGCGCTCGGCTTCGCCTTGTGCGCGGTCGACCAGCGCGAGCCATCCGCCGTTGGACTTGAGCGCATTGTGCAGCGCCTCGATCATCGGCTGGCGCGCGCGCAACAGCAGGTCGGCATCGATGGGGGCAGAACGCAGCCGGCTGACGGTCTCGCGGATCGCAGCTTCGGTCACCGGCACATCGCCGAGCGCGACGGAGGCAGTAATCTCGAAGGTGCCGTAGCCCGGCCAATAGTGCGAAAGGCGGCTGGACGCTCCGGGCGAATAGGCTTTGCCGAGCGCCTCGCGCAAGCTGTCGGTCAGCGCCACGCGCGTCACCCGCTCGAGCAATTCGAGCTGCAGCGAGGCGACCGGATCGGCATCGTCGCGTGTCGGCCACATATAACGGACCAGTGCCTGGTCGGCGGGGCCGGTGTGGCGCAGCACTCGGCGCTCGCGATTAGCGGTAAACATGCGCGGAGGCTGCTCGGCATAGGCGCGGAATGCAGCCTCACGCGGCGGCAGCGCGCCGAAGGTGGCACCAACAGCGGCAATCGCGGCTGCCTCGTCAAAGTCGCCGACTAGCGCGATCTCGATCGCGCCGTTGCGCAGCCTGTCGGCAATGCCATCGACAAGCGCCTTGTAGGTGAGGGCTCGATACTTTTCCGGCGCCTGCAACGTGAAGCGCGGGTCGTCGTCCGAGACGATGCCGCCGATCCGGTGGCCGAGAGCCGAGCCGGGCGTGGCGGTTGCCTGCGCGAAATAGCGGTTCACATCCTGCCGATATCGCTCGACTCCTTCCGAGCGGTAGCCGGGATCGGTGACATAGGCGGCGAGCACCTGCAATTGCAGCTCCAGATCGCCAGGAGTGGTGCTGGCGGTGGCGGCCAGCGTGGCGTCTTCGGTTGCGAATTCGTTGTCGACGGTGCGACCGGCAAGGATGGTCTGCAGCTCGTCCTCGCTGTGTGCGCCGAGGCCGCCTTCGGCAAGGTAGGGCACCAGTTCGGTCGCGAAAGGTGCATCCTTCGTATCGAGCTTCTCGCCCCCGTCGATGCTGAGCTTGACGAGCAGGCGGTCCTTGGTGAGTTCGGTGCGCTTCAGGTTGAGCATGACACCGTTGGCGAAACGCAACTGGCGGATAACGAGTTTCGGCTCGGTTACATCTGTGGCTACCTTGCCCGGCGTGCCGAACTGACCATAGGCAAAATTGAGCGTGTCGCGCGCGTCGTCCTTTGCGATCTTGGTGCGGATCGCCTCGTTCCAGGCTTTGCGCAGCGCCTCGCTGCCGCTTTCGGGCTCGTATCGCCCGCGAAACCGCAACAGCGGATCGTCGAGTGGGACTGCCTCGCGCTTGAGCGCCTTGAGCACTGCCTTGGGCGTAATCACCGGGGCAAATGCTTCGAAACGTTCGAGCGCGGCCCGCGGCTCCGATGGAACCACCTGGTCGCGCACCAGCGCCCATACGCCTCCTGCCAACGCCTCATGCGTGCGCGTATCGGCAGAGGCGGTGGCATTGCGCAGATCGGTGCGGATACCGGCAACCTGCTCGGCAATCTCGGCTTCGGTAAAGCCATAGCGAAGTGCGCGGCGGTATTCTCGCGCCGCTGCAATCAGCCCCTCGCGCCATTTGCGATCGCTGGTATCGACGATCAGTCGCGTGGTCCGGGCATCCTTGAACAGGTCGCCCGTGCCGAACCCCGCACCGCGAAACGGGGGCTGAGGCTGTCGCGAAATCCTTAGCAGACGGCGGTTGAGCGCGTTGTACCCGATCTCGCGCAGCAGGTTCTCGCGCCGCCGAGCCACTGTGTCCGATCCGCCGAGCCAAGGTCCGTGACGGGTTACCTCGGTGCGCTCGGGCAGTGCCGGATCGATGAACAGGTCGTCGCGTCCTTTGTCGGCAAAGCTCACTGGCCCCGACTTTGGCTGAGGGTCGGACGAGGGGCCGCGCCAGTCGGCAAAGCGCTCGCGGATTTTCGCTTCGACCAGCGCAGTATCGAAATCGCCGATCACGACCACTGTCGTATGACCTGGCACATATTCTCGCACCCAGAACGATTTCAGGCTTTCCGCAGTCGCTGATTTTAAGGCCTGTTCGGTGCCGATCGGCAGCCGGGTTGCATAGAGCGAACCGGGATACTGGAACTGAATGGAATCTTCGAGATTGCGCATCGAATAGCTATTGCGGTCGCGCATTTCGGACAGGACCACGCCCTTTTCGCGTTCGACCGCCGAAGCCGAGAAGGTCAGTTCGCTGGCCGTTTCTCGCATCAGCATCAATGCAAGATCGAGGAGCCTGGGATCATTGCGAGGCAAGTCGAGCCGATAATTCGTCTCGGAAAAGCTGGTCGAGGCGTTGGTATCCGCGCCGAAGGCCAAGCCTTCGCGTTCGAGCAGACGGATCATGTCACCCTCGGGCACTCGGGTGCTGCCATTGAAGGCCATGTGCTCGACGAAGTGGGCGTATCCGCGTTCGGCCTCGCTCTCGTCAAGCGCCGCCGCGCTCACTTCCATGCGTACGATGGCGGTGCCCTTGGGCGTCGCATTGGAGCGTACGACATAGCGCATGCCGTTTTCGAGCTGGCCGAAACGGTAGGCCGGATCGGGCGCAATGTCGCTGTTCTCGAACCCCCACACCGCCTGCGGTGCGGGAGTGGAAACCGTCCGAGCGGGCTGCGCGGCGCATGCCGCGAGCAGCGGCAGCAGGGCAGCTAAAATTGCTAACCTGCGCACCGACACGTCTATTTTCCTCGCAGTTTCCTGTGCTTCGACAGGTCGAACACCTCGCTTGGGCCGCTTTCGTCCTGCAGAAGGCCAAGCCGCCGTGCGACTTCCTGGTAGGCCTCTTCTTCACCGCCAAGGTCGCGACGGAAGCGGTCCTTGTCGAGCTTTTCGCCGGTGGTCATGTCCCACAGGCGGCAGCCGTCGGGGCTGATCTCGTCGGCGAGAATCAGGCGGCTGTAATCGCCATCCCAGATACGTCCGAATTCCAGCTTGAAATCGACGAGGCGGATATTGATCGCGGCGAACATGCCGGCGAGGAAATCATTCACCCGGATCGCCATCGAGGCGATGTCCTGCATTTCCTCGTTCGTTGCCCAGCCGAAGCAGGCGATGTGTTCCTCCGCGATCAAGGGATCGCCCAGCGCATCGTCCTTGTAGCAGTATTCGATCAGCGTGTGGGGAAGCTGCTCGCCCTCGGGAATGCCGAGCCGCTTGGAGATTGAGCCTGCCGCGACGTTGCGCACCACGACCTCGATCGGCACGATCTCGACCTGGCGAATGAGTTGCTCGCGCATGTTGAGACGGCGGATGAAGTGGTTGGGCACGCCGATGTGATTGAGGCGCGTGAAAATGAACTCGCTGATGCGGTTATTTATCACGCCCTTGCCCTGGATCATGCCCTTTTTCTGGGCGTTGAAAGCAGTGGCATCATCCTTGAAATACTGGATCAAGGTGCCGGGCTCCGGTCCCTCGTAAAGGATCTTGGCCTTGCCTTCGTAAATCTGGCGGCGACGGGACATCGGATTATCCTTAATGCGCATTTGCGGCACGAAAAAGACCAAGCCCCGGCACTGGCAATCTGCTGATCGAGACTGCGCGGCCGGGGCTTACAAAGCTATATAATCCAAGGTCGCGTAAAAGCAAACCGGAGGGGCTAGCGCGCGTCAATAACTCTTGGGCAGATCGAGCACCTTTTCGGCGATGAAGCTCATGATCAGCTGCTCGGTGATCGGCACGATGCGTGTGACCGCAGCCTCGCGGTAGAGGCGCTCGACGTGGTATTCCTTGGCATAGCCCATGCCGCCATGTGTGACGATCGCTTGCCACGCGGCATCGTGCGATGCACGCGCAGCAAGGAACTTCGCAGCGTTCGCCTCGGCACCACAAGGCTTGCCGCTGTCATAAAGATGTGCGGCTTTCTGGCACATCAGGAAGGCGCTTTCGAGATACATCCAGCGTTCTGCGAGCGGGTGCTGGATGCCCTGGTTCATTCCGATCGGCCGGTCGAACACCACGCGTTCGCGGGCATAGTTGGCCGCACGGCGCAGTGCGTCGCGGCCGATCCCGATTGCCTCGCTGCCGATCAGGATGCGCTCGGGATTGAGGCTGTCGAGGATGTAGCGGAAGCCCTTGCCCTCCTCGCCGATGCGATGATCTTCGGGAATGAACAGGTCCTCGATGAAGATCGCGTTCGAATCGACCGCCTTGCGGCCCATTTTCGGGATCAGGTGGACGTCGATCTTGGTGCGGTCGAGGTCGGTGTAGAAGATGGTGATGCCGTCGGTTGGCTTGCTCACGTCCTCGAATTTCGTCGTACGGGTGAACAGCAGGATCTTGTTGGCGACTTGCGCGGTGGTGGTCCACACCTTTTGACCATTGACGCGGTAACCGCCGGGCACTTTCTCGGCGAAGGTCTTGATGCGGGTGGAATTGAGCCCGGCGTCGGGTTCGGTAAATCCGAACGCGACCTGATCCTGGCCCGCGACGAGCCGCGGGATCCACTGCGATTTCTGCTCGTGGGTGCCATAAACAACTAGCGGATGCGGGCCGAACAGGTTGACGTGGATGGCCGATGACGCGGCAAAGGCCCCACCGCAAGAGGCAACCTCGCTCATCATCGTCATCGCTTCGGTGACGCCAAGGCCCGAGCCGCCGTATTCCTCGGGCATGGTGATGCCGAGCCAGCCACCGTCCGCCATGGCGCGATGGTATTCGCGCGGGAATACGCCATCATCGTCGCGCGCCAGCCAGTAATCGTCGCCGAACGGCGCGCAGGCAGCGCGCACGCCTTCGCGGATGGCTTCGAGGTCTTCTTCGCTGGGCAGCGGACGCGGCTCGCTCAAGCAGGTGCTCCTTCGGGTCGTTTCATCATCAGCGCGCCGCGGATCGTGCGGCACACGATTTCATCATGCTGGTTGAGGCCGAGATGTTCGAAAGTGACAATGCCCTGCGTCGGCCGAGACTTGCTCTCGCGCAGCTCAAGCACCGTGGTGCGGGCATGGATAGTATCACCGGCAAACACCGGCCTGGGGAACGTGGTTTCGTTCATGCCGAGATTGGCGACGGTGGTGCCGAGCGTGGTGTCCTGCACCGTCAGGCCGACGACGAGGCCGAGCGTCAGCAGCGAATTGACCAGCGGCTTGCCGAATTCGGTCGTCGCTGCATAGGCGTGGTCGATGTGAAGCGGCGCCGGGTTGCAGGTCATGGTCGAGAACATCATGTTCTCGGCTTCAAGCACGGTCTTGCGCACTTCATGTTCAAAAGTCTGCCCGACCTCGAACTGTTCGAACCACAAACCCGCCATGTCGGCGCTTCTCCCGTTTATCCAGCCTTGAGTGGCTCGACCGCATAGTCGGCAATTTCGGGGCGGCGCAACATCTTCCAGTATTCGACGTTGGGGCCGGGGAAGGCGAGCACGATCTTGCCGGTCTGGTGGCGGTAATAACCATGCGCGCTGCCACTCTGCATCCATATGGTGTTTTCGAGCCGCTCCTGGAGCATTTCGTTGAAATCCGCGCAAGCCTGCTCGGTCACTTCGATGGTCGCGAGATCGTCCTCGACCATGTGCTTCAAGCATTCGGTTACATAGTGGACCTGCTGCTCGGCGAGCACGGTGTGCGACGAGGCAAGACCCGAATTCGGCCCGGCGGTAATGAAGAAATTCGGAAAGCCCGGCACTTCCATGCCCTTGTAGGCATAGGGTACGGGGTTCCACAGGTCCTGCAGGGCGACATCGTCGCGCCCTTTGATGTCGAATTCGGCGAAATATTCGAGGCTGTAGCCAGTCGCCAGAACCAGGGCGTCGCATTCAATCCTGCGGCCGTCCGAAAGAACGATAGCGCTTTCCTCGCAGCTATTGAGCTCTCCGGTCACGAGATCGACATCGTCGCGCAGCAAGGTGTCATAGTAGCCGCAATCGAGGATTGGGCGCTTGGAAAAGAACGGAAAATCGGGCCGAACTTTCTCCATAAGATCGGGACGTTCGGCGAATTTCTGTTCCAAGTAGCCAATGGAGAGGCGCCGCGCGCCTTCGTTCATTTCCGAAACGCCGCCAGTTCGTGCACGGTACTCCGGATCGATCTGCGCTGGTGTCGCGGTGCGCGTCATCATGCTGGAAAACCATTGCAGCCGCTGCCACTGGGTGACGAACGGGATGTTCTCCAGCGCCCACAGCTCGTCGGGATCGACGTTCTGCATCACGCGCGGATCGGGCATCATGTAGTTGGGCTGGCGCTGCAGCACAGTGACGTGGCTGGCGCGGTCGGCAAGTCCGGTGCTGATCTGCGCCGAGCTTGCGCCGGTGCCGACGACGACGATGTTCTTGCCGGTCAGATCGACGCTGTCGTCCCAGTAACCGCCATGCTGGACCGGACCCTTGAACCGGTCCAGCCCTTCGACTTCGGGGAACGAGGGGCGGGTGAGAAAGCCTAGCGCCATGACCACGGCGCGGGCGCGGTAGGTCACCTCTTCGCCGCCTTGCATGGTCGAAACCACCCACTGCAACGCATCTGCATCCCACCTGCAACCAGTGAACTCGGTCTCGAAATCGATCTGGTCGAAGATGCGATATTTGCGTGCCACGCCGTCGAGGTATTCGCGGTACTCGCCGCCGCGAGGATAATATTTCGACCACGAGGAATTCTGCGCGAACGAGATCGAATATTCGACGCTCGGCGTGTCCACCGCGACATTAGGATAGGTGTTGTTGAACCAGGTTCCGCCGACCCCGGTGTTGCGCTCGATCACCCGGATGTTGAATCCCGCTGCCTTTAGCCTCACGGCGGCGATGATGCCCATCATGCCGGCCCCAATGATGAGCACCTCGAAATCGGCTGGCGGCACCTTGGTCGATTCGATCCCGCCGACACCGACCGCGAAGCCCGCCGCCTCGCGGCCCATACCGAGCGCATCCTCTGTCAGCTGCCGATCAAGCGCGAATTCTGCCATCTGCTTGAACAGCGCCGGGCCGGGGTTTTCGAGGACCGGTACCGGGTTACTTTCCATTTCGGCGATCAGCCGCGCCCTGATCGCCGCGACTGCGGCGGCGTCGGGTGCCTTCTGTGCCTGCTGCGCCTTAGCCGAAAACGACGAGCCACCCGCGCGCGGCACACCATCGAATGCCGGTCCGTATTTCGACAGCAGCGAACGGTCCCCAGTCAAATGCACCAGCGCAAGCAGGGCCACTACCGGATCGAGCCGATCGACCGACGAGAGCAGGCGGTCCGCCCAGTTGTTGTCGACTATTGCCGCGTCGGCTTCCGCCATGTTGCCATCTCCCCGGGGTCGTATTGATACCGGCGGGTTCGTATTCCGAATTGACCGCCAGAGTCCATCGCCTTCGGGACACTGACCTCCTCAGGTCGCGTCCATCCCGTCGTCGACGTTGAGCACCGCGCCGCGAATGATCTGGTTCTGCGGCGAGGCGAGGTAGAGGATGATGTCGGTATAACTCTCGGGAGGCGAACCGGGGCGGACCTGCAACATGCGCATGAACAGGTCCATATCGAACTTGTCCATCGCCCCGCCGCTACCGCCCGTGCCCATCGGCGTGTTCACCGATCCCGGCGCGATGGCATTGATGCGCACGCCTGACTTGATCACTTCGGCCTGCAGCGACTTGGTCATGTGCGCCACCGCTGCCTTGCTCGAGGTGTAGGCCGTTACATAGGCGTAGCCTCGGAACGCGGTGGCCGACGAGATGTTGACGATGGCGCCGTCGCTCTTGAGCAGATGCGGCATCGCCGCCTGGCTGAGGAAGAACGGCGCGCGCACATTGACCCCGTAGATGAAATCCCAGGTTTGCGGCGTAACATCCTCCAGCGCCTCGATTCTGAGTACGCCGGCGATATTGCACAGCGCATCGAGCCTGCCGAGTTCGGCAACCGCGGCGTCGATGATCGGCGCGCAGTTGGCAGGGTCGAGAAGATCGGCGACATGCGTCACGATCGAGCCGCTGCCCGCCGAGGCTTTGGTTTCGTCAAGGCCCGCCGCGTTCTGGTCGACCGCGAATACGCGCGCCCCATCGGCGGCAAAGGCGAGCGCGGTTGCCCGGCCAATTCCCGAAGCCGCACCGGTCACCACGATCGCGAGATTGCTTACGTCAACTTCCATCGAATTCTCTCCCTGTGTGGATACTGGCTATTCGGGGCGTGGGAAGGGTATCGCACCTGCCGGCATCGCATCGATGATCGCCTGCGCGCGCGCCTTGAACATTTCAAGCGTCGGTTCGTGCGAGGGGATGATCCAGAAAACGCGCTTCTTGGCTTCGCGGATGATCACTTCGGCGATGGCTTCGGGTCCAACCATCGAAGCGATGTAATCCTCGACCGCCTTCTCGCCGCCCTGTGCGCGATATTCGTCGAGCCGTTGACGGGTGATCGAGGTATCGACCCTGCTGGGCGCCACGACCGACACGCCGACTTCGCTCTGCGCCATCGCCAGCTCGATCCGCAGCGAATCGGCAAAGCCCCATACGCCGTGTTTGGCCGCAACGTAGGGCGCGATGCCGGGGGCGGCGAGGAAGCTCGCCTGCGATCCGGTGATGACCAGTTGCGCCGGGCCACCGCGCGCCATCAGGCGGGGCACGAAGGCCTTGGACATGTGCACCGGGCCCATCAGGTTTATCTTCATGACCTTGTCGAACATATCGAGGTCCGGGTCGATCGCGGGCGTGATACCGTGAATGCCTGCATTGGCGAAGACGAATGCCAGCGAATCGCCCGCCACTTTGATCACCTTCTCGGCAAAGGCATCGACAGCCGCGAAATCGCCCATATCCACCACTGGAGCGAATACCTTGGTTCCTTTTGCTTCCAGCTCATCGGCGACGGCCTTGAGTCCCTCGGCATTGATGTCGGTGATGACGAGCATCGCACCCGCGTGCACCAGTTGCCGCGCCAGTTCGCGGCCGATGCCGCTGGCCGCGCCGGTCACGACAGCGGTCTTGCCAGATGGCTCGAGGATTTCGCTCATTTCGCTCTCCCATTTTATCTTGCTGACTTGACTAGCTTGCCGGGCGCACAATGTAACCGCTTCTTGCAGCATTTTCATATTTACGGATTTGCGGCATGGGAAGTCCGTCACCTTGCGAAAGCGGACCCTGTGGGCGAGAAGTCCGTCACTATGCGCGCAAGGCGCGCGAAAGGCCGGGAATGGCTGGCCGGGAAGAGGTATTGCGGGAATGAGCGAACACAACCATGCGTTGACGCCCGATGAGGTGCTCGAAAAGTATCGCGTCGAACGCGAGAAGCGCCTGCGCGCGGATGGCACCGCGCAGTACACCGAACTTACCGACGCCTATGCCGAGTTCGACCGCGATCCGTTCGTCGAGCCGGGTTTCGCCCGCGATCCAGTGATAGAGGAAACCGATGTCGTCGTCATCGGCGCCGGGATCGGCGGGCTGACGACTGCGGTGCAGTTGGTCAAGAAGGGCGTGACCGACATTCGCATCCTTGACCGCGCCGGTGACTTTGGTGGGACCTGGTACTGGAACCGCTATCCGGGCTGCATGTGCGACGTGGAAGGCTACGTCTACATTCCGATGCTCGAGGAAACCGGCTTCATGCCGACCGAGAAATACGCCAAGGCCCCCGAAATCTTCCGCCAGTGCCAGCTGCTCGGCGAGAAATTCGATCTCTATTCCAAGGCCCTGTTCCAGACCGAGACCCACGAGGCCCATTGGGACGAGGAAGCTGAGCGCTGGACTGTAACGACTGACCGTGGCGACGTGCTCAAGGCGCGCTTCATCGTCGTCGCGGGCGGCATTCTTCACAAGGCCAAGCTACCCCGAATTCCGGGTATCGAGAGTTTCGAAGGCTCCACGTTTCACGCTGCGCGCTGGAACTACGAGGTGACCGGCGGCGGGCCGACCGAACTGCCCACCAAGCTGGGCGACAAGACCGTGGCGATTGTCGGTACCGGTGCGACCGCGGTCCAGGTGGTGCCGACGATCGCGCCCGTGACCAAGCAGGTCTATGTCGTGCAGCGCACACCCTCGGCCGTCGGCGTGCGCAACAACGCTTCGACCGATTCCGACTGGTATTTCAACCAGAAGCCGGGCTGGCAGCAGGATCGGATGTGGAACTTTACCGCGATGACATCGGGCTTGCCGCTCGAGCAGGACATGGTCGGCGACGCCTGGACCGAGGTCTATCGCGGCAACATGGCCTTCGGCGGTGAAGACAAGACCAAGATGCCCAATGACCAGCGCCTTCTTGTCGACATCGAGATCATGGACCGCTGGCGCGATCGCATCGAGAAGACGGTGCAGGACCAAGAAACTGCTGAAAAGCTGAAGCCCTGGTATGACCTGTGGTGCAAGCGGCCCTGCTACCACGACGAATATCTGCCGGCATTCAACCGGCCCAACGTCAAGCTGCTCGATACCGATGGCAAGGGCGTCGAGGCGATCACCCGCACCGGCATCGTGGTCGAGGGCAAGGAATACCCGG
Source organism: Novosphingobium sp. Chol11 (assembly GCA_945906005.1). Taxonomy (GTDB): domain Bacteria; phylum Pseudomonadota; class Alphaproteobacteria; order Sphingomonadales; family Sphingomonadaceae; genus Novosphingobium. Next base: position 1,495 of record CAMDQY010000014.1, on the reverse strand, counting down.
TCGACATCATCGTCTTCGCCACCGGCTTCGAGGCCGGCACGATGTACAAGAGCCGCATGCATTTCGAGATCTATGGCAAGGGCGGCAAGAGCCTGTCCGAGGACTGGGCCGAGGGGGCGAACGCGCATACGCTGCACGGACTGCTCTCGCGCGGATTTCCCAACGCCTTCCTCTATAGCGGCGCGCAGGGCGGCTTTGCCACCAGCATCGTCCATTCGCTCCAGGAACACGGGCGGCACGTCGCCGAGATTGTCAGCCGCATGAAGGAACGCGGTGCCACCACCATCGAGCCGACGCCCGAAGCCGAAGAGGAATGGTGGAACTGGATCCTCACCGGCATCGAATACGGCTATGACCAGATGAAGGAATGCACGCCGAGCTGGCTCAACGGCGAGGGCAACCGCGATCCGTCGCGCATGAAGATGATGATCTATCTGGGACCGCTCAGGCATTACTCCGACCAGGTGGACGAATGGCTTGCAAAGGGCATGCCGGGCGTGGAGATCGCCTGAAATCTCGCGCTCTTATTCCTCCGTGCCGCGCCTGACATCGGCACACTTCGAGTTGCGAGCGATCCCAGCGCAATTATAGACGACGGTATGACTGAGCCCAGGCCTGCACCGCTGCTGGTCACAGCCGAACTGCCGGGTGATATCTTCGCATGGGCGGATGGCCTGCGCCACGCGCATTTCCCGCCCGAGCGCAACAAGCTCAAGGCGCATGTCACGCTTTTCCACGCGCTGCCGCCGTCAGTCCACGACGAACTTGCGCGGCTCCTCGCCGATCTTGCCGGCAGCAGCGCGCCGCCCGAAGCGCGTGTGAGCGGCTTGATGAAGCTGGGGAAGGGCACTGCGCTCGCCATCGAAAGCCCCGGCATGGTCGCGCTGCATTCGGTGATCCAGGACCGGATGCAGGGCCTGACCACGCCGCAAGACCGGCAACCGCTGCGCCTGCACATCACCATCCAGAACAAGGTGACGCTCGAGGAAGCCCGAGTGCTTCAGTCGCAGCTTGGCCCGGTGCTCGAACACCGCAAATTCCGCTTTCGCGGCTTCGAGCTGTTCGCCTACGAAGACGGCTTGTGGCGACCGATCAGGAGTTATCCGTTCCGTCGCTGACCCGATGCAATTCCGGAACATACTTGGTGTGGCCGTTGACGTTGCCTCGGGTGTCGAAGGGGTGGCGCGCCGCGATGCCAGGTGCGCCCTTCCCAGTTGATCGCGTCTCCGGCTTTGACGGCGGCCGGGAAGAACTCGACCGAATCCTCGTTCACGCCCCAAATCGGGCGTGGCCCCTTGTGCGATCCCGGCGCGATCAAAGGTGCGTCCATGTCCTCGCCGAATTCGCTAAGAGCCCGATTCAAAAGTTCATCATGCGTAGCAATCCTTGCGGTTCTGCGCGTAAGCATGCGGATTGAGGCGATGTGGGTCCATGCAGTTGAGCTTTCGATGGTTTTCTCCCAGTCCTTGGCCAGTCGCCTGCACCGGCCGAGCCA
>CAMDQY010000013.1 GCA_945906005.1 Novosphingobium sp. Chol11 | reverse complement strand
TATTGCCTGGTTGCCGCTGATGGCGGTCGGAACATATCGCGCGATCACCAATCTTGGAATCAGCGGATCAACCCTGGACGTGATGATGGCGCAACACATGGCCATCGTTTTCGAGGTGGTGGTGACATCGCTTGGCGTTGCCGACAGGTTCATGACGATCAAGCGCCAGCACGACCGCGCGCTCGCCACGACCCGCGCACTCGAACAGGAAGTGGAACATGACGAGCTTACCGGCCTGCACAACCGTCGCGCGATCCGCTTGCGGTTCGACGCTCTGTTCGAGGGCGGTTTCGACACCATGGCTGTTATCGATCTCGATCATTTCAAACAGATCAACGACACGCGCGGTCATGCGGTCGGCGATGAAGTGTTGCGTCAGGTAGCTTCGGCACTGATGCCCGACGACGATACCATCGCGGTACGGATGGGCGGCGAGGAATTCATGCTGCTGTTACGCGGCGCCAACGCCGTTGCCCGCGCCGAACTCCGCCGCCGCGCGATCACAGCCAGGATCGCGGCGCTGATGCCGGGGCTGGGCTCGCCCGTGACTGCGAGCATGGGCCTCGTCAACCAGCCGCGCAATTCAAGCGCCAATTCGGACTATTGCTTGCTCTATGCCCATTGCGACCGCCTGCTTTACGAGGCCAAGCGCGCCGCAAGCTGATGCGCAGTCAGGCTTTCGCGCCGGTCGCATCGTCCATGAACGGGGCTGCAACCTCGCGTGGCACCCGCTTTATGCGGCCGTTTGCCCGTTCGATCATCACCCATGTCGTGCGCGCCGAGACGATCACCTTGCCTTCCGCATTGCTGAAATCGACCCTCCGGTCGAACCGGGCTCCGCTGGGGCCAGCGGGTATGAAGGTCCGCGCCGTCACCTGCTCGCCCGCCGATACATTGCCGCGATAGTCGATCTCATGCCGGGTCACGACCCAGGCATAGGCGGCGCGGTATTCGGGCAGGGCGACCGCTTCCCAATGTGCGGTGGCAATAGCTTCCATCCATTGCACCCAGACCGCGTTGTTGACGTGGCCCAATTCGTCGATGTTTTCGGGCAGTGCAGCAAAGGTGAGCGAGAAACCTGCACTGTTTGCCGGCCCAAGCTTCGAGCTCACTCCTTCATCTGCCAGAGGATGAAGGCATATTCCTCGGCGGTTTCGCGAAGACTTTCGAACCGGCCCGACTTGCCGCCGTGGCCCGCGCCCATCTCGGTCTTCAAGAGCAGTTCGTTATCGTCGGTCTTCGATTCGCGCAGTCTGGCGACCCATTTCGCCGGTTCCCAATAGGTGACGCGCGGGTCGTTGAGCCCGGCTGTCACCAGCATCGGCGGATAGGCTTGTGCGCGCACGTTGTCATAAGGGCTGTAGGAGCGGATCAGATCGAAGGCGTCCTTGTCCTCGATCGGGTTGCCCCATTCCGGCCATTCGCCTGGCGTCAGCGGCAGCGAGGCGTCGAGCATCGTGTTGAGCACATCGACAAAGGGCACCTGTGCCACCACTGCGCCGAACAGGCCGGGATCGGAATTGACCACCGCGCCCATCAGTTCGCCGCCTGCCGAACCGCCCGAGGCGCTGATCCTGCCCGCCTTGGTATAACCGCGCGCGATCAGGCCATTGGCCACATCGACGAAATCGTTGAAGGTGTTGGTGCGCTGCTTGAGCTTGCCTCCCTTGTACCAGGCGCGGCCCAGATCGTCGCCGCCGCGAATATGAGCGATCGCATAGGCGAAGCCGCGATTGACGAGGCTGAGCCGCGTGGTCGAAAATCCGGGGTCCATCGCTATGCCGTAGGCACCATAGCCATAGAGGTGGAGCGGGCCGCCTGGCCCCTTGTTGATCGTGTCGCGATCCTTGCGCGAGACCAGGCTGACCGGAATCATGGTGCCGTCGCGCGCGGGAATTTCGAGCCGCTCGGTGACATAGAGCGAAGCGTCGTAGCCTGAAGGAATCTCCTGCACCTTGAGCGTTTCAAATGTCCGCGCGGCAACTTCGTAGTCATAGGTGGTTGCCGGGCTGACCATCGATTCATAGGAAAGCCGCAACTTGGTCACCGCCCATTCGGGATTGTCGGACAGCCCGGCGACATAGCTCGCCTCGGGAAACCGGATCGGCTCCACCTGCGCGGGAACGTCGTAGTAACGCACTTCGATCTGGTCGAGGCCATGGCGTCGACCCTCGACTACGTAGAAATCACGGAACAAGGCAAATCCGGTCATGTAGAAGAGGTCCGAACCCGCGATCAGCGTGGTCCAATCGGATGGACTAGCGAGCGGCGCGGTCGCCAGCCGGAAATTCTCGTGCGTGTCGTTGGCATAGACGAACAGCGTGCCGTCCCTCTCATCGATCGCATATTCCAGCCCTTTCTGGCGCGCCTTTACCAGCAGCGGCTTCGCGAGCGGATCGGTCGCAGGCACCATGCGGACCTCGCTCGTCTCATGATCGCTGGTGCCGATGATCAGCCACTTTTCGTTGGCCGACAGCGAGGCACCGACCCCGAAACCCTCATCGGGCTCGTGATAGAACTCGACATCCTGAGTGATCGGCTTGCCCAGCCAGTGCAGCTTTGCATTGTCGGTGCGCCACTGGGCGTTGGCGAGCGAATAGACGAGCCCCTTGTCGCCAGCGACCCAGACCAGCGATGACAATGTGCCTGGGATCGTGTCGCGCAAGAGCTTGCCGGTGGCGAGGTCCTTGATCCGTACGGTGTAGCGTTCGGATCCGTCGGTGTCGGTCGAATAGGCAAGCAGGGCACCATTCTGGCTGACCGATAAAGCGCCGAGCCGGAAGTACTTCTTGCCCTTGGCAAGCGCGGTCTCGTCGAGGATCAGCTGGTCGGCACTGCCGTCTGCGGCGGAGCCGACCGGACGGCGCCGCCATTTCTTGTATTCGGCACCTTGCTCGTATTCGACCCAGTAAATCCAGTCGCCGTCCTTCTGGGGGGTCGACTTGTCGGCTTCCTTGATGCGGCCGCGCATCTCCTTGAACAGCGTTTCGACCTTGTCCTTCTGCGAGGCCATGCGCGCCTCGAACCAGGCGTTCTCTGCTTTGAGGTGGGCGAGCACCTCGGCATCGTCGACAGTCGGGTAGGACCGGTCGCGCAGCCAGTTGTAGGGATCGGAAAGCGTTATGCCGTGATGGGAGGACACGTGTTCGCGCTTTTCCGCCACAGGCGGCGCGCTAGGGGTTTGCTTGGGCAATTCGGTTGGTTCCTCGGCTCGGGCGGGCAGGCTCGTCAGCCCCGCAAGCAGGACAGCGGCGATCAGGCTGCGAAATGACGTCAAGGGTACTTTTTTCCATCGCTGCGCCCTTTGCTGGCGCGGCTTGGCGGTGATACCTATGTGTCGTTGGAGAACAGGGCAAGCCCGGATGGAAACGAGCCGATGTTGATGAGCACCCACGGATCGCGCCTCGACGCGCTGCGCAAGGAATTGCAGCGACAGGAGCTGGACGGCTTTGTCGTGCCGATCTCGGACGAGCACATGAGCGAATATGTCGGCGCCTATGCGCAGCGGCTCGCCTGGCTGACCGGCTTCGGCGGTTCGGCGGGTACGGCGGCGGTGCTCGCCGATGCCATGCGCGAGCCGGCAGCCGCGATGTTCGTCGATGGACGCTACACCCTGCAGGTGCGCGATCAGGTGGACGGCGCGCTGTGGTCATACGAAAGCGTGCCGGAAACAAGCGTGGCCAAGTGGCTGGGCGAACATGCGCCCGAGGGTGCGCGCATCGGCTACGACCCTTGGCTGCACACCAAGCGCTGGGTCAAGGTCGTGGAAGAGGCATTGGCGGCGAAGCATGGCGAACTGGTCGCGGTAAGTGCCAATCCGGTCGATGCGGTGTGGTCAGACCAGCCCGCACCCTCGCCGGCCGTGGCCACGGTCCACGACGAGAGCCATGCGGGCAAGTCCAGCGCCGACAAGCGCGCCGATCTGGCGCAATGGCTTGAGGCAGAGAAGCTCGATGCCGCGGTGATCTGCGCGCTCGATTCGCTGGCCTGGCTGTTCAACATTCGCGGCAGCGACATCGAGCGCACGCCGGTGGTGCTCGGCAACGCCATCGTCTACGCCGGTGGACAGGCGGACCTGTTTATCGACGAAGGCAAGGTCACCCCCGAGCTTCGCGCCTATCTCGGCAATGCGGCGACTTTGCGACCTTCCGGGGAGTTTGCCGGGGCGCTTGCCGCGCTGGCACGCAAACGGGTCGCCGCCGATCCCGATACGTGCGTGGCGGCAGTATTCGGTCTGCTGGCGGGCGCCGACGCGGAGTTGGTTGAGAAAACCGATCCTTGTCTGCTGCCCAAGGCGATCAAGAACGCGGCCGAGCAGGCTGGACATCGAGCGGCACAGGCGCGCGACGGTGCGGCGCTTTCGCGCTTCCTGCACTGGCTTTCGGTTGAGGCGCCCGGTGGCAGGCTGACCGAACTCGCCGCAGCCGACCGCTTGCAGCAATTTCGCGAGGCGACCGGATCGCTGCGCGATCTTTCGTTCGATACGATCTCGGGCAGCGGCCCCAATGGCGCCGTGGTCCACTACCGGGTGAGCGAGGAAACCAACCGCGTGCTCGAGCCGGGCAGCATGTTCCTCGTCGATTCGGGCGGACAGTATTCCGACGGCACCACCGACGTCACCCGCACCGTCTGGATCGCTGGCCCTGACGAGCCGTCGGCCGAGGTCTGCGACCGCTTCACCCGTGTCTTGAAGGGTCATATCGCGCTGGCGCTTGCGGTGTTTCCAATGGGCACGAAGGGCAGCCAACTCGATGTGCTGGCCCGCCAGCACCTCTGGCAGGGCGGGGTCGACTATGCCCATGGCACCGGCCACGGAGTTGGCAGCTTCCTCTCGGTCCATGAAGGTCCGCAACGGATCGCCAAGTCGTCAGGCGCGCAGGGCGGCACCGAGCAGGAACTGCTCGCTGGCATGATCCTGTCGAACGAGCCGGGCTATTATCGGACCGGGGGCTACGGCATCCGCATCGAGAATCTGCAGCTGGTCGAGCCGCGCCAGATTGAGGGTGGGGAAGGCGAATGGCTGGGCTTCGAGACGCTGACCCTCGCCCCGATCGAGCGCAAGTTGGTCGACTGGGCCTTGATGACGCCAAGCGAAATCGCCTGGTGGAACAAGTATCATGTGCGGGTGCTGGAAGTTATCGGGCCTCAGCTTCAGGGCGCGGCGCGCGCATGGCTCGATGCTCAGTGCTTGCAGATGCCTTGCAGCGGCGATGCACCAGGCCATCACGCGCTTTCAGCGCCATGAATGACGCTGTCTCGCTGCGACAATTTGCGACAATTTCGCGCGGCTACGGCATAACTGCGCGACAAACGACGCCTAGATAGGTCGCAAGAAAGCCGCAGGGTAATGGCTCCCCTCCCCCTCCCCGCCACCTGCGGCTTTCGCTTTCCCCCCGAGACTGGAGATTTATATCGTGAAACATCCCCTGATGATCGGCCTTTCGGCCCTCGCCCTTGTTGCTGTCGGCGGCGGCGCTGCCTTGGCCCACGAACACGGCGACGGCATGAAGGCCGACGCAGACGGCAATGGAGTGGTCACCCGCGCCGAAGCCGAAGCCGGCGCGACCGCGATGTTTGCCGAGATGGACTCCGACGGTAACGGGACGCTCACCCCGGCAGACCGTGATGCGCGCATGGCAGCACACCACGCCGAAATGTTCGCGATGCTCGACACCGACAAGAACGGCCAGATCAGCCGCGACGAATTCATGGCGCACAAGCCCGGCGGCATGGGCGACGGCAAGCATGATGGCGCAGGCAAAGGCATGGGTAGCGGCCATCACAAGATGGGTATGCGTGGCCACGGCGGCGGCAAGATGATGATGAACATGGCCGACGCGAACAGCGACGGCAGCATCACCAAGGCCGAGTTCACCGCTGCTGCCATGACACGGTTTGACAAGACCGACACCAACAAGGACGGTCAGGTAAGCGCCGAGGAGCGCAAGGCCATGCATGAGCAGATGCGTGCCAAGTGGAAGGAAATGAAGCAGGGCACGAATCACGATCACGCGGCTAGCTAAGTGCTCGGGGGCGCTTCTGAATGAACGAAGAGGATCAGCCCCGGCTGCTGCTCGTTGATGACGAGGCGACGCTTCGCGTGCCCCTGGCCGAGTACCTCTCGCGCCAGGGGTTTGCCGTAACCGAGGCGGACAGCGCAGCCCGGGCGCGCACGGTCCTGCGCGACGAGGTGCCGGACCTTGTGCTGCTCGACATCATGATGCCCGGCGAAGACGGACTGTCGCTGTGCCGCCATGTGGTCGAGGCACGCGACATTCCCGTCATCCTGCTGACAGCCAAAGGCAAGGCAACCGACCGTATCGTCGGCCTCGAAATCGGGGCGGACGATTATGTCGTCAAGCCGTTCGAGCCACGCGAACTGGTCGCGCGCATTCGCAGCGTGCTGCGCCGTGCCGGTCGAAACGGGACACCGGTCGAGGACAACGAAATCTACCTGTTCGAAGGCTGGCAGCTCGATCCGCTCAAGCGCCGGCTCGTCGATCGCGATGGCGTGGTCGTGCCGATTTCCTCGGCGGAGTTCCGGTTGCTGAAGGCCCTGCTCGACCATCCGCGGCAGGTCATGGACCGCGACCGCCTGCTCGACCTCGTCCAGGGCCGCGAGGCGCACCTGTTCGATCGCGCGGTCGATAACCAGGTCAGTCGCCTCAGGCGCAAGATCGAGGTGGATAGCCGCAGCCCACAGCTGATCCAGACCGTTTGGGGCGGCGGCTACATGCTGGCCGCCGACGTGCGGAGCGTCGTTCGCGAAACTGGATGATGCAGCTGTGGCCGCGCAACATGACCGGTCAGTTGATGCTCGCGGTGGCGCTGGCGCTGCTGGTGGTTCAGGGTTTCGGTTCGTTCTTCGTCTACAAGGCGCAATATGAGCGTCGCGAAGCGGAATTCGTCCATTCCGCGGCCTTTCGCATCGCCATCGAGGTCGAGGTCGAGGGCGAGCCGCGTTTGGCGGGCGAGCGAGCGCATGACCACGCCATGCATGGCGATCAGCGGCGCCCCTTCGGGCGGTTTCGTCTGATCCGTTCGCAGGGCTCGCCCGCGCGTCCAGACGAACCGAGCGACGCGATGGCTGAGCACATGCTCAAACGCATTCTTGCCGATCGCGGGATCTCGGTCGCGCAAGTCGCGGTCATTCACCGTTCGGTTCGCGACGATCCACAGGCGCTGGCACGCGCGAGGCAGCGAGCCGCATATTTGGGCAATCGTGGCCACATGCCCGAAGGATCGGTGATGATCGCCGGGGTGCGGATCGAGGGTCGGCAGGACTGGCTGGTGGCGCGCGTCTGGATGCCCGGCGACTTGCAAGACCTGATCTGGCCGCTGATCGTTCAAACCGTGCTGATCTATGCAGTGCTCGTCGCGGTCCTCGCGCTGGTTATGCGCCGAATCACCCAGCCGCTGGCGCGCCTCACGCGGCGGGTCGAATCCTTCGCCCGCACCCGCAATTCCGCCGAACGGCTCGAGCCCGACGGCCCCGAAGACGTGCGCCGCCTGATCGACGCTCACAACGCCATGGAAGCGCGCATCGCCTCGATGCTCGATGAAAAGGACGTGATGCTGGGCGCCATCGGCCACGATCTCAAGACCCCGCTGGCCGCCTTGCGAGTGCGCATCGAATCGGTTCCTGACGAGGCTGAGCGCGCAAAGATGGCCGGAACGATCGAGGACATCGTCCGCTCGCTCGACGACATCCTGTCGCTGGCGCGGGTCGGCAGGCCGGGCGATGCGCCCGAGCGGACAGAGCTGTCCGCGCTCATCGCCTCGGTGGTCGAGGAATACGAGGACATGGGCAAGCCGGTGGAACTGGCGGAATGCGCCCGCATGGTGGTGAGCCTGCGGCCGACCTGGCTGCGCCGGGCGCTGAGAAACCTCATCGACAACGCGCTGCGCTATGGCGGCGTGGCGCGGGTTTCGATGCACCGCGACGGGAAGGACCTGCGTATCCGCATCGACGATGACGGGCCCGGTATCCCCGAGGCCGATCTTGGGCGCATGACCGATCCGTTCACGCGCGGCGATCCCTCGCGCAACACCGCGACCGGAGGAGCGGGGCTTGGCCTGGCGCTGGCGCGCGCGATCGCCGAACAACACGGCGGCTCGCTGGTGCTGGCGAACCGGGCCGAAGGCGGGCTGAGGGCGGAGATCGTGCTGCCGGGATAAGCCCTAGCGCATCAGCCCGCCGATCAGGTTCCTGACAAACCGCCCCACGGTCGCGCCGCCGATGCTCGTCGCGATAGAGCCTGCCGCAGCGGTCGCCGCATTGCGTGCCGGGTTCGACGATGATTTGCGACCCGTGATCTTCGCCGCGATCACCGTCGCGGCAGAACTCGCGACCGCTCCCGCAACCGCCTTGCCAGTCTTCTCCCACATCGAGACAGTCTTGCGCGGCTGCTTGCGCACTTCCTCCTCGCCCTGTTCGGCCACTTCCTGGGCAGTCGCCGCCGCGTCCGAGGCCTTGGCGAGCAGCACCTCCTCGGCGCTCTCGCGGTCTACAGCCGTATCTTATTTGCCGTCGTGCGGGCTGATCGACTGGACGATGGCGCGCTCCTTGGGCGTCACCGGTCCCAGCCGCGAGCATGGAGGCGCGATCAGCGTGCGCTGGACAATGGTCGGCGCGCCATCCTCGTCGAGCGTGGAGACCAGCGCCTCGCCGACCTTGAGCTCGGTGACCGCGGTCTCGACATCGAGATCGGGGTTGATGCGGAAGGTTTCAGACGCCGCCTTGATAGCCTTCTGGTCGCGCGGGGTGAAGGCGCGCAGCGCGTACTGCACGCGGTTGCCAAGCTGGCCGGCAACTTCCTCGGGGATGTGATCGGGTTCTGGGTGATGAAATATACGCCCACGCCCTTCGAGCGGATCAGCCGCACAACCTGCTCGATCTTGTCCTCCAGCACCTTGGGAGCGTCATCGAACAAGAGGTGCGCCTCGTCGAAGAAGAACACGAGGTTCGGCTTGTCGGGATCGCCGGTCTCGGGAAGGGTCTCGAACAGCTCGGCGAGCAGCCACAGCAAGAACGTGGCGAAGAGCTTGGGGCTGCGCATCAGCTTGTCCGCAGCGAGAATGCTGATGAGCCCGCGGCCCTGGTCGTCGCACTTGATGAAATCGTTGATCTCGAGCGCCGGTTCACCAAAGAACTGCCCCGCGCCCTGGCTGTCGAGCGAGAGCACCTGGCGCTGGATCGTGCCGACCGACTGCTTGGACACGTTGCCGTACTTGGAGGTTAAATCTGCTGTATTATCAGCGACATGGGAGAGAATCTCTTGCAGGTCGTCCAGATCAAGCAGCAGCATTCCCTGATCGTCGGCATAGCGGAACACGATGTTGAGCACACCTTCCTGCGTGTCGTTTAGGTCCATCAGCCGGGCAAGCAGCAGCGGCCCCATCTCCGAGATGGTAGTGCGGATCGGGTGACCCTGTTCGCCGTAGAGGTCCCAGAACACCGCCGGATTATCGCGGTAGGTATAGTCGGTCAGGCCGATTTCCTTGGCCCGCGCCTCGAGCTTGTCGGCGTTCTTGAACTGGGAGCTGCCCGCCATTGCTATGCCCGAAAGGTCGCCCTTCACGTCGGCAAGGAACACCGGCACGCCATTGGCGGAAAACTGCTCGGCGATGGTCTGCAAGGTCACGGTCTTGCCGGTGCCGGTCGCGCCCGCGATCAGTCCGTGGCGGTTCGCCCGGTCGAGCCGCAGCACCTGCCTCTCGCCATTAAGGCCCAGACCGAGGGAGATTTCCGCCATGCAATGCGCTCCCGAGTTTACCCAACCGCCCGCTTGATAGGCACGCGCCTGCGCCAAGGCGAGAGGTTTTGCATGGTTGCCCGCAGGCGGCTAGGACGCGGCCTTCTGCAAGACGCTTACGAGACCCGATGCCACAACCATTCATCCTGCTTGACGATGCGCGCGACCTCGATGGTGACAGGGCCGCGGCCGACGCGCGCCTCTATCGCGCGCCGCTCGAGGTAGTCGTCGCCCGGCGCGCGCAGGAGGTGGAGCCCGCACTCGACAAGCTGCGCGAACTGTCGGCGAAGGGCCTGCATCTCGCGGGCTATCTCGCCTATGAGGCGGGACTGTGCCTTGAGCCAAAGCTTACCGCGCTGGCAGGAACACGCACCGGAGCCGACGGGCCGCTCATATGGTTCGGCGCGTTCGAGCATTACGAGACAATCGCGGTTGGCGACATGCCCACATGGCTCGCGGTCCAAGGCGGTAACGGCCCGGCAGGCATAGGTCCGCTCGATCCCTCGGTCCCGCCCGGAGAATATGAAGCGGCGTTTGCAGCGATCCAGGAAGCGATTCGGGCAGGCGACATATACCAGGCGAATCTGACGCTACCGCTGGTCGGCACCTGGCATGGGGATCCGCTCGCGCTTTATGCCGCGATCCGCCCGGCGGCAAAGGCTGGCTACGGCGGCGTGATCCACGATGGCACGCACTGGCTGCTGAGTTTCTCGCCGGAACTGTTCTTCGCGATCTGCGCCGATCGCGCCATGGCCAAGCCGATGAAGGGCACTCGTCCGAGAGGTCGCGACGTGGCTGAAGACGAGGCGCTGATTGCCGATCTTAAACGCTCGGATAAGGATCGAGCAGAAAACCTGATGATCGTCGATCTGTTGCGCAACGATCTCTCGCGCGTCGCCCAGCCGGGATCGGTGCGGGTAGAAAATGCTTTTACCGTCGAGACTTACCCAACACTTCACTCGATGACATCGACCATCCTCGCCGATCTGCCACCCTCGACCGGCGCGGTCGATATGCTGCGCGCGCTGTTTCCCTGCGGCTCGATCACCGGCGCGCCCAAGATCCGGGCGATGGAACTGATCGATAGGGTCGAACATGCGCCGCGCGGCCACTATTGCGGCGCGATCGGGCGGATCGACCCTGACGCCTCGGACGCCAGCGCGGGCGATGCTGCGTTCAACGTCGCGATCCGCACGCTTCGCCTCACGCCTGACCGTAACGGACCGCAGTCCGGCGGCGGTCTCGCCGTTCTCGGGGTCGGCTCGGCAATTGTCGCGGATTCGGAATCCCTGCCCGAATGGCGGGAATGTCTGGTCAAGGGAGCGTTCCTGCGGCAATCGGCAGGCGACATGACCGCGAGCCGCTTCGACCTTATCGAGACCATGGCCTTTACGCCCGAACAGGGCGTAACGCTGCTCGAACTGCATCTGGAACGGATGAAGGCAAGCGCGGCGGAACTCGGCTTCGAATTCGACCGCCATCAGATGCGCAATGCCATTCATGCCTTGTGCTTCGAGGCTGAGCTGCCTGCAAAGCTGCGCCTGATCGCGGCGCGCAGCGGCGCCACCACGCTCGAGCTATCCGAAATGCCGGCGCCCGAAACCGAACCGATCCTCTGCACGGCCATGCGCCTGCCAATCGATGCCGGCGACTGGCGGCTGCGGCACAAGACCAGCGACCGCTGGTTCTACGAGGCCGGGCTCGAGGCCGCGCGCGAGGCTTGCGCACACGAAGCGCTGTTCGTGCGCGACGATGGGCTTGTCACCGAGGGCTGCTATAACTCCGTATTCGTAGATCGCGACGGACGGCTGCTCACTCCGCCAGCCGCGCTTGGTCTGTTGCCCGGCGTGCTGCGCCAGTCGCTTATCGAGCAGGGCCGGGCAAGCGAAGCAGAGCTTACGCTCGACGATCTCGCCAGCGGATTTTTCGTCGGCAACGCGATGCGCGGATTGAGGAAAGCGGAATTGCTGAAATGAACCACACGTCTCTTGCGCTGTCGCGCATCGCCCCATCGCAGACCGTCGCCATGACCGACCGCGCCATTGCCCTGCGCGAAGAGGGGCGCGATGTGATCTCGCTTTCGGTCGGCGAGCCTGATTTCGCCACACCGCCGAACGTCATCGAGGCGGCCAAGCGTGCGCTCGATGCAGGCGATACCAAATATACCGCCGTGGGCGGCACCGCCGCGATGAAACGCGCCGCCGCGCTGCATTTTTCGCGCGATCTCGGAATCGAGACCTCACCGGAGCGGATCGTCGTCAGCGCGGGCGGCAAGCAGGCGATCTTCCACGCGATCCTCGCGACCGTCAGCGAAGGAGAGGAAGTGATCGTGCCCGCGCCGTGGTGGGTCAGCTATCCCGAGATCGTGCGCTTTGCTGGCGGCACCGTGGTCCCGCTGATCACCCATGCGAGCCACGGCTTCCGTTTCACGCCGGGCGACCTAGAGGCGCTGATCGGGCCGCGTACTCAGTGGCTGCTGCTCAACAGCCCCGGCAACCCGACCGGCGCGGTCTATCCTGCCGAGATGCTGGCGGGCATCGGCGAGGTGCTACGCCGAAACCCACGGACCATGGTGATGAGCGATGATATCTACGCGCCGCTCTCCTACACCGGCCAGCCGCACGCCACGCTGTCTGTCGTCTGCCCCGACCTTGCCGACCGCGTGCTGACCGTCTCCGGCGTATCCAAGAGCCACGCGATGACAGGATTTCGCATCGGCGTTTCGAGCGGGCCGGAATGGCTGATCAAGGCAATGACCAAGCTGCAATCGCACTCCTCGGGAAATCCGGCGTCGATCAGCCAGGCAGCCGCAGTCGCCGCCTTCGAAGGGCCGCAGGACTTCCTTTCTGGTTGGCGCGAGAGCTTCCGCGCGCGCCGCGATCTCACTGTGGCTGGGATCAATGCGATCCCCGGCCTGTCCACCCCGGTGCCAGACGGCGCGTTCTACTGCATGGTCGATGCCGCGCCGCTGATGGGTCGATTTGAAAACGACACCGCGCTCGCCATGCACCTGCTCGAACATGGCGTAGCCATCGTTCCGGCTTCGGCATTTGGCAGTCGCGACGGCTTCCGAATCAGCTTTGCCACCAGCGAGGACACACTTCGCGAGGCGATGCGCCGAATTGCCGCGGCCGTTTCGTGAGGGCCATCGACATCCTGTTCGAGGACGGCGAGGCGCTGGTGATCGATAAGCCCGCCGGGCTGCCGCTTGATCCTCCGCGCAAGGGCGGGCCGAGCCTGCAGGACGAACTGCCTTTTCTGAGGCTTGGCTTCGCGCGCGAGCCCCAGCCGGTTCACAGGCTCGATCACGACACCTCGGGCTGCCTGCTGTTGGCGCGTAATCCCAAGGCACTGAAGCGCTTTTCGCTCGCTTTCGAGGAGCGCCGCGTCGCCAAGCGCTATCTCGGCTTGGTCGCTGGGCCGGTCGCGGCAGACGAAGGAACGATCGATCTCGCGCTCTCCAAGATCAGCAGCGAGAAGGACGGCTGGCGGATGATCCCGGCGCGCAAGGGCAAACCCGCGATCACGCACTGGCGCAAGCTGGCCGAGCGCGATGGACTGACGCTGGTCGAATTCCGACCAGAGACTGGCCGCACCCACCAGATCAGGGTCCACGCCGCATCGGGCCTGGGGACGGCCCTGATGGGCGATCCGGTTTACGGCGATGGGAAAGGAGCCTGGCGAACCATGCTCCACGCCGCCGGACTGACCGTCACGCGAGAGGGCAAGGCCGATATCGTCGCCGTCAGTCCGCTCCCCGCCGATTTTGCTGCGCTCGGGTTCAAGGATAATGTCTGAGATTATTGAACGCGCGCTGGCATCGGTCAGCGAAAGCTTCATCGCCGCATCAGGACCGGGTGGACAGAACGTCAACAAGGTCGCGACTGCGGTGCAGCTGCGTTGCAATGTCTATGCACTGCGCTTGCAGCCCGAGGTATTCCGCCGACTGAAGCTGCTTGCAGGCAGCCGAATGACCGCTGGCGGCGAGATCGTCATCGCCGCGCGGCGGTTCAGGACGCAGGAAATGAACCGCGCCGATGCCCGCGAACGCCTTTCCGAACTGCTCGAAAAGGCGCTGTTTGAACCGGAACAACGCAAGAAAAGCCGGCTCAACCGGGTTGGTAAAGTGCAACGGCTCAAGGGCAAGAAAGTGCGCGGGACAGTGAAGGCAAATCGCGGAAAAGTTCGCCTCGACTAAATTTCCATCTTGCCTAGCCCAATCCCACCGTGCTCACGGATCGCCGGGCCGAACCGCTCCGCGAGCGCCTCTATCGTCCAGCCACCTTCGTGCGTCATCCGGGCGATTGGGCGCGGCAGGTCGTAGAATGAAACCTCTTCCCCGCGCGCACCCATGATGTAGCCCGAAACGTCCGCCGCATCGTCAGATACCAGCCATGCAGCGAGCGGTGCGATCTTGTCTGCACCCATGCTCGCGGCGACCTTCGCCACGTATTCATCGTCCGCGCCATTGGCGCGCATCGCGCCTTCGACCAGCCGTGTCATCGCTGTGGGCGCGATGCAATTAGCGCGCACCTTCAACCGCGCCATATCCAACGCGATTGACTGCATCAGCCCGATCACGCCGTGCTTGGCCGCCGAATAATTCGACTGCGCCGGGTTGCCGATGATCGCCGATGGCGAGGTGAACAGCACGAAGCTGCCGCTCTCCTGCTCGCGGAAATAAGGCGTTGCCGCCTTGCACATATTGAATGAGCCGTTGAGATGGACGTCGATCATTTCGTCCCATTGCGACCGCGACATCTTGTGCCACCAGCCGTCTCGCAGGTAGCCACCGGCGTTGATCACGCCGTCGAGCCGCCCGAACTGCTCAACCGCTTGCTCGATCATCGCATTAGCCTGGGCAGGATCGGCGACGCTGCCGAAATTGGCGTAAGCGGTGCCGCCTGCGGCCAGGATCGCATCGACCGTTGCCTGAGCCGGTACTGCATCCTCGCCAATGCCATCCGCAGCCACGCCGGGATCCGCAACGATCACATTGGCGCCCTTTGCAGCGCAGCAGAGCGCAGTCTCGCGGCCTATTCCGCGCCCGCCGCCAGTTACGACGATCGACTTACCTTGCAGCATCCTGTTATGCTCCCTGTGCATTCTTGCCCTGCACGGGAGCCGTATCGACAGCCGGGACATTTCGCAATTGCTCGGGCGCCATGCGACGCTCCTCGAGCATTTCAGCAGCTTCGTCGAGCGCGCGCGCCTCGTCCCTCGTCACGGGCTCTGGGCCCGAATCGTCTCGCCCTTGACCGCAGGCGCAAAGCAGCAACAGGGCGAGAGGCGCGATCCCTCGCACCATCTTAGCCCTCGATGATTTTGCTGCTGGGGTGATGCTTGTCCAGGTGCCTGCGGATAATCCGCAGGTTGCGGGTGTTCGACAGAAACAGGAAGTCGAACACGTCGCCTGCCAGCGGTACCGAGCCGACCAGGGTGTCGAACCCGATATTGCCGAGCATGCGAACCAGATGCCACTTCGACATGCCGAGGTTGCGTGCTTCCCAGACGCAATAGAGGCCAATGGCGCCAGCAAGGATGTCACCTGCCACGGGGATCAGCCCGATGATCGAATCCAGCCCGACCGGCAGCTTGGTACCCGGAACATGGAACGAGCGTTCGAGCAGCCGCTCCATCGCCTCGATCCGCCTTCGCACCGAGGCTGGATCACTGCCCAGCGAAAGCTCGGGACGCAGCGGAATGGCACGGGCTTGGTCGGGCATGCAAATGTCCTTTTCGGCAGTTGGCCTTACCCGAAGTTACTTGGGGCGCAGCGCCATCGGCTTCAACGGGTGCCAGCCCCAAGTGTTCGGGACAAAGCCGACGGCGTCGCTGCGCACCAGGGCCCAGCGTATCGGCGAGCCGAAGGGAATGAACACGTTGGCGTCGGTGAGCAGTTCCCGTGCCTGTGAAATCAGCTTCGCGCTTTCGGCCGGGTCAGTCGCCTTGCGCGCCTTGGAAAGTGCCGCATCGGCATCCGGCGAGCAGGCCGCCTTGCCGACCGTACAGTTCAAGCGGTTGAGATACCAGATCGCGCGGGGATATCGTGCAACAACATCCATCAACCTGAGGTCTCCGGTATCGCCCAATCTGGCGCGCGTAAGTTTTACGCCAATCACGGCGAAATCCTCTTTGAGGCGTGCGAACACCTTGTCCGAGCCAGGACCCACGGGCAACCATGCCGAGATGATAGGTGGACCGCCATTTCCGCCATTTGTTTGCCGCCATGCTGCAACCCGAGCCGCAGCGAGGACGCGGCGCGCATCGAGCGATAAATCCGCCCACCTTTCCTCGACGACGCTATCCGGTTTAGCTTCAAGTGAAGCGGGCACCAGGTCGGTGGTATCTTTCCAGCCATCGACACCGAAACGCGCGATCAAGGCGTCGCGATCAATGGCCAGCGCGAGCGCTTCGCGGTTGGTCGGATCAGCAAGAAAGCCTTGGGCAGACATGACTTGCAGGCCGAACAGTCCCTCCGTCGGATCGAGTTGAATCGTGCCCCGCAAGATTCCAACCGACGCGGTATGCGGAAACGTCGCTAGCCGGCCGTCGAGCACCAGGTCGGCGTCTCCGGAATTGAACCGGCTTACCGCCTCCTCGCTGGCGGTCGAAGTTAGCGCAATCGCGCGGGAACGTTCATCCCATCTGCTTATTTCTGGCAGGCCGAGCTCAACCGGCGGTATCGGCGTCAACAGCGCTGTCGCGCCCTCGCGCCCCAGCCGCATCGGTCCTGCCGACGAACCACCCCGCATCAGGCCCAGCTCGGGTTGCGCCAGCAATTGCAGCAGATATGGGGCAGGATGAGAGAGCCGGATTTCGACCACGCGGCCCGCCATTTCGCGAACTTCATCGACACCCGCTAGGTCGAGGCCCAGCGGAGTGCCGCGAAGTTCCCGGAGCGCCTTGCGCAACGCGCGCGCTGCCGCATTTGCAGTGAGGTCGCTGCCGTCGCGCCAGGTGCCGTCACGCAGGCGGAAAATATAGCTCTGACCGTCATCCGTCACGATCCAGCGGTCGGCAAGCGCGGGGATGACGCGCCCCTGTTCATCGAAGGCAACCAGGCCTTCCGCGGTTGCGGCGCGCACAAGCTGGCCTGCCGGAGACAAACGCACGCCTTTTTCGAGCGGATCGTCAGGTTCACCAATGGCGACTACGTTGAGCTGGGAATCGGTCGACGAGTTGCAGCCGCCCAGTACCGCCGCCATCATCGCGGCTACCGCAATCATCAAAGGCCGGGTGGGCAACGCCATGCACGCTGCCTAGCCGATTCTGACAGTTACGGAAACGTGGGAATGGGAGGTGACAAGCGATCGGTCATGCAGGCTCGCAGGAAAGATCAGATCTTCCGCAAGGTACCGCCAGGGTTCTTAAGATAGCCGAGCGTGCGGTGAACTCGCGTGTAGTCTTCATGGTGCGTATCGGTGGCGAGCGGAGCTCGTGCCAGCTTGGGGTCGATTTCCTCGACGAAGGCAACCCCGAAGCGATCATCCTGGACCCAGGCGACGGTCCCTTCGAGCCAGCCGATATTGCGGACGTTGATTTTTACGAGATTCCCGCGCGCGACGCGTACGTGCCCTTCGCCCATCATGCCCCCAGGCGAGAGGTTGCGCACCTTGATTCGGTGCTCGCCGTCCTCGCCATCCACGCGCATGTCAGCCATCAAAAAGAGGCTGTCGCGGTCTAGATGTCGATTTTCGTCCATTCCAGTAGGGCCAGTCCATTGCATGTGAAATCGGTTTAACGGAACCGGCAGCACTCGGCGCCAAATTCCGCCTCGGGGACCACTAAATTATTCTGGCAAACAAAACCTTAAAGCCGAGCTTGCGGGCCACTCTGGCGCTGAACTAGGTTTTCAATCGTCGCGCGAGACCTTTTCGCGGCGTTCGTGCGCTTCCTGCGCTTCGACCGTCATTGTCGCAATCGGGCGGGCGACGAGACGCCCCAGGCCGATCGGCTCGCCGGTGACCTCGCAAAAGCCGTATTCACCTTCCTCGATCCGGCGGAGCGCGGACTCGATCTTCGTAATCAGTTTGCGCTGCCGGTCGCGGGTGCGCAATTCGATTCCCCATTCGGTTTCGCTTGAGGCGCGATCGTTGAGGTCGGGTTCGCGGATCGGGCCGTCCTGCAATTGTTGCAATGTGCCGGCGGATGCATCGAGGATCAGCCGTTTCCAGCCGTTCAGCAGCTTGCGGAAATAGTCCCGCTGCCTCTCATTCATGTATTCCTCGTCTTCGGAGGGGACGTAGCTTCCGCCAATTTCGCGCCGGGCTTTCACCAGCACGTCTATTTCGTCAGCCAAAGGCGATACCATCCAGAAACTCCGCTACAACTAATTCAGCGTCGCTTCGTCCTGCCGTTTCGGGCATTCCCGATAACCCCACGAGCCGCGTTGCCGCGCCTATAATTGCGCGCCAGTTTCCGCACAAGCGCTCATAAGGGTTTGTCGCTGAAAAAGATCGCTGCACATCGACACAGGGCCAACCCATGCAAAAAAAGCGGAGCTGTCATTAACCATTTGTTGACCATGAAAGGCCAGCTTCCGTTTCATGGACGGGCAATGGGGTCCCGACCGACAGGGGGTATGTGGAGATGATGGAAAACGGTTGGTTGAGTAATGGTTCTGCCAAGGGCGTCATGCCCGCGAATATTGAGACGGCGGATATTTTCGTGGCGCATTGCCTTGCCTCTGCTGCCGATGGCGACCGCGCAGCCTTTTACGAACTTGGCGTCGCATTCTCGACAGCCAGCCACGGCGTCGCCTGCGACCTTATCGAAGCGCACAAGTGGTTCAACCTGGCCGCAGTTGGCGGCCATGAAGAAGCGCAGTTCTGCCGTGCCGAGATCTCGGAGGAGATGACCGCGCGTGAAATTGCCGAAGCGCAGCGCCGCGCACGCCAGTGGCTCTCGGAAACCAGCCGCAAGGCGGCCTGAACGCATTCAAGTTTCCTTGCGGAACGGCGTCCTTTCGCCAAGCCAGAATTGATCCTGGGCCACGCCCTTGCGCTCGCGCTCGAGAAAATCGGCGATGGCCTCACGGAATCCTTGGTGAGCGATGAAATGCGCCGACGTGGTGCGCACCGGCTCATAGCCGCGCGCCAGCTTGTGACCGCCCTGCGCTCCTGCCTCGACGCGGTCGAGCCGCAAGGCAATGGCAAGATCGATCGCCTGATAATAACAGAGCTCGAAATGCAGGAACGGCAGATCGACCAGCGCGCCCCAGTATCTACCGAACAGCGTATGCGCGCCAATGAAGTTGAGCGCACCGGCTACCGCTTCGCCATCCAGATAGGCCAGCACCAGCGCAATACGATCGGCCATGCGTTCGCCCATCAGCGCGAATGCTGCGCGCGTAAGGTAGGGCGTACCCCACTTGCGCATACCGGTATCCTGATAGAACCGCCAAAACGCGTCCCAGTGCTCGGGCTTGATGTCGCCGCCGGTCAACAACCGGATATCTAGACCCGCCTGCGCGCGGGCCCGCTCTTTCCTTATGTCCTTGCGTTTGCGCGAAGATAGCGCGGCAAGAAATTCGTCGAAGCTCTCGTAGCCCCGGCGCTCCCAGTGAAACTGGATGTCATGCCGGATCAGCCAGCCCGCGCGCTCGAACAGTTCGACCTGCCCATCCTCGATGAAGGTGGCATGCGCGGAGGACAGGCCATTGCCCCGGCACAGCTCCTCGGCAGCCTGAAGCAGTGGCACCGCAAGGCCCGGTATACGAGTGAGTACACGCGGTCCGGTCGCCGGAGTGAACGGCGCGGCGATCTGTATCTTGGGAAAATAGTCGCCGCCCGCACGCTGGAAGGCATCGGCCCAGCTATGGTCGAACACATATTCGCCCTGGCTGTGCTGCTTGACATAGGCGGGAAGCGCACCAGCCAGCACGCCATCGGCACCTTCGGCCACGATCGGCAGCGGCCGCCAGCCGCTCCTGCCGCCGACAGAACCCGATTCCTCCAATAACGACAGGAACTCGTGGCTGACAAACGGATTAGCTCCGTCGGTCAACGCGTCCCATTGATCAGCCGGCAGATCGGTGACCGCGTCGGCCAAGCGGATCGTAAATTCACTGTCGCTCATGCCGCGATCCCCGCACCCTCGGCAATCGGGGCATCGGCATGGCGGCTGGCACGCTCGAGCAATTCGGGGCTGCGCACGGTCCATGTCGCCACAGGCATGCCGCGCGCGCGCTGGCGAGCGGCAAAGCGGCTGGGCAGATCGCGGATGTCGTAAGCAAGGAAATCGGGCTTTGCGTGCCATAGCGCGACGTGGCGGCGCAGGTCGCCGCGCAGGCCCTTCGTGCCTTCCTCGGTTATCACCAGACCGCGCACCGTTTCCGGACTATGCCGAGCAAACCAGCGCGACACGCGCGGATCAAAACTCATCACCGCGTGGAGGCCGCGATATTTTTCAACGACTTTCTGCACTAATTCGCACGACTGCTCCACGTCATAGCCGCGCTTGGACTTGATCTCGATCAGCAGCGGCACACGCCCAGAAATCAAGTCAAGAAGTTCGGAGAGAGCGACTGGCCCTTCCTCCGTTCCCGGATAGCGCATCGCCTTCAATTCGTCGGCCATGAATGCTTCGGTCTCGCCTTCAAGGCCGAGCAACCGCTCCACATCCCAATCGTGAAATACCATCGGCGTAGCATCCCGGCTGCGCTGCACGTCGCATTCAATGCCGAATTTCGCAGCAATCGCGCCACGCGCAGCTGCCAGCGAGTTTTCGGGCAAGTCCTGCCCGTGCAATCCGCGATGGGCAAAGGTCCATTGCCCGATCCAGTCGGCCTTTCCCGCCGCTGGAGTCGGTGCCAGCCAGCGGTCAATCAGCGCGGATAGCGACAATCGCATCGACCTCGACCGCCGCGCCGAGCGGCAGCACCGGCACACCAACCGCGCTGCGCGCATGCTTGCCCGCCTCGCCGAACACATGGCCCATCAGTTCAGAGGCTCCATTTGCAACCTTGGGCTGATCAGTGAAATCTGCGGTCGAACTCACAAACGCTCCCAGTTTGACGATCCGCTCGACCCGCGAAAGCGAACCTAAAGCCTGCTTGAGCTGAGCGAGAATCATGAGTGCGCAGGCCTGCGCCGCCTGCGTCCCGGCCTCCAGCGACACATCCTCGCCCAGCCGCCCGGTAACGAGCTTGCCATCGACAAACGGCAACTGGCCGGAGACGTGCGCCAGTCCGCCCGCGATCACCACCGGCACATAGGCAGCGACGGGTGCGGCAGCAACGGGCACGGCAAGGCCCAATTCGGCCAGTTTCGCTTCGATTTCGGCGTCTGTCATTGACAGTCCTCAGTCTTCGATTTCGCCATGCAGCCGCGTCAGCAGCCACGGCAGCGCATGGTCCCAGGTGTCGATCCGCGCATGGGCGTGCCCGGCCTTGAGCGCACAGGATATATGCGGCGCGATCCGCGGTTCGCCACACAGGTGCAGCCGATCGACATGCGGCGCGATTTCGGCGACCGAGCCGTGATGCTGAGCAAGATCGTCGATGAACACCGCCCGGCTGGGTTGGTATTCATCAAGGATCGCCTGCAACGCCGGTCCTTTCGGCCCCTGATTGGTGAAGACGCACAGCTCGATGCCATGATCGGCAAGCTGGCGGGCGCGGCTGTCGCGGTGCTGGTCCTGCAGGTTGGTGAGCACCACCACGTCGGCATTTTCCGCAAGCACCGCAATGGCCGACACCGATCCCTCGATAGGATACTGTCGGTGCATCTCACTGTCGAAGAACGCCTTGAGATGCTTCCATATGTCTTCGAGTTGCACCGGTTCGCCCGTGCCCACCTGCTTCATCGAGCGGGCGAAATCGCCGCCGCTCATATCGAAACGGATGCCGTGCGCTTCCTCGAGCCACTCACCAAACGGGCCGACCATGTGGAGCAGCACCTCGTCACAATCGGAGATAACTAGCGGACGGGTCATTTGGTTAGGTTCTCTCTCGTGTCGGCAAGCTGCTGCGGTTCGACGCCCAGCGCATCGGCTGCCGCGATCAGGTCCGGCTCATAAGCGCAGAGGAATTCGATCACCGCGGCCAAGACCGCCGGATCGCCCAGTCCTTCGCGCAGTGCATCGGGAGTCAGCCCCGAAAGCGCAAGCAATCGTTCCGCCCGGTCAGGCTGGCCGACAATCCAGCCGAGCGCGGCAAGGGCAAGCGCCTGCGGATCGGTTGCCGGGGATGGTGCCTGCCTGAGAATTGTCAGCCTCGCTTTCAGGGCATAGAGCGTATGTCACGGCCCAAGATGGTGTGCGGAACGGCGAATGGCAAAGCGAATCCTGGTTGTCGAGGACAACGATCTTAACCGGAAGCTGTTTTGCGACGTTCTCGTGAACCAGGGCTTCGCGGTCGAGCCTGTCGCCGATGGACACGAAGTGCTCGATGCAGCCCGGCGGTTCGTTCCCAATCTCATCATCATGGACATCCAGCTCCCCGGCATTTCGGGTCTCGAACTGATCGTATCAGCCAAGGCCGACAAGGTGCTGCGGGCGATCCCCGTGCTTGCTGTCACTGCCTATGCTGGCAAGGGCGACGAGGAGCGCATCCGTGATGCCGGGGCCGATGGCTACCTTTCAAAGCCGGTCTCGATCGGGCCGTTCATGGCCGCAGTCCAGTCGCTGCTCTGAGCGCGAGCTTGACAAGTGCCCTCCCGCGCCTCTTTTGCGCCCCAATCTAAATCTAGGAACCCTCGCCATGGACCGCCCAGACATTGACGCCAGCACTCGTGCGCTGATCGAGCCCTTCAACAAGAAGAGCCTGGAAATTACTGACTCGACCAGCTTCACCGACGACCTCGAATTCGACAGCCTGACGGTGATGGATTTCGTCGCTGCGATCGAGGACGAGTTCGACATCATCATATCGATGAACCAGCAGGCCGAAATCGAGACCTATGGCCAGCTTGTCGATGCAGTGGTGAAACTCCTGGGATGACCGATCTCTTTTCGAAGTTCGACGACATCATTGAGATGCGCCGCGCATTGCTCGCGACCGGCGTGGAGGATCCGTTCAACCTGGTGATGGAGCGGGTGCTCTCGCCCACCGTGGCGATCTGCAACGGACGTGAAACGATCCTGCTCGGCACCTACAACTACATGGGCATGACCTTTGATCCCGACGTGATTGCGGCGGGCAAGGAAGCTCTCGATCTGTTCGGTTCGGGAACTACTGGCAGCCGGGTGCTCAATGGCACCTATGTAGGGCATCGCGAGGTCGAACAGGCCTTGAAGGATTTCTACGCCATGGAACACGCCATGGTGTTCTCCACCGGCTATCAGGCCAATCTCGGCATCATCAGCACCATCGCTGGCAAGGGCGACTACATCGTTCTCGACATCGACAGCCACGCTTCGATCTGGGACGGCTGCAAGCTGGGCGACGCCGAGGTCGTGCCGTTCCGGCACAACGACATCGAGGCGATGGAGAAGCGTCTGAAGCGCATTCCCGAGGGCGCGGGCAAGCTGGTGATACTCGAGGGCGTCTATTCGATGATGGGCGACATCGCGCCGCTCAGGGAAATGGTTGGAATAGCCAAGGCCAACGGCGCGATGGTTCTCGTCGATGAGGCGCACTCGATGGGTTTCATCGGCCCCAATGGGCGCGGCGTCGCCGAGGACCAGGGCGTGCTCGACCAGGTCGATTTTGTGATCGGGACGTTCTCCAAGAGCGTCGGCACGGTCGGCGGCTTCTGCGTATCCAACCACCCCAAGTTCGAAGTGTTACGGCTGGTCTGCCGCCCCTATGTCTTTACCGCGAGCCTGCCGCCAAGCGTCGTAGCGACCGCGGCAACCTCGATCCGCAAGCTGATGCACGTGCACAACAAGCGCCAGCACCTTTGGGAGAATTCACGCAAGCTCCACGCCGGGATCATGGCGCTTGGCTTCACGTTGGGCACCGCCACCCCGCAGAGCGCGATCATCGCGGTCATCATGCCCGACCTGGAACGAGGTGCGACGATGTGGGAAGCGCTGCTGCACGAAGGACTTTACGTTAACCTTGCGCGGCCCCCCGCGACTCCCGCCAACATGACGCTGCTGCGCTGTTCGCTCTGCGCCGAACATACCGCCGATCAGGTCGAGCGGATCATCGGCATTTTCGAACGCGCGGGCAAGTCAGCCGGGATTATTTGAACTAGGCCGGTAGTTCGCTCGCTGTCGCGCATTTTTCGCTGGTTTTCTTGCCGTCACCGCCAAGCAGGGTGACTGCTGCGAATCCACCGATGACGAGAGCGACGAATGCGACCGTGACCTTGCCGAGGTGCTTGTCGATCATGGCCTTGATCGGAGCGCCGAACAGGCGGAACAGCACTCCCACGATCATGAAGCTGATCGAGCGCGAGACGATACTGCCCAGGATGAAAGTTCCGAGCGGCATCGTCATGAACCCGGCTGTGATGGTCAGCAGTTTGAACGGGATCGGCGTCGCGCCCTTTGCAACGAACAGCCAGAAGCCGTATTCGCGCAGATAGCACACCGCAGCTGGGAAGCTGTCGGCAAGACCAAGCGCTTTGAGCAGTGCCGTGCCGAAAGCCTCGTAGGCGAAGTGGCCGATCGCATAGCCGAGCATTCCTCCGGCGACCGAGGCCAGTGTGGCGACCACGGCAAAGCGCAGCGCCTTTTTCGGTTCGGCGAGGCACATCAGGCCAAGCAAAGGATGCGGCGGGACGGGAAAGAAGCTCGCTTCCATGAAGCAGAATGCCGCCAGCCACCACTGTGCGTGCGGATGCGCCGCCTTCTCCATGGTCCAGTCAAAGAGGCGGCGAAGCATGAGGGCGGGTTCTCTCTGCGCGGGATCGGGGGCTATTAGAGGGAGGGCGGCGCGCGGACAAGTGCGGGCGGCGCTCTGCTCACAGTGCGCAACCGCCAGACATATAACCTATTTGGTTCTTTTATCTTGACATCGTCACGCTGTTTCGGTACATACAGGGAACATCGCGATATACCGATTCGCAAGCGGACCGGCCTTCGCCTTCCCCCAGTCATGGATATCTGCAATGACCAAGCCTATCTCCCGCGGCTTTTGCGTGATCGGGCTAGTGTATCGGAATACCCATGAGCGCGCATACCCACTCGCGCTTGCCGTTACCTGCAAGTTCAGGCCCCGCTGCTTCCGGTCCGCCGTGTAGCCCACCTTGGTTGTCGTCTCGACCTGACGCGCGGTCAGG
>CAMDQY010000012.1 GCA_945906005.1 Novosphingobium sp. Chol11 | reverse complement strand
GAATATCTAGACGTCGTCGATGCGCTGCCCAAGGGCATAAACTACTCCGCCTATATCGGCCACTCGGCCCTGCGCACCTGGGCGATGGGCGAGCGCGCCTTCGAGGAAGAGGCGAGCGACGACGATCTTTCAAACATGAAGGGCGAATTGAACCGCGCGCTTGATGCCGGCGCGATCGGCTTTTCGACCTCGCGCGCCACCGCGCATCTTACTGCCGATGATCGGTTTGTCGCCTCGCGCCTTGCCTCGCGCCACGAAGTTTCCGAACTGGTGCGCCAGATGAAGGGCCGCAGGGGCACCGCGTTCGAGATGGCGCAGGAGACCCATCCGGTCGGCACGCCCGCATTCGACGAGTTCTATACCTGGTTATACGACCTTGCAGTCGAGACCGGCGTGCTGGTCACCTTTGGCGTACTTGGCGGGCAATATCGTCGCCAGCTAGACTATATGGACAAAGCGCGTGCGGCCGGCGGCCGGATGTTCGGCCAGACCCACAGCCGTGGTATTACCACGCTGACCTCGTTCCGCTCCTCGCTCTCGTTCGATCGGCTGCCCGCCTGGAAGGAGTTCCGCTCCAAGCCGCTCGAGGCGCAACTTGCTGCGCTCAAGGATCCGGCGACGCGCGACTTCCTGGTCAATGCGATCAAGGAAGGCAATTACACCAGCACCGCCGGAGCCGAGGCTCCGCGCCCCGACTGGGAAAAGTTCTACATCTACGATCACGTCATGCCGCCGTGGCGCAGCCTGGCCGAGGTTTCGGCGCAAACCGGCAAACATCCCGGCGAGATCGTGATCGACATGGCGATCGAGAGCAATCTCGACGCGATGTTCATGCAACCGATCACGCATTCAACCGAAGAAGAAACGGTGCAGATGATCCGCCATCCGCTCACCGCGATGACCTTTTCGGATTCGGGCGCGCACGTCAGCCAGATCGCCGATTCCTCGATCCAGAGCCACCTGATCGCCTATTTCTGGCGCGAGAAGGGCCTGATCCCGTTGGAAGAATGCATCAACATGATCACGGGGCGACCGGCGGAAGCCTGGGGTTTTGCCGACCGCGGCGTGCTCAAGCCGGGCAACATGGCCGACATCAACATTTTCGATCCCAAGACATTCGGCCCGATGATGCCCGAGATCGTCCACGACCTGCCGATGGGCGCGCGCCGCCTGTCGCAGAAGTCGCAAGGCATCAAGGCCACGCTGGTCGCCGGCGAGGTGTTCATGGAGAACGGCGAGCATACCGGCGCCCTGCCGGGTAAGCTGCTGCGCCGCGCCGACGCCTGATCGCTGCCGGAGCATAGCGGATGGACAGTAGGCAATCACTTGCAGGCCGCGTTGCAGTTGTCACCGGGTCGAGCCGGGGCATCGGCAGGGCCATTGCCACACGCCTCGCCTCGGCAGGCGCACACGTCGTGCTCGCCGCGCGCAGCGTCGACAGGCCGACTTCGGGTTTTTCCGGAACGGTCCACGATGTCGCCGAAGCGATCCGCGCCTTCGGCGGCACGGCGACCCCGCTCGGCCTTGACGTCGCTGATGCCGAGAGCCGCGTGGCTTTCGTCAAGGCGTGCCACAATGAGGTCGGCACGGTCGATATTCTCGTCAACAATGCCGGAACGCCGCTTTACAAGACCATCGACGAATACAGCGCGCACGATCTGCGCAACCAGATCGGCATGTATTACGAAGGCCCGCTGCACCTCATCAGCATGCTGGTGCCCCGCATGAAGGCGAAAGGCGGCGGCGCGATCCTCGCGCTCGGCTCAAGCTCGGTGGTCAAGCTGCCCAAGCAACCCTACGCCGATCATCTCGCCTATTTCGGGATCGACGCGCTTTATGCTTCGCTGAAATCCGCCGATCATCGCCTCGCTTTCGGCCTCGCCGCCGAGCTCTACGAACACAACATTGCGGTTAACATCGTCGCCCCAGTGCGCGCGGTGTGGACGCCGGGCCTTGAAAATCTCGGCCTTGAATTCGGGCCGGACCACCCCGCCATCGAGAAGGAAGAGCATATCGCCGAAGCCGCGCTGGCGCTCGTCTTGGAGCCGCCCTCGGTGCGCACCGGTGTGCTCGCATGGTCTTATGAGTTCCTCGACGAGATCGGCCGCACCACCATGTCGCTAGACGGCAAGAGCGTGATCGAGGAACGCACGATGGTAACGGCAGAAGCGTGATGGCGACGGTTCAGACCCGATCCGAACGGCTCGACACGGCACGCGCCATGTTTTCGGGGCCGGTGCGCCTTTCCGAACCCTATCCCGGCGCGCCGCCTTTGTGGATCGAGCCGGAAGGCCACGCGCTCGCGCAGGGCATGCCTGCCTTTGCTGACTGGATGACGGTCAACCACAAGGCCATCGAAGCCGCGCTCGTTTCGTTCGGGGCGATTGTCTGGCGCGGCTTTCCAGTGGCCGAAACCGACGATTTCATCGCGATGATGGACCGGTTCAAATCCTATGCGAAGGGCTATGCGGGAGGCACCTCGAACCGCAAGGCGATCAAGGGGCCGGCGATGGAGGCAACGCGCACTCCGCCCCACGTCTATATCCAGCTCCATCAGGAAATGTCCTACATGCCGGACAATCCACGCGCGCTGGCGTTCTATTGCAAGCAGCCGCCCGACAGTGGCGGCGAGACGGTGATCTGCGATATGCGTGGCCTGCTCGAGCAGATCCCCGAACCAACACGCCACAAGTTCGAGAATTACGGCGCACGTTATGTCCGCAACCTGCGCTCTGGCCTCGTCGATGACTGGCGGGCGGAGCCCGATTTGCGCCATGCGACCTGGCAATACTGGTTCGACAGCGAGGATCGCGATCAAGTCTCGGCCCAGCTCGACGAGCGCGGCACGCACTATCGCTGGAACGAGGACGGAAGCCTCACCTTCTGGAACAGCGAGCCTGCGGTAGCAATGCATCCCGCAACTGGCGACAGGCTCTACTTCAACCAGCTCAACTCGCAGATCCAGAACGAGTGGACCATCGGCAAGGATCGCGCCGACCTGTTCGACCAGCTCTATGGCGATCACACCGCCCGGCCCTATGCGGTCGCGTTCGACAACGGCGATCCGGTCACCGAAGAGGATTACCTCGCGGTGCGCGAGTTGTTCGAAGCGCGAAAGATTGCCTTCCAGTGGCGCGCGCGGGACGTGATGCTGCTCGACAACAAACTGACGGCGCATGGCCGCCATCCCTTCACGGGCAAGCGAGACGTGCAGGTCATGCTGTTCGACTGAACGCTACCGCGCTTGCGGGTGCTAACCAATCCTGAGAGACCTAAACCACGTGCATCCCAGAATTTTTGCCGAACAGACGCCCGACAAGCCCGCACTCATCATGGAGGATACCGGCGAGGTCATCACCTTTGCCGATCTGGAAGCGCGCGCCAATCGCGGTGCCCATGCGCTGCGCGCGCTCGGTCTTGCAAACGACGGAACGGCATCGCTGGTCTGCGAGAACCGGGCCGAATATTTCGACATAGTCTGGGCTGCGCAGCGCGCCGGCATCATGCTCGTGGTATTGTCCTCACGGCTGAAGGCTGACGAAATCGCCTATATCGTCAACGATAGCGGCTCCACGCACCTGTTGATCGGCGAGAGCCTTGCCGAGGTGGCAGCCGAACTGGCGGCGGACCCGTCGATGATGCCGGGCCTTGTCAGGACAGTCGCGGTGGGATCGATCGCGGGGCTTGGCAACTGGTGCGATCTCGTCGCCGGGCAGCCCGAAACGCGCATCGCCGACGAGCAGCACGGGCTGCGCATGGCCTATTCATCGGGCACCACCGGACGGCCCAAGGGCGTGCGCATTCCCTTCCGCGACGGGCCTGCGGTCCAGGTCAATCCGGGCGTAACCATGTTCGAGGCGTTTTACGGCATCGATGCGCAGGTGACTTACCTCTCGCCCGCGCCGCTCTACCATTCCGCTCCGCTTGGATTCTGCACGGCGGTGCAGTCGGTCGGCGGCACTGTTGTGTGCATGAAGCGATTTACCCCCGAGCGGTTTCTCGCCGCGATCGAGCGCTACAAGGTAACGATAACGCAGTGCGTGCCGACCATGTTCATCCGCCTGCTGCGCCTGCCCGAGGAAGAGCGCAGCCGCCATGACCTTTCGTCGCTGCAAAAGGTCATCCATGCTGCCGCGCCCTGCCCGGTCCCGGTCAAGCGCCAGATGATCGAATGGCTGGGTCCTGTCATCCACGAGTATTACGCGGGCTCCGAGGGCAACCTGTTCGTGCTGATAAACAGCGAGGAATGGCTCGCGCATCCCGGTTCGGTCGGCCGCGCGGCGATGGGCACGCTGCACATCTGCAACGATGAAGGTGACGATCTGCCGGTGGGCGAGACCGGCACCATCTATGTCGAGGACGGCAGGGAGTTCGAGTATCACAACGACGAGGCCAAGACCCGCTCCTCGCGTAATCCCAGGCATCCTGGCTGGACAACGCTTGGCGACATCGGCCGCCTCGACGAGGACGGGTTCCTCTACCTGTCCGACCGCAAGCATTTCATGATCATCTCGGGCGGGGTGAACATCTATCCGCAGGAGGTCGAGGATCTGCTGGTCATGCATCCGGCGGTCGCCGACGTTGCCGTGTTCGGCGTGCCAAACGAGGATTTCGGGGAGGAGGTGAAGGCCGTGGTCCAACCGGCACACTGGAACCGCGTTGGCGCAGAGTTCGAGGCCGAACTGATCGCATGGTGCCGCGAGCGGCTGGCCGATGTGAAGTGTCCGCGCAGCGTCGATTTCGAGAAAGAGCTGCCCCGTGCCGAGACTGGAAAGCTCTACAAGAAAGACCTGAAGGCTCGCTATTGGCCCGCCTGACGTTGCAACGCCCTTGCAGTGCCGATGCAGTGGCGTTGCACAGAGCAATCAGGCTTGACTCGGCACTGGCTTGACCGCAAACTTTCCTGAATGGCGACTTATCGTTCGTAAATGCGAACTGGGTCGTTCACGGGAGAGACAAGCCATGACCCTGCACGCCAAGCCCGAGACCTTCAGCCAAATCGCCGTGATCGACGCCGATACGCACTATGCCGAGCCTTATGACCTATGGACCAGCCGCGCGACCGGAAGCTGGAAAGAACGGGTCCCGCAGGTCAAGGAAGTCGACGGCCAGCTCTCCTGGTTCATGGACGGCGATGTGCGAATGGGTCCGGCCTTTGCCTCCTGCACGATCCGCAAGGACGGCACCAAGGCCTATGGTATGGAGCTGACCACCTGGAAGTTCGAGGAGATCTTCGACGGCGCCTGGGACGCAAAGGCCCGCGTCGCCTACATGGACGATGCCGGTATCTCGGCGCAGATCTGCTATCCCAACCTGCTCGGCTTCGGCAACCAGAAGGGGATGAACGTCGATCCCGAACTGCGGCTGGTCATCACCAAGATCTACAACGACGCGCTGGCCGAATTTCAGGCGGATTCGGGCAACCGCATCTACCCCATGGCGATGGTGCCGTGGTGGGACATGAAGCAGGCCCTCGCCGAGGTCGAACGCTGCCGGGCGATGGGCCTTCGCGGTATTAACACCCACTCGCAGCCGCACAACAACGGTTTTCCAGACCTTGGTGACGAGCACTGGAACCCGCTGTGGGAACTGTGCGAGGATACCGGCATGCCGGTCAACTTCCACATCGGCGGAGGCTTTTCGAACGCCGAATGGTTTGGTGAAGGCCACTGGCCCAGCTTCACACCGACCGAGAAGCTGGCCTACGGCTCAAGCTCGCTGTTTTTCGCCAACTTCCAACTGTTCGCCAACATCTTCATCTCGCGCTGGCTGGAGCGACACCCGAAACTCAAGCTGGTTTCGGTCGAGAGCGGGGTCGGCTGGATCCCGTTCATGCTCGAATCGGTCGAGTTCCAGATGCGCGAGGCGCGCAGCGACTACCAGATCTCGCCCAGCGACATCTTTGCTCGGCAAATCTATGCCTGCTCATGGTTCGAGCGCAAACATTTGTTTGCCGACGCGCACAAGGTCGGCGTGGACAATGTGATGTTCCAAACGGACTTCCCGCACCCGGTCTGCCTGTATCCCGATGCGCTCGAATACATGGCCGATGCCGCCGGGCAGTTCACGCCAGACGAACGCGCCAAGGTGTTCGGCGGCAACGCCTCCAGGGTATACAACATCGATGCTGCCGCGCTCGGCTGAGGCCAAGCGAGCAATGAGGGAGAAGCAATTTGCCGTATGATCTGCTCGATGGCGTCAAGGTCATCGAACTCTCGATGTATGCCTTCGCGCCTGCCTCCGCAGCGGTGCTGTCGGACTGGGGCGCGGACGTCGTCAAAGTGGTGCCGCCGGGCACCGCCGATCCGATGATGGGGGACCGCGTGATTGGCGGGCTGCCGCCGGTCGATACCGGTATCAAGTTCATGTGGGAAAACCTCAACCGCGGCAAACGCTGCGTGTGCATCGATGTGTCGACACAGGACGGCCGCGACCTGCTTCACCGCATGGTCGCACAGGCGGACGTATTCATCACCAACCTGCTGCCCAATGCACGCAAGCGCTTCGGACTCGACTACGAGACGCTGGCCGGGGTCAACCCGCGCCTCGTCTATGGCCGCGCCACCGGGCACGGCGCCGAAGGGCCGGAGCGCGAGGCGGGCGGCTTCGACCATACCGATTTCTGGGCACGCAGCGGCATCGGCCACACCATCGCCAGCGTCGTCGGCGAATTCGTGCCGCAGCCCGGCCCGGCGATGGGCGACGTCACCGCCGGCGCGCATCTGGCCGGGGCGATCAGCGCCGCGCTTTATCGCCGCGAAAAGACCAGCAAGGGCGGCCTGATCGACGTTTCGCTGCTCTCGACCGGGGTGTGGATGAACGGCCCGGCGATCCTCGCCAGCGCGCTCTACGGCGTCGAGACGATCCCGCGCTTTGCCCACGCCGACCAGCCCAACCCGCTGGTCACCGCTTATACGAGCCGCGATGGACGCGACATCTATTTCGCCGGCATCCAGACCGAGAAGAACTGGGCCGAGTTTTGCGACATTCTCGAATGCACCGAGCTTGTCGGCGATCCGCGCTTCGCCACCGGCGAGCTGCGGCTTGCCAATGTGCGCGAATGCATTGCCGCATTGGATGTGGCCTTTGCGAAACAGGACCTTGCCTACTGGCTGCCCCGGCTGGCGCGGTGTCCGGTGCCATGGTCGCTGGTGCAGTCATCGGCGGAGGCCTACGCTGATCCGCAGGTGGTCGCCAACGGCATGGTCACGACTATCGAGGGGGATACGCGAAGCTATCCGGTCGCGGCCAGCCCGGCGCAGGTTGACGGGGCGGTACTCAAGCAAACCCGCGCTCCGCAGCACGGCGAACACACCGAGGTGGTGTTGATGGAATACGGCGTTGAATGGAGCGAGATCGAGGCGCTGAAGGGGGCGGGGGCGATTAATTGAGGGGGTGCGAGGGTGACACAAGTGACGCCTGTCCGCTACGGTGTCCGCCCCTCGAAACGCGCAGAATAGCGGCGATTGCGGCTCCAAGGTGACACCTCGCGGAGAATGGGCAGGCATGATCGACCGTGCGCCAAGCGCGCGCGGGGATGGGAAGCAGGTCAACGATTTCAAAGAGCGCTGGACTGGTAGCGCAGGGCGCCTGTGTAGGACAGGGCGCGAACTGAACGAGAGAACGCGGCGGGGGCATTTATTAGGGCGACGTGTCGAGCTAGCGCCAGATCAAACCTTCAGCCTCTGTGAGAATCTTGGCAAGCTTTTCTAGAGCATCGTCACCTACAACGGCTGGATCGGCTCCTGGGAAAATGGCGCTGTAGGGAGGATCACAAAAAGTATTGTGTTTGCGATCAAAGACCCGGATGAGTTTCACATGAGGGCCATATGACCAGCCCTTGGAGATCAAATCAGGGTCGTCTATTGGAATGAGAGTGGCTGGATCGACTGCTTGAATGATGAATTCTTTCTTCTCGCCAAAGCCGAGATTGCATTCGCCATCAACTCCGCGGGCAGTGACATACTCAATGCCGTGCTCTTCAGAATTCCGAGCCTTGTGAGATAATTGAGGATTGGATCAGTCTTTCGCTGATATTTTTTCAGTCCATACCAATATTCTGATGCATCGACCCCTTTCGCCCCTTCCTGCAACTTGCTGAAGAAGGAGCCACACGCGATCAAGAAATCTGTCCAAGCGGCCTCTGCATCACGATATGACCTTGCAGCTTTAAATTGGGCAAGCGCCGCAGCCGCCCTTTGATAGCGTTCATGAGCTCGATCAACAGCCAGTTTCTTCATGCGCGCTCGATCAGGTCGCAAAATGCCTTCGATGCAGCATCATATCGGGCGCGAAGCCGAAAGCGCTACCCTTGTGCAAGCTCAGAATCGCGAGAAACTTGAATTAAAATCCGGGATGACGATGAAAACCCCTCAAACCTCGATGTTATAAATCCGCGCAGCATTTCCGCTGAACACCTTGTATCGTTCCTCGGGCGTCAGCTCGGCAATCGCTTCCGCAAGGTAATCCAGCCCATTGGGATAGAGGCACGCCGGGTGCGGGAAGTCCGTTTCGAACATCACGTTGTCCGCGCCGACCTTGCGGATCGTCTCGACCAGATCCTCGCGCTCGAAGAACACGCAGGCGCTGACCGAGCGGGCGAACCGCTCCTTCAAACTCGGTTCGTAGACCTGCCCGGCCTGGTCGCTCATATAGCCGAGCGCTTCGAGCAGGTAGGGGATCCAGCCTGCCCCGCTCTCGACCGAGACGATCTTCAGCTCGGGGTAGTTCTTCAGCATGTCGGACATCAGGATGTTGCCTATCACGGTAAGGTTTCCGATGAACAGCAGCACCCCGCCCATGGCGAGCTTCTGGTTGGCGTTGCGCTCGGGCCAGACCCCGGTGTTGAGGAACGAGGTCGAGCTGTCGGACGCGCCGATGTGGAAATTCACCGGCTGGCCGTGGTGGATGCAGGCCTCCCACAGCCTGTTCCAGTAAGGCTCGCCAAGCGAGGGCATGCCGTGCTCGTTGGGGTTGGGATTGATGTTGATGCCCTTGAGGCCGAGCTTCGCGGTGCGTTCCAATTCTGCAACGCAAAGGTCCACGTCCCACCACGGCAGCAATGACATCGGCAGGATGCGGTCGCCCGAATCCTTCTGCATCTGGGCCATGGCGTCGTTGTAGATGCGCAAGCTTTCCAGCCGCAGTTCCGGCTCCACCTTCATGGCGCGCTGGCCGCCGAATCCGAGCGCGTTAGGATAGGCGATCTGGGCGTGGATGCCCTGCTCGTCCATCATCTCGACTCGCTTGGCCGTGTTCCACGACGCTTCCATGACGTCGGGGATTTCCCAGTTCTCGAACTCCATGCCGCGCGCCTTATGGCCATCCTTGCGGATCGCGGAAACGGCGTTGCGGCGCGCGAGAAACTCGCCCTCGCCGATCACCCACTGGCGCTTCTCGCCCTCGCCCTGCATGCGCGGCAGCAAGTCCCTCCACTTCGCCGATCCGCGCGAGGTCCAAAGGTCGGGCCACTCGCTGACGTGGGTGTCTACGTCGATGACCTTGATGCCCTGGAGCAGTTCGCGGGTGGTCAGCGACTGGCTGCGGATCGAGGCGACTGTCGCCATTGCGTATTCTCCCGTGTGTCGTTCGTTTCAGGCGGCGGCGCGAGGCCGCGAACCGCGCACCAGCCGGCCCGGCAGCGCGCCGGTCGGCTCGCCCTTGCGGTAGGTAACCTGGCCCGCGACAATGGTGGCATCATAACCCAAGGCGCGCTGGTGCAGCCGCTTGGCACCATCGGGTAGGTCGCCAATCGACTCGGGCTTCATCAGCCGCACATTGTCGAGATCGATCACGTTGAGATCGGCGCGCATCCCCACCCTGATCTGCCCGCGATCGCCAAGGCCAACGAGATCGGCGGTATCGGTGGTAAGCTTGCGGATCACCTCTTCGAGCGGCATGCGGCCCTGCTCGTCCCCGACCACGCCCTCGGGCGCGACCCAGCGCCTCAGGTAATAGGTCGGCAGGCTGGCATCGCAGATCATCGAACAGTGCGCGCCGCCGTCGCCTAGGCCGAAGGTAGTTGCTTCGTGCGCCATCATCGTGCGGATCGGGACGAGCGAGTTTTCGAGGTAGTTGGCGGCAGGCGCATAGATGACGCCCGAGCCATCGACGAGAATGTCGTAGGCCATCTCGGCTCCGCTCTTGCCCAGTGCTTCGGCGCGAGATGCGATGGAATCGCTGGTCGCGGGCTCATAGTCCGGGTCGTCTTCCATCTCGTACATGGCGTCGAAGCGGCGGGTGAGCATCGCGCTGGCTTCGTCGTCGAGAGCGGCATGCTCGGCAAGAATGCGGGCCTTGCGCTCCGGATCGCGCAGCGCAACGATCCGTTCGGGCAGATCGAGCTGCGCTACCTCCTGATAGGACGGGCAGGCGAGGAACGGGTGGCGGCTGAAGGCAAGGCCGATGATCAGGCCGACCGGACGGCCCGCGATCTGTGCGCGGATCGGAGCGCCACCGGCGCGGGCCTGCTCGACCTTGGCGAGCACGCCGCGCCAGCCTTCGGGATGACGCGAGCTTTGCAGAAGCGTGAGCGACAGCGGTCGGCCAGACTCTGCGACCATGCGCTCGACGATGCCGAACTCGCTGTCGAGATCGTCGAAGTCCGAGATGAACTGGAGCACGCCCTTGCCGCTTTGCGCGACGCCGTTTGCGATACCTGCCAGCTCGTCGGAGGCTGCCGAATAGCTGTAGGTCAAGGTGCCGTCATTGGCCTTGTGGTTGATCGTGCGCGAGGTGGAAAAGCCGAGCGCGCCTGCCTCGATCGCCTGTCGAGCGAGCCTCGCCATCTCGGCGATGTCCTCTGGCGTGGCGGGATCGCGATCGGCTGCCCGGTCGCCCATCACGAACACGCGTAGCGGCGCGTGCGGAACCTGCGTGGCGATGTCGATGTCGAACATGCGGCCATCGATCGAATCGAGATAGTCGGGAAAGCTCTCCCAGTTCCACGGCAGCCCGGCAGTCATCACCGGTTCGGGAATGTCCTCGACGCCTTCCATCAGCGCCATCAGCCGGTCGCGGTCGTGCGGCTTGCACGGCGCGAAGCCGACGCCGCAATTGCCCGCGAGCACCGTGGTGACGCCATGCTGCGAGCTTGGCAGCATGCGATCGGTCCAGGTCGCGTGCCCGTCGTAATGGGTGTGAATGTCGACGAAGCCGGGGGTGACAATCCGGCCGGTCGCGTCGATTTCCTGGCGCCCGCTACCCTGGAACGTACCGATGGCGGCGATCACACCATCCTTGACCGCTACGTCACCGCGATAGCGCGGCGCGCCTGTGCCATCGACAATGGTGCCGCCGCGCACCACGAGATCGAACTGTGCCGCCATGATCTGTGCCTCTCCAAGCTAATTTTCGCCCGCCGCTCGCAGGCGTAATAGGTCTGCCGTGTATCGTTTCACCACAAGCAGGCGAGTGCAACGAAAAATACGCTGCACCAGCCGATCATGCTTGGCAGGTCTCAGCGCGGGCCGCGCACCAGCCTGCCCGGCTTTGCGCCGGTGGACGCATCGTTCTCGCGGGTCATCACCCCATCGACCATGGTACCCAGATAGCCCCGCCCATGCTGGAGCATCCGGCCTCCGCCCTTGGGCAGGTCGAAGAACATCTCGGGCATGTCGTTGCCGATCCTGTCGAAATCGATGAGGTTGAGGTCGGCGCGCAGCCCTGGCTTGATAAGTCCGCGGTCGCCAAGCCCGTAAAGCTGCGCGGGCTTGCCGGTGATCTTGTGGACCATCGTCTCGATTGGCAGCTTTGGTCCGCGCGTGCGATCGCGGCTCCAGAAGCTGAGGTGGAAGGTCGTCATCGCCGAATCGCAGATCATCGTCAGATGCGCTCCGCCGTCTCCCAGCCCGCTGACGGTGCTTGGGTCCTTGAGCATCTCGTAAGCCGAATCGAGATTGCCCTGGGTGTAGTTGAGGATGAACTTGACCACGGCGTGGCGGCCATCGTCGCTGCTCAGCGTATCGTAGACCACCTCTTCCATCGTCCTGCCGGTTCGCGCCGCGATCACATCAAGCCGCCTGGAATCGTCCGGCTCGTAGTCGAGCGCCTGGTCAATGACGTAATACGTTTCAAGCGTGTTGCCGAAGTGGCCGATCCGGCGTTCGAGATGTGTATCGGTGCCGTCGCTCACCTCGGCCAGGATGCGAGCACGCCGTCCCGGCTCGCGCATCGCGGCGGCACGTTGCGCGCGCGGCAGATGTTCGATCTCCTTGTAGGACGACCGCGCCTTGAACAGGTGCAACGAATCGAGGCTCAGGATCAAGCCAAGCCCGCGAGCCGCCACCTGCGGCACGATGTCGAGACCGCGCCCGCGCGCCTTGTCCGATTCGGCCATCAGCTGCGCATATTCGTCGGGCGCGTGGTTGTAGGAGTGCAGCAGGTAGGTAACCGGTCGGCCCGAGATCTCGGCGATCCGCTCGATCCGGCGATGCTCGCCCATCCGTTCCTCATGGCTCGCCCCATTGCCGAACGAATCGCCCGCTGCGCCAAGCGGCACGACCTGAAACACGCCGCGCCCAGTCTCGCCCATCGCCTGTGCAAGGCCGAGCATTTCGGCTTCCTCGGCAAAGGTTCCGGGCACGTGTTCGCCGGTGCTCGACTTGTGTTCGAGGATACGTGAGCCCGAAACGCCGATCGCGCCCGCTTCCATCGCGGCGCGGACATGGCTCTTCATCTGCTCGATGTCGTCCGCCGTTGCCATCTCGTGCCGGAGCGCGCGATCGCCCATCACGAACACACGCAGCGGCGCGTGCGGCAGGTGCATGGCGACGTCCATGGTGAAATGGTTCTGCTCGATCCGGTCGAGGTAATCGGGAAAGCTGGTCCACTTCCAGTCAAGCCCCTCTTCGAGCACGATGCCCGGAATTTCCTCGACGCCTTCCATCAATTCGATCAGCGGCTGCCGCATGTCGGGCCGGACTGGCGCGAAGCCGACACCGCAATTGCCCGCGATCGCGGTGGTCGTGCCGTTGGAAAAGCTCGGCTCAAGCTCCTCGTCCCAGACAAACTGGCCATCATAATGGGTATGGATGTCGACGAAGCCGGGCGTCAGCAGCGCGCCGTCTGCATCGATGGTGCGAGCCGCCTGTCCGGTGACCTTGCCGATCTCGGCAATCTTGCCGTCCGATATGGCGACGTCGGCGGAGTAACCCGGCTTGCCGCTGCCGTCGATAACGGTGGCGCCGCGAATGACTGTATCGAACATGGCTGAAAGTCCTCTCTCTTTCGGCGGTCTTACCCCAACAGACCCGCATCTGACAAACGATCAGCCGCGCCCTCGAGATATGCGAGGTGCTGCTCGAGAGTCTTGAAGCCATTACCCATTGTGTTGACCGCGAAATGGGTGCCGCCGCCATCGCGCCAAGTCTCCGCATAGGATACGATATCGTCAAGCGGCGTGCCGAGCGCGAGGTTGCACTGGAAGCCGTATCCCTCCTTGTCGCGCCCGGCTTCCTCAAGAAAGCCGCACAGGAAGTTGTAACCCTTCATCGGGTCGGCTTGCGTCCGTGCAAAGATGAAGCCGTCGCCCACTTGTGCAGCGCGTTTAAGCGCCGCCTTGGAGAAACCTCCCATCCAGATCGGGATCTGCCGCTTGGGCGGCGGATTGAGCGTCGCCCTGTCGATCCGGTGGAACTCGCCGGTGAAATCGACTTCCTTACCGGTCCAAAGCTGGCGCAACACCTCGACCTGCTCGCCGAGCCGCGCCCCGCGCTGGCGGAACGGGACGCCAAGCGATGAGTATTCGACGTGGTTCCAGCCGATGCCGATGCCGAGCGTCAGGCGCTCGCCCGAAAACAGGTCGACGTCGGCCGCCTGGCGCGCCACCAGCAAGGTCTGTCGCTGCGGCAGGATCATCACGCCGCTGACGAAGCGGATCGTTTTCGTGATCCCGGCGAGATGCGCGAACATCACCAGCGGATCGTGGAACATGTCCATTTCGGTATAGGGCCCGGTCAGTTCCGGATCGCGGTTGGCGTGGCTGGCGCCCGCGACATGATCGTAGGCGAGGAAATGGTCGAAGCCGCGCGCTTCGGCGGCAAGCGCAAAGCGGCGCACTGCCTCGGGATCGCCGCCCAGTTCTGTCTGCGGATAGATTATGCCTGTCTTCACGCGCCGTTTCTCCCTTGTCGGCTCTCATAACGCCCAGCCGATGCCCATGGGCTTGGCACAGGGCAATTGCCGTGCAATGCCACTGCAAAGACACTGCAAGACCAATGCCCCGAGGTATGTCGGCAGCGCGAGAGGAATGAAAGGCCAAACGATGAAATTTTCCTGCGACATGCCCATCGATTTCACCGACGAGAAGATCGAGTTCAGCTCGATCGAAGCGGTCACCACAATG
Organism: Novosphingobium sp. Chol11; assembly: GCA_945906005.1. Taxonomy (GTDB): domain Bacteria; phylum Pseudomonadota; class Alphaproteobacteria; order Sphingomonadales; family Sphingomonadaceae; genus Novosphingobium. The sequence goes on along the minus strand of CAMDQY010000012.1, from coordinate 10,801 downwards.
TCGCGCAAGGTCGAGGCTGTCGGTTTCGATGCGATCTATGTCACCGATCATCCCGCACCTAGCAGCCGCTGGCTCGCGGGCGGCGGGCACCCGACGCTTGATCCTTTCGTTGCGCTCTCGGTCGCGGCCACCGCCACGACCAAGCTGCAGGTGCAGACGCACATCGTGGTGCTGCCCTATCGCAATCCCTTCGTGACCGCGAAAATGGCTGCCTCGCTCGATCATCTGTCGGGCGGTCGCCTGATCCTCGGCGTCGGCACCGGTTATTCGAAGCCCGAATATGCTGCCGTCGGCGTCGAGTTCGAGGACCGGGGCGAGATCATGACCGAGTGCCTGAAGATCATGCAGATGGCCTGGGCAGGCGAGGTCGTCAGCTATGAAAGCCCACGGTTCTTCGCGCGCGACACGGTGATCCGGCCGCTGCCCGCGCGCAAGGGCGGCATCCCGGTCTGGGCAGGCGGCAACGCCAAGCCCGCGATCCGCCGCGCGGTCGAACTGTGCGACGGCTGGTGCCCCTTCCCTGCCGAAGGCGCGTTGCTGCGCACCACCCGCACCGAGGAACTCGCCACCTACGAACAGCTTCAGGCGATGATCGACTATACTCACGAGCATGGCGCAAAGATCGACCGCACCAAACCGCTCACCATCTGCATGGGCACCATGGGCTACCGGCAGGGCAATCCGGGCGAAGCCGCCTATGCGCAGGAACTGATCGAGGCCTATTCGAGGAACCAGGAAATGGGGATCGAATGGGCGACGACCGGTTTGCCGCACCCCAGCCTGCCCGAATGGCTCGACAACGTGCAGTGGTTTGGCGAGGAAGTGGCCGCCAAGGTCAATTAAAGCCGTGATCCGCGCCCTCGCCTGTGCCTTCGCGATGACGGTGCTTGCGGCGGGCCCGGCTGCACTGGCGGCAGATTCGGCAGGAGAGGGACCGACGATGAGCGAACAGGCCACTGTCGCCGAGGCGCAGGCCCATTGGGACCGCACCGTGGCAATGGCGCGCAGCGATCTGCTCGCGCACCGTCATGCGACCGATCCGCAGCTTCTGGCGCAGGGGCACTACTTCCTCGGCAACCTGCAGACCGTCGCGTTCAACATGTATGTCGCGCCGCGCCAGCAATATCCCGCGTTCTACACGCAATCGTTCTTCATGCCTTTCGAGCTGAGCTGGGGCACGCAGAACCCCGATTTCCTCAACCACAACGCTTTCCTCGATGGCGCACACACCTATCGCATCTGGGGCAATGCCAAAGGCAGCTACTGGACCACGATCCAGGCGATGGCGGGCTTTTGGGGCGACGAAAAGATGGCCCTGCTCGGCCACATCGATTTCGACGACATCCCGATCGCCGACAACGGCGATTTCGAGATTTTCATGGGGCCAAATCCGCCCGCCGATGCTGGCGGCAAGACCTGGCTCAAGCTCGATCCCGAGGCGCACAACGTCATGCTCGCGGTGCGCGAGGTCTATATGGACTGGGACAATACCCGGATGCTCGACCTGCACATCGAAACACTCGATCGTGATCCCGATGCCGCGATGTGGCTGGACGAGGCCGAACTTGCGCGCCGTTACGACAAGGCCGCGAAGTTCGTCGACTATGCCTGGAAGTTCTCCAGCGGGCAGATGGCCCCGGCAGGGCAGCTCGCGCCGGTCAACACGTTCAAGACCGATGGTACTGCCGGCCAGCATGGCGGCAATCCCGTCGCTGCCTATATCGGCATGGACTACAAGATCGGCCCCGACGACGCGCTGATCATTTCGATGACGCCGATCGAGGCGCGGTACTGGGGTTTCCAGACCTCGAGCGTATGGGGCCAAACCAACGATTACTCCTACCACCAGAGTTCCTTGAATGCGCAGCAGGTGCGCACCGATGCTGACGGCAAAGTGCGGCTGGTGCTCGCGCTCACCGATCCGGGCGTGCCCAACTGGCTCGATCCGGTCGGAATTGGCACCGGATCGGTGCTGCTGCGCTGGTACAAGGCGAAAGGCACGGCCACGCCCGAAACGCAGCTCGTGCCGTTGGCCGACCTGCGCAAACACCTCCCAAAGGATACCCCGAACGTCAGCGCGGCGGAGCGCGCTGAGCAGCTTAAGGCGCGCGCCCGCGCCTCGCTGCGCCGCTTCAAGCAGTAAGGATTTGCAAAGTGGCAACGAGCTATGACCGGGATACGCGGGCGGACCTTGAACGGATCTATGCGCCCGTTTTCGAATCGTTCGCGGGCGAGTTCATCGCCGATGGCCTGATCGCCGAAGCGCGCGCGGCGACCGGCCTTGACGATCTGGGCGGTGAGGCAATGGCCGAGCCCGGATTTCGCACACGACTCGGTGCGCTGTGCGCGTCGCTCGAAAGCGAGGCCGCGCTCACCGCGCTTGGCCGCACCCGCGCCCATTGCCGCCTGCTCGCCATGGTCATTTCGCGGCTGCGCACCGTTGACTACGTGCGCCAGTCGCCCGCCCTGCCGCCGATAGTCGCGCCGCTGGTCGGCACGGGCATGCCACGCAGCGGCACCAGTTTCCTTCAAGCACTGCTGGCGCAGGACCCGGACAACCTCGTTCCGCGCACCGGCCACGGCATGGTGCCGATCCCGCCGCCCGGCGTGCTGGGCGACGAGCAGGCCCGCCTCGACCTGACGTGGAAGATGCTGGTGTTCCAGGGCTTCGATTCCGACGAAGTCAACGCCGTCCACCCCTTCGCGCCCGATGCCGAGGACGAGGACGTGCTGTTTCAGGAAGCGGCCTGCTGCGCGCTATTTTCGGGTTTCTACAACGTGCCGAGCTATATTGCAGTGCAGCAGCAAGGCTACGACGAGCAGATCGCATGGCAAAAGCAATTGATGCGTGTGATCCAGGCGAACCAGCAGGCCAGCCACTGGGTGCTCAAGGCTCCTGAATATGTGACGAGGCTCGGTTCGGTGCTGGAGCACTATCCCGACGCCATGATCTTCGTGAACCATCGCGACCCGGCAAGGACAATCGCTTCGATCGCGAGCCTCTATCTCACCTTCCAATCCGTCAATTCGGACGCGGCGATCCCTGGCGAATACATTGGCCCTGCCTTGCTGCAAGGCCAGGCTGCTTCGGTCAGGGCCTGCGAGGAATGGCGTGCCGCGCACCCGAAGGTGAAGATCGTCGACATTCACTACAAAGGGCTGGTCGCCGATCCGGTAGGCACTGCCGAGGCGCTCTATGGCGAATTCGCCCTGGACTTCACCGATGCGGCGCGCACCGCGATGACCGACTGGCTAGCCGCGAGAAATCGTCACGGCCAGGCACAAAGCGGCATCAAGCACAGCTATTCGCTTGGCGATTTCGGCTTGACCGAAGACATGGTCGAGGAAGCGTTCGGTGACTACCTCGATCGTTATGAAATCGAGCGGGAACGCGGGTCTTGATTTTAGGTTCGCTCTCGCGAACCCGGACACCTCCCGCCCCACCTCCCCGCCCGACCACCAAGTGTGACCGTATCGTTGGCGGTCGGGCGGGGAGGTGGGGCGGGAGGTATGAACCAAGCTCAACGAGCTTGGAAATTACCGCATCTCGTCGGCCTGGAACTCCCGGTCCTGGAACCCTTCGCGCATCCATTCGCACATCAGGTCGGTGCAGCGACGGCTCAACAGTTCGGCGATGTCGCCATCGCCATTCGCAATCGCCCGGGCGAAACGGGCGCGCAGCACCCGATAGGGAGCCATGTTGTCGAGCCTGCGCAGCATGCGCTCGTCGTTACGCGGGGCGTTGGCGGAAAAGTCGCTGGTGATCGCGACCATAAGTTCGAGCACCTTGTTGCCTGCCATGCACGCGAGGAAGCTGATGAACTCCCGCTCCCTACGCATGAAATCGGCGTAACCCTGAAAGGTCATTTCATCGAAAGTGCTATCGTCGCGCTCGGCAAATTCGCGCAACCTTGCGATCATCGCAGGATCGCGATTGCCCGCCGCCAACCGGGCTAGCTCGGCATAGAACATCGGTGTGGTTTCGGTGAGTTCGACATATGTGGCGTTGCGCGTGCGCAGATAGACTGCGGCCATGCGACTGACTGTCAGGCTGCCGGGACGCCGCGCGAAATATCCGCCGCCGACGCCGCGCCTCACCGTGACCAGATGTTCCTGGGCAACCCGCGCGGTCGCTTGCCTCAATGTCGGCTTGCTGACGCCGAGCCGGGCGACAAGTTCGTCCTCCGAGCCGAGGAACGCTCCGTCGTCACAGCCAAGCGCGATTTCGCGCAGTTCCTTTGCGGCAAGATCGACGGCGGAATCGCCCCGATCTCCCGCGAGATTCTTGCGGCTCGTTGCCAATCCCTTGCCTCCGCATGCCCCCACAGCATTTCTGCTGCCCGCTATGGACTTGCGCGCAAGAAATACTTCGTAAATACTATACAACGCGAATAGAGATTAGACAATGGTCTAACCATTTGTCCCCACGGTTCGGCTGGGTCGATCGGCGAGGGCTTCGACATGGGCCACGGCACATTCGCCAAGCGCGGCGAGATCGTATCCGCCCTCGAGGCTCGAAACGAGCCACCCGCCGCAATGCCTGCCTGCAAGCGCGACAAGTTCGCGGGTGAGCCAGCCGTAGTCGTCCGCGTGCAAACGCATCTGTGCCAGCGGATCGCTGGCATGGGCATCGAAGCCTGCGGAGACGAGCAGCAAGTCGGGTGCGAACGCGTCGATAGCGGGCAGCAGATCGCGCGACCAGGCGGCCCGAAACTCGCTGCCACTACTTCCCGGCGCAAGCGGCGCATTGGCGACGTTGCGCGAACTGCCGCGTTCGTGCCTTGCGCCAGAGCCGGGATAGAGCGGGCTCTGGTGCGAACTGGCGAAGAACAGCGCTGGATCGTCCCAGAAAGCGGCTTGGGTACCATTGCCATGATGCACGTCGAAATCGGCAACGGCGATACGGCCGAGGCCGTGGTGGTGGCGGGCATGCTGCGCGGCGACTGCAATAGAATTGAACAGGCAAAATCCCATCGCGAGGTCCGGCTCGGCATGATGGCCGGGCGGACGGACGGCGGCAAAGGCAGCCTTTGCACTACCCTCTAGCACGAGATCGACCCCCCGGATCGCCGCTCCTGCCGCACGCAGGGCTGCCTCGACGCTGCCCGAACTCAGCACGGTGTCTGCATCGAGCGCGGTATGGTCACCTTCGCTTATTTCTAACGCCAGCAACCGGTCTATATGCTCACGCGTGTGTACGGCAGAAAGCTGGTCGGCGCTCGCGCGGGGCGCCTCTTCGCGGATCAGTCCGGGAATGTCGGCCGTTTCGATTGCAGCGAGCACCGCTTGCAATCGCTCGACCCGCTCCGGATGGCCAGGTCCGGTATCGTGTTCGAGGCAGGCGGGATGGGTGATCAGAGCGACGGTCATGGCGCGCAGTTTAACGAGGTCGGCAACTGTAATCCAGCATTGCCAATTTGTGCTTGCCCCTGCTCGCCGCAGGGTATTTTATGGCGCAAAGACGAGAAGGAGAGGAGCGATGCGATGTATATCGGCGGCAGCGGGGCTTGCAATGACCGCTAGCGGACTGGCAGCGGCAGAGGTCGTCCAGCCGTTTCAGCAAGGGCGTGCAGGCTCGATCCTCGGCACCCCCGAACAGATCGAGACCGATCGCCAGACCCTTCGCATCTACAACAGCCGCGAGGTTCAGGCGGCGATCGACGCGCTTGTCGCCACCTATGAGAAAGACCCGGTCGCCCAGTATCCGGACGCTCGAAAAACCCTGCGCCGCGCGGCCGAGGCCATGGCCATGGCGCAGGCGCACGGCGTCGTCGCTGCCGATCCCGATCGCGCTGCGGCGCTGTGGGGCACCACCGGGCCGCATGCCTGGGGCGATCTTGTGCTTCCGGTCCAGGGCGTGATGATCGACAATCCGGACAACATCTACCGTTCGATCCCGATCGACGGCGCGGCGAGTTATGTGATCGAAGGGCGGGTGATCTACCCTGCCCCGGTCCAGCAGACCATGGTGCTGCACAACGAGAAATCGGGGGCAAACCCCAACCAGAAGATCAAGAGCCAGGAAGCCGAGAACGGCGCAGTCTCGCTCGAAACGATCCCGGTAGCGCGCGACGGTTCCTTCACGGTGACGGTGGACTCTTCGCCCGTAAACGGCCGTACTAACCACCTCCAGTCCGATCCCACCGTCCACGATGCCTACATCCTGGTACGCGATACCATTCCCGATTGGTCGCGGCAGAACGCGGTGCAACTTTCGGTAAAGCGCCTGGCGGGGCCGCCAGTCAAACCGCTGCGCAGCGATAGCGAACTGGCAGCAAAAGCCGCCGCCATGACTGGCAGTGTCGCGCGCTACTTCATGACTTGGGCCAAGCAGCGCTTCTACAGCGGCGCAGCCAACACGGTCACGCACAAGTTCGACCGGGCGAGCGGCTGGGGCGCGATCGCTTGCGGCTGGTATCGGCTTGAGCCGGACGAGGCACTGATCGTCACGCTCGACCGCCGAAGCGCCGCCTACCTCGGCTTCCAGCTTTCCGATGCCTGGGGACAGGGCCAGACCAGCGAATACCTCGCCAATCTCGGAAGCCTGTCGGGCGATCAGTCGCGCGCCAATATGGATGGCAGCTACACCTATGCGATTTCCGCAGGCGATCCCGGCGTGCACAACTGGCTCGATACGGAGGGGCTGCGCACCGGGACATACTGTATTCGCTGGCAGGCCTTCCCAGCCGGGGTGAAGGCGGCCGGGGCGGTTCGCGCAATGGAGGTGGTGAAAATGGCTGCTCTCGATGCGAAGCTGGTGCCCGAAACGGTGCGCGTGTCAGCCGAGCAGCGCAAGGCGCAGATCGACCAGCGCCGCAAGGATTACGCGAGGCGATTGCAGTACTAGAGCCTCAGGTCGCTGCTGGCGTCCGCGAACACATGTTTGAGGTCATAGAAGAGGTAGCTCGGCCGTGCGAATGAGCGGAAGGTCTCTGCCCCCGGGCTCCGAAACTGCCGATGCGCCACGGCCAGCACCACGCCGTCGCAGGCATCCGGCTCGGGCGTTTCGACCAGCTCGAGCCCATATTCGGAGCGCGCTTCGGCCATATCGACCCACGGATCATGGACATCGACCTGGCAGCCGAACCCTTCCAGTTCGGCGATCACATCGACAACGCGCGTGTTGCGCAGGTCAGGGCAATTTTCCTTGAAAGCGAGCCCCAGCACCAGCACCCGTGCGCCATCGACCTGGATGCGCCGCGCGATCATCGCCTTGATCAGTTGTCCGGCGACATAGGCGCCCATGCCATCGTTGATCCGCCTACCGGCCAGGATCACGTCGGGATGATAGCCCATCATCTGCGCCTTGTGCGTGAGTTAATAGGGATCGGCGCCGATGCAGTGCCCGCCGACAAGGCCGGGGCGGAAATCGAGGAAATTCCACTTGGTCCCCGCCGCCGCCAGCACTGCTCCGGTGTCGATGTCCATCTTGTTGAATATGATCGCCAGTTCATTGATCAGCGCGATGTTGAGATCGCGCTGGGTGTTCTCGATCACCTTGGCGGCCTCGGCCACCTTGATGCTCTCGGCGCGGAAGGTGCCCGCCCTGACGATCCGGCGATAGAGCGCATCGATCCGCTCGGCCGCTTCTGGCGTCGATCCGGAGGTGACCTTGACTATATCCGGCAGGCGATGTTCCTTGTCTCCCGGATTGATCCGTTCGGGCGAATAGCCAACGGTGAAATCGCGATTAAGCGTCAATCCCGACACCTGTTCGAGGACAGGCACGCAGTCTTCCTCGGTGCAGCCGGGATAGACGGTCGATTCGTAGATCACCGTATCGCCGGGCTTGAGCAAGCACCGAGCCGACCGCGCGCGAGGCGGCCAGCAAGGGGCCGAGATCGGGGCATTGTGCCGGTCGAGCGGGGTCGGCTCGGTAACGATATAGACGTTGCATTGGGCAAGGTCGGCAACGTCACCCGAAAACGAAAGCCCCGTCGCCGCCGCCAGTTCTTCCGAAGTGGTCTCAAGCGTCTCGTCGTGTCCCGCGCGCAGCGCCGCAATCCTGCTCGCCTTGATGTCGAAACCGGTGACGGGAAACGCCTTTGCAAACTACACCGCCAGCGGCAGCAGGCCGAAATAGCCCAGCCCGATCACGGCAATGCGGGCCTTTCCCAGCCAGTCAGATGCCGCGTCCATCGCCGCGCTACTTTCCGTAATAATCGCGGAACCAGGCGACAAACTGCGCGACGCCGTCGCGGTAGTCGGTCTGCGGCTTATAGCCGGTGAGGCGTTGCAACAGCGACGTATCGGCCCAGGTCGCGGGAACGTCGCCCATCTGCATCGGCATGAAATTGCGCACGGCCTTCTTGCCGAGGCTCGTCTCGATCGCCTCGACAAAATCGAGCAGCTTCACCTTGTCCGAATTGCCGATGTTGACGGCGCGAAACGGCCCTGCAGGCGAGAGGCTATCTCCCGGCTCGATCATTTCGGCGCTTTCCGGCTTTACCGGCGCAGCGTCGATCAACAGGCGGATGCCGCGCACCAGATCGGTCACATAGGTGAAATCGCGGTACATCTCGCCGTGGTTGTAAATGTCGATCGGGCGGTCATCGAGAATTGCCTCGACGAATTTGTAGAGCGCCATGTCGGGCCTGCCCCACGGCCCGTAGACGGTGAAGAACCGGAACATCGTGACCGGCAGGTTCCACAGGTGGGCATAGGAATGGCCCATCGCCTCGTTGGCCTTCTTGGTGGCAGCATAGATGGTAAGCTGGGTGTCGGCCTTCTCGGTCTCGGTAAACGGCATCTCCTCGTTCGCGCCGTAGACCGACGAGGTCGAAGCCATCAGCAGGTGGGCGACTTCGAGTTTGCGCGCTGCTTCCATGACATTGAAGGTGCCGACAATGTTGCTGTCGATATAGGCGCGCGGGTTCTCAAGGCTGTAGCGCACGCCCGCCTGCGCCGCGAGGTGGACGATCGCTTCGGGCCGGAAATTCTCCGCCACGCGCCACAACAGATCGTCGTCCTCAAGCATGCCCTCATGCGCGGAAAAGCGCGCGTTCTGGAGCAGCATCTGGTGGCGGCGGTGCTTCAACGAGACGTCGTAATAGTCGGTCATGCCGTCATAGCCGCAGACCTCGAAGCCCTCCTCAAGCAGCAGGCGCGCGAGATGAAAGCCGATGAACCCGGCCGTGCCAGTCACCAGTATTCGCCGCGTTTCGCTCACTTCATCACTCGCATCGTATCCACTCGCGCATGGTAAACCGCATTGGTTGCGAAATCATGTTCCGTCGCAGCGATCATTGCGGACCTGCCATTCCAGTCAATTGCCGGAATTGCAAAAGGGGCGCTACTGAAGCAAGCAGGCAGGCGATGGACGATCTCGAAATACTCAAGGTAAGCATCGCGCAGGTTCTGGCGCAGGACTGCGATCCCCGCAGTCTGCACGATTACGTCAACCAGCGCGGCGGCGATCTGGCCGCAGCGCTTGGTCGGCAGGCAGGCGAACTGGGCTGGCTCGGTATCGGGCTTGGCGAGGAGGCTGGCGGGCTCGGCATGGGCATCCAAGGTGCCGCGCTGCTGGCGCGTGAACTGGGCCGGCGGCTCGCGCCCGGCCCATTCGCTGCGGTGCTCGCAAGCATCGAGGTGATCGAGCGCTTTGCTCCCGAGGAAATCAGCAAGCAGGTCCTGCCCGGCCTGGTGTCCGGCGAACTTGGCGCCGCGATCCCGGCGAGCTTCGAGGCGGGTGAGTTCGGTGGCTGGCTGCTTGGCGAAATCGAAAGCGCGGTGCTTCTCCTGCACGGCGAGACCGGCCTGGCGCTGGCCAAGGCGCGCGAACCAGTCGACCAGCACGGCGCGTGGGACCGCACGCGCGGCCTGTGGCAAAAGCCTGCCGATCCCGAGGTGCTGTGCATGCTGCCCGAAGCAGCCGCAGGGCATCTCGAACGGGTCGCCAGCCTGCTGGTCGCCGCCGACACGCTGGGCGCGATGGAAGGGCTGTTCGATATTACGGTCGACTTCCTCAAGCAGCGCGAACAGTTCGGCGTGGCCATCGGCTCGTTCCAGGCGCTCAAGCACCGCATGGCCGATATGGCGGCGCAGATCGAGCTCGCAGACTGCCTGCTTGAGCAGGCGCTCGGTGCGGACGATGCCGATGTCGTTTTCTGGAGCGGCATGTGCAAGGCCGAGGTAACCGACATGGTAGCGCAGCTTGCGGGAGATTGCCTGCAACTGCACGGTGCGATCGGCTTTACCTGGGAGCACGACTGCCACCTTTATTTGAAGCGCGTTCGGCTCAATCAGGCATTGGTGTGGAGCAACCACGCGCTGCGGCAAGGTAGCTTCGATGCTCTGGTAGCAGCATCTGTCAATGGCCGCTCGCTGATGGAGATCGGCCAGTGATCGTCGATCAGGCGAATGATCCGGCCTTATTCCGCGCGGCGCTGCGCGACTGGCTTGGCGCGATGCTCGCCCCCGGCTGGCGCGAAGCGATGGAGGCCAAAGGCGCGGGCGAAGAGATATACATCCAGTTCCAGCGCTGGTGGTTCGGCGAGTGCCGCAAGCAGGGCCTTATCCTGCCCGACCTCCCGGTCGCCTTCGGCGGCGTGGACCTCAGCCTCGAATTGCAGATGATGGTAGTGGAAGAATTTGCCCGCGCCGGGGTTCCGCCGCTCAGGGGCGGAATGTACACGGTCGCGCATACCCATGTGCCGGCAACCCTGCTCCATGCCGCGAGCGAGGAACAGCGCGGAAGGTATCTTCCCGGCCTGATCGAGGGCGATGTATGGTGCCAGGGCTTTTCCGAGCCGGGAGCGGGCTCGGACCTCGCCTCGCTGCGCACCCGCGCGGTGCGAGAGGG
>CAMDQY010000011.1 GCA_945906005.1 Novosphingobium sp. Chol11 | reverse complement strand
CGAGACGATGGGCAAAATGATGAGGAAGTGCGCGAAATAATATAGCGAGGCGATCTGGCTCAGAGCCACATAGGGTTCCTCTGCCGGGGCACCGCCACAGTAGAACAGCACCAGCATCGCCGGGATCAGCCCGAACCAGAAGAACTTGCGGAACAGCGGACGGTAGGAGCCCGAACGCACCGGCGACTTGTCGAGCCAGGGCAGGAAGAACCACAGCAGGATCGAGCCGAACATCGCCATCACGCCCATCAGCTTGGCCGGGATAAAGAAGAAATCGGCCGTGAAGGCCCGCAGGATCGCGTAGAACGGCCAGAAATACCACTCGGGCACGATATGCGCCGGCGTGCTCATCGGATTGGCCGGAATGTAATTGTCCGGGTGGCCCAGCATGTTGGGCGCGAAGAACAGCACCGCGCAGAACACGAATAGGAACGCACCAAGCGTCCAGCCGTCCTTGGCGATGAAATAGGGGTAGAACGGAATCGTATCACTCTCGGTCTTGACCTCGACCCCGGTCGGATTGCTCGATCCGGGGATGTGAAGCGCCCAGATGTGCAGCACGACCACGCCCACGATCACGAACGGCAGCAGGTAGTGCAGCGAGAAGAACCGGTTCAGCGCGGCGTTGTCAGGCGCAAAACCGCCCAGCAGCCACATCTGGATCGGCTCGCCGACCAGCGGGATCGCGCCGAACAGGCCGGTAATGACCTTGGCGCCCCAGAAGCTCATCTGGCCCCATGGCAGCACATAGCCCAGGAAGCCGGTCGCCATCATCAGCAGGAAGATAACCACGCCCAGAAGCCACACCATCTCGCGCGGTGCCTTGTACGAGGAGTAGAAGAAACCGCGGAATATGTGGACATAGATCACCACGAAGAACGCCGAGGCGCCGTTGGCGTGCGCATAGCGCATCAGCCAGCCCCAGTTGACGTCGCGCATGATGCGCTCGACCGAATCGAACGCCATGGCCGAATTCGAGGCATAGTGCATGGCAAGGATGATGCCGGTCACGATCTGGATGCCCAGGCAGGCCAGGGCCATGAACCCGAAGTTCCAGAAATAGTTGAGATTGCGCGGCACGGGATAGCCGGCGCCGAGCGAATTGTAGACGAGGCGCGGCACGGGCAGCTTCTCGTCCATCCATTGCATGAAGGGATGGCTCGGCTTGTATTCGTTGGCCCAGGGAAAGCTCATGATATGTGACCTCAGCCGATCTTGACGACGGTATCGGATGTGAATTCGAATTCCGGCACTTCAAGGTTCAGCGGAGCCGGACCTTTGCGGATGCGTGCGGCAGTGTCGTAGCTCGACCCATGGCAAGGGCAGAAATAGCCGCCGAAATCGCCCTTCACCTCACCCTCGCCAGCGCCCAGCGGCACGCAACCCAGATGGGTACACACACCCATGGTGATGAGCCAGTTGAGCTTGCCTTCCTTGGTGCGCTCGGCAAGCGTCTGCGGGTCACGCAGTTCGCTGAGCGGCACCTTTTCGGCTTCGGCGATTTCTTTCGGCGTCAGGTTGCGCACGAATACCGGCTGCTTACGGAATTCCGCCTTGATTGCCTGTCCCGGCTTGATCGCCGAAATGTCGATCTCGGTCGAGCTTGCGGCGAGCACGTCGGCCGAAGGAGCCATCTGGCTGATCAGCGGGACCAGCGTGGCGAGACCGCCGATGCCGGCTGCGCTGACAGCGGCGATATTGATGAAGTCACGACGCCTAACGCCGTCGCCGGCGTCCGTTACCGGAGTATCAGTGACTGCTTGTTCTGCCATGATAGACTCAGCCTTGCTCCTGTTGCCCGCCTGGCCTGGATATGGCCTGCAAGCAGAATTCCGTCAGTGGTTCGGTGTCCCCCCGACACCGGCATCGCGCGCGCCTCGATAGGCAGGCGCGAGCCGACTTTGGGGGGCCTGATAGACAGGAATGCCCGCCCTGCCAACCGCCTTTTTTGGCGATTAATTCGCAGTAATCACCCGACAGATATGAGCGATATCTGACGGCCATAGGCAGGCTCGCCAAGATGGGTGGAGCGGCGATAGGAATAGAACCGCGCCTTGTTCGCATAGGTGTCGAGGCCGAGCGCATCGACACGGCCCAATCCGGCGCTTTGAAGCCGGTTCGCGACGTATCCTGAAAGGTCGAACTGGAAGTGATCCGGCCGCCCGGAAACAAAGAATGCGTGGTTGGCCGCGGCGTCGGCCAGAAACCGGTCGCGAAACGTCTCGTCCACTTCATAGCTTTGTTGCGCAATGCACGGACCGACAACGACTGCGATCCGCTCGCGCTCGGCACCTAACGCTTCCATCGCCGCGATGGCGTTTTCGGCGACGCCGGCAATCGCGCCCTTCCATCCGGCATGCGCGGCCCCGACCACGCCCGCCTCGCGGTCGGCCAGCAATACCGGCGCACAATCGGCAGTGATTATCCCCAGCACCAGTCCGGGCCGGTCGGTCACCAAAGCGTCGGCCTGCGGCCGTCCTTCGTCGTCCCAGGGTTCGCCGACCGTGACGCAGACCGGGGAATGAACCTGATAGACCATGACCAGCCGCCCGCCGGGGCTGACTGCGGCGACGGCGCGCGAGCGGTTTTCGGCAATCAGCGCCGGATCGTCACCCGAGCCGGGGCCGCAGTTGAGACCCGCCAGCAGTCCGGTCGAAATGCCGCCCCGCCGCGACATGAAGCCGTGGCGAACCCCAGCCAGAGCTAGCGCCGTTATTGCCTCGGCCTCCTCGCGGAGTCGGTGTTCAGCCAAGGCTCTTGCTCACCTGCTCGCGCACATCGCGCGACAGGCTCGGCACGGCCGCAATCGCCTCCAGCTCCGCGCGCATCAATGCGGCGCGCTTCGGTTCGATCCGCCGCCAGCGGCCAAGCGAAGGCATGAAGCGGGCAGCGGTCTGCGGGTTGAGCGGATCGAGTTCGCGGATCAGCTCGCCGATCAGGCGATAGCCTTCGCCGTCGGCGGCATGGAACGCGTGCGAATTTCCGGCAAAGGCCATGTAAAGCGCACGCACGCGGTTGGGGTTCGACAGGGTAAAGTCCCTGTGGCCCGCCAGCGCCTTGACATGGTCGAGCGCGCGCGGATGGAGCGAGCCCGCCTGCAGCGAGAACCACTTGTCGATCACCAGAGCGTCGCCCTGGTAGCGCTTGTAGAAATGAGCGAGTGCCGCCTCGCGCTCTTCGCAATCGAGCCCGCACAGTACCATCAGCGAGCCCTGCCGGTCGGTCATGTTGTCGGCCTTGGCGTATTGGGCCTTGGCACGCTCAGCACCTTCGTCAGGGTCGCCGGCCGCGATGTATTGCAGGGCCAATGACTTGACCTTGCGCGCGCCGCGCGCCTTGGCATCGCGGCTGTATGGCACCGCGCTTGTGCGATCGTGCAGGTCTAGGAAATCGTCCTGCAATTCCTCGCCCAGCCAGGCCTTGAGCCCCTCGCGCTCGGCGTGGATTGCCAGCGGGTCGGAAACGGGCATCTGCTCGGCGAGATAACCCTGCGCCGGCAGCAGCATCAGCTCGCCGCGCATCAGATCGTCGAGCGTTTCGTCGGGCAGGATCGCCTCGAAAGCCTGGCTGATGGCATCGCGCTCTACGTCGCGGGCGCGCTCTTCCAGTTCTCCCTGCATCACCTTGACAAGGTGACGCACCACCAGCTTCTGCAAGGCTTCGTAGCGGGCGAGAGGATCGTCGTCCTTCGCTGCAAGGAACACCAGGTCTTCCTCCGCCTGCTCGACCTCGATGGCGACCGGGGCGGTGAAGCCGCGATTGATCGAGAGCACCGGCGGACGCAGGTAGCCCTTGAAAGGGAATTCGCCCTTCGCGCCTTCCAGCACGATCAGATGCTCGCCATGGTGCTTGCCGGTCTCACGGTCGAACAACGCGATCCGCAAGGGGATCGGCATCGGCTGCTTTTCGGGCTGGCCGGGGGTAGGCGGCACCTCCTGTTCGAGGCGAAGCGTAGCAAAGCCGTTTTCGTGCAGCAATTTCGCGCTGACCTTGGGCGTGCCCGCCTGACCATACCATAACCGGAACTTCTCGAGGTCCAGCTCGGCGCCCTGCTCGATCGCAGCGACGAATTGCTCGCAGGTCGCCGCCTCGCCGTCATGCCGCTCGAAATAGAGGTCGGTCCCGGCGCGGAAACGCTCTGGCCCTGCCATGGTGCGCATCATGCGGATCACCTCGGCACCCTTGTTGTAGATGGTCGAGGTGTAGAAGTTAGAGATTTCCTGATAGGAGTCAGGCCTGATCGGATGCGCCAGCGGCCCCGAATCCTCGGGAAACTGTGCGGCGCGCAGCACCCGCACATCCTCGATCCGCTTAACCGCCTCGCTGCCCATGTCCTGGCTGAACAGCTGGTCGCGCAACACGGTGAAGCCTTCCTTGAGGCTCAGCTGGAACCAGTCGCGGCAGGTGATCCGGTTGCCCGACCAGTTGTGGAAATATTCGTGAGCGATCACCCCTTCGATCGCGTCATAATCCATGTCGGTCGCGGTTTCGGGGTCGGCGAGCACATAGCGCGTGTTGAAGACGTTGAGGCCCTTGTTCTCCATCGCGCCCATGTTGAAATCTGCCACGGCGACGATGTTGTAGAGATCGAGATCGTATTCGCGCCCGAACCTGTCCTCGTCCCACTTCATCGATGCCTTGAGCGAATCCATCGCGTGCTGCGTGCGGTCCTCGTCGCCCCCACTTTGACCACTAGGCCGCACCCAGATGTTGAGATCGACCGTGCGCCCTCCCATGGTCGTGAACGTCGAACGGTTGGAAACGAGCGGACCTGCTACCAGTGCGAACAGGTAGCTTGGCTTGGGCCAAGGATCGTGCCACTGTGCCCAGTGCGTACCATCCGCGCCTTCTCCCTGAGCGATGCAGTTGCCGTTCGACAGCAGAACCGGAAACTGGTCCTTCGGGCCGGTCATCCGCACCGACCAGGTGGAAAGCACGTCGGGCCGATCCGGGAAGAAGGTGATGCGGCGGAAGCCCTCTGCCTCGCACTGGGTGCACAGCATGCCGTTCGAGGCATAAAGACCCATGAGCTGGCTGTTGGCTGCGGGACTGATCAGCGTTTCGATCTCGACCTCGTGGTCCGAGCCGGGCAGATCGAGCACGAGTTCGGAGCCGATCATGCGCCAGTCGATCACCGCCTTGCCATCGACCCGCACCGCGCGTGCGGCAAGATCGTCGCCGTTGAGGCGAAACGAAGCCTGGCCCGAACCGTCCGGATTGCGGCGCACCTTCAGCGCGGCAGTCACTGCCGCCTCGTCGAGACCCAGTGCGAAATCGAGCGCCACTTCGGGCACCAGCCAGTCGGGCGGGCGATAGTCCTCGCGGCGGATGGTGGTCTCAACGTGCGGCGGTGTCGCGGCGTCGGCGGTTTGCTGGTTGAGCGGGTCTGAGGGTCTGCTGGCAATGTCCATGCTGCCTAGTTAGAGCATTGCATTCTGATTTCCACCTCCTTGCCAACTATCGAGAGGCACGTTGCGCCGCTTTTTCATCTTCGGCCTCGGTTACACCGCCACCCGCATCGCCGCGCGGCTGGAAGCTGACAGCTGGGAAGTCGTGTCCACCGGCAGCGGGGGCACGCTGTCGTTCGATGACGAGGGCTCGGTGCGCATGGCGCTCGCCGATTGCAGTCATGTCCTGTCGTCGGTGCCGCCGGGCGGGGAGGGCGTGGACCCGGTGCTCGAGCAATTTGGCGATGCGCTGGCAGGCAAGTGGCTGGGCTATCTGTCGTCTACCGGGGTCTATGGTGACACGGGCGGAGCATGGGTGGACGAAAGTGCACCGACTGGCTTGGGGCGGCGCAGTGCGCGCAGCAACTGCGATGCCGAATGGTTGGCGCGGGGAGCGCGGGTGTTCCGACTGCCGGGCATTTACGGGCCGGGTCGCTCGATCCTTGACCGGGTGCGCGAACACCGCGCGCACCGGATAGACCTTGCCGGGCAGGTGTTCAGTCGGGTCCATGTCGATGATATTGCATCGGGGGTCATGTTGGCATTGGAACAGGCGCCGCCGTCCGGCGCCTACAATCTCTCGGACGACCTGCCATGTAGCCAGAACTTGCTAGTTGAAGAGGCATGCCGGTTGCTCGGGCTGCCAATGCCACCGCTGCAGTCACTCGACGAGGCGCAGCTTTCTCCCATGGCGCGCGGCTTCTACGCAGAGAACAGGCGCGTTGCGAACGGCAAGGCGAAGCGCGTGCTGAACTGGCGGCCTGAATATCCCGACTATGTCAGCGGCTTGCGCGCATTACTTCCTCCCCGATAGCGCGACCAGCAGTCCTGTCAGCGCGAGCAGCGAGCCGATGAGGGCGATCACGCTCCAGTGATAGCCCTCGAAAAGGGTCGAAAGACCCATCGCCACGACCGGCACGGCAACGCCGTTGTAGGCGGCGGGCCCCGCGCCCATCGAACGGATCAAGCCCGAATAGAGCGGGAAAGTGACCACCGATCCGATTAGGCCGAGATAGACCACACCGACGAGATATTCCGGACGCGGATCGATCGCCGGCGGGCCAACCGTTGCAAGGGAAAAGGCGACGTTGGAAACACACGCGAAGGCCATCGCCCAGAACATGAAGGGCACGATCGGCAAGGGCCTCACCCGGTCGCTCGCCTGAATGACATTTGCGGTCGAAGCGCACATCAGCCCGCCAAGCGCCAGCGCAAGGCCAAGCGGCACCGAGCCTCCGGGCGGAGCGATCCGCACTGCGTTGACGAGCAGCAGGCCAATCCCGGCAAACGCGACGATCGTGCCGATGAGAAACCGCTCGCTGATCCGCGCCCCGAGAAACAGCCGCGAGAACAAGGCGTTTGGCACCATCAACAAGGCATAGATCACGGCGACCAGCCCCGAGGTCAGGTGATGCTCGGAATAATAGACGAACTGGAAGTTCGCACTGAACTGTAGCAGGCCCACCACCGCCGCCAGCACGAGCGCCTCGCGCGACAGTCGAAACTTCTCGCGGCGGATCGCGACCAGCCCGGCCATGCCAATGGCGGCAACGACAAATCGCCAGGTGACCGTCCATGGCGGCGGTACCTGCGCAATCTGGTCCTTGATGACGATCCAGGTCGATCCCCAGATCAGCGTGATCACGCAAAACGAGAGGGCGATTTTCGCACGGGAGGAGCCTGCTTCGCTCACAGCGCGACCAGCGCCGAGCCGAGCGCTGCGACATGTTCGTCGCGCGTGTCCCAAGCCGTGACGATACGTGCGGCATCGCTGCCCCAGTCATGAAACCCGAATCCCTGCTCGCGAAGCGCAGCGCGTTCGGCGTCGGACAATCGCACGAACAGCTCGTTGGCCTCGACCGGATGCAACAGGCGATCGGGCACCTTGCTGGCTAGATGCCGTGCCGTTGCATTGGCGTTGTTAGCATTGTGCAGCCACAGGTTATCCTCGATCAGGGCGAGGATCTGCGCCGCCATGAAGCGCCCTTTCGATTGCAGGTGCCCAGCGCGCTTGCGGCGATAGCGGATGCGATCCGCCTTGTCGGGATCGAAGAAAACGATGGCCTCGGCATTCATCGCTCCGTTCTTCACGAACCCGAAACTAAGCGCGTCGGCACCATTGCAGGCCTCGCGGGGCGGGCATCCCAGAAAAGCGACTGCATTGGCAAAGCGCGCGCCGTCGACGTGGAATCCCAGCCCGCGTTCACGGCAAAGTGCGGAAAGTGCGCGCAATTCTTCGGGCCGATAGACGCAGCCATATTCGCTCGCTTGCGTGATCGAGACCGCATGCGGCTGCACCTGGTGGACGTCGTCGCGAATCGGATCGATCAGCGCGCGCATCGCCTCGGGCGTGATTTTCGCGTGTTCTCCATCCGCCAGCATCAGTTTGGCACCATGCAGGAAAAAGCCTGGTGCGCCGCCTTCGTCGACCTCGATATGTGCCTCGCGGTGGCAGACGACCCCGCCTTCGGGAGGCGCCATCGAGGCGAGCGCGAGGCAGTTGGCCGCCGTCCCGGTCGCCACCCAGAGCGCCGCGCATGGCACGCCGAACACACCGCTCATCGCCTCGTCGAGCCGAGCGCTCAGCGCGTCGCCGTCGTAGCCCATGTCGAGGCCATCGGCAGCGCGCATCGCTTCCCACACCTTGGGATGGACCGGCGCGGCATTGTCGGAATTGAACTGCATGACCATCTCAGCGATGATGGGGCCATGGCCCGGCGTCAAGCGAAGGATGAGCAATGAACGAGGTCACGATCACCCGGCACGAAAGTGCCAAGCATGGCGAATACCATGCCCATGCCGCAGGAAGCGATCATATCGGGCGACTGACCTGGGTCGAGCGGGACGGTGCTCGCGTCGCCGAACACACCATCGTGCCGCCGCAGATTGGCGGACGAGGCGTTGCCGCCCGGCTGGTCGATGCGCTGGTTGCCGATGCTCGCGAACAGGGATTCAAAGTGAAGCCGGTGTGCTCCTATGTCGTCGCCAAGTTCGAAGAGCATCCGGAATGGGCGGACATTCGGGCCGGCGGCAACGATTAGGCCTTACCGGTCCCGTTGCTCCAGCACCATTTCGGCAATGTCATAGGTGCGTTCGTTATCGACATCGACTGCCTGGGCGCCATCGGACTGGATCACGGCGGCGATCCTGAGGCCGAAGCGGTTCGAGATCCGTTTCACTGCGGTTTTCAGGCCAATCAGCCGAAACCGGAACAGCACGATGTTGAGAAAGCCGAATGCGACAAGCAGTCGCTTCGGATTTTTCTGGAACTGCCCGCCTTCACGAAAAGCTTCGGCGGCGCGCAAGGCATGGCGTCCGGCCAGGCCATAGAGATTGCAGTTGGCATAGGCGCCGTCTGCGAATTCGTAGAAATTGCGCTGTGCATCGGGATGAACGGCGAGGACCGCTTCCTTAGTTGCCAGATTCATTGCTGCATCGTGGGTGCAGAGCGCTTGCAGTGTCGTTGCAAATGCCTCGCGGCTCAGGAGCACATTGTCCGCCGTGGTCACCACGAATGGCGCGGCCTGCCCCTCAGCTGCCGCCAACACGCTTTCGACGATGTTCTCGGACGACGAGACAAGATCGACCGTCAGCCCGCCCTCGCGATAGGGTGCCATGACCGGATCGAGCGCCTGCTGTCCGTCTGGCTCGACCATCACGCGTACCGAGCCAACCTCAGGGCATTTAGCAAGCACGTCCATGACGTGGACGATCAGCGGCTTGCCCGTGATCGGAACGAGACATTTATGGCTCACGCCCGCGCGCTGCGCGAGCGGATTGACCATGCCGGTGCGCTGGGCGGCCAGTACGATAACAGTGCAGCGGGCCGTCTCGGTCATGGTCACATCAGGCCGTGGCGGGTGAGGCTTTCGGCGACAATCGTCTCGATCAGCTGTTCTTGGGTCCAGCCCATCAGCACCGCCGAGCGGCCATAGACCTTTTCAGACCACAGGTTGCACTGGAGGTTGACCTCCAGCAGGTTGATCTCGCCGGTTTGCTCGTTGAAGCGGAACTCGAACCGGCCGAAATCGAACGGCCGGAATATATCGGCAAGCGTCTGGGTCAGCGACTTGATCTTTTCCCACGCTGCGTCGGCCTCGAACGGCACCAGCGTGTACTTGTCCTCGCGCGCGACCAGATCGCGCTTTTCCGCGTGGGTCCGCAGGTGCGAAGGGTCGGCCTGCTTGAACAGCATCGGCGGCATTACCAAGGGTTCGCCGTTCACGGTAATCACCGGCACTTCGACATCGCTGCCGTTCATGAACGGCTCTACGATCGCATCGTGACCCTCGGCATGGATCCGCAGGACCGCCGATTTCACGCCCTCCCAGTCGGACGCATCGCCGATACCCCAGCTTGCCGAGGAATTGTTTGGCTTGATGACATAGCGATCCGCCCTGGTGCACCGCTCGGGCGTCACCGGCGCGCCTGCACGATAAACGGCCCAGTCGCAGGTCGGCACGCCGCGCGCGCGGGCTTCCAGCTTGGTCAGGTGCTTGTCGTCGGCCAGCCCGCGCAGGATCGGATTGGCGCCGAGATAGGGCACGCCGAGCCGCTCGCACAGCAGCGGGCAGAGCATCTCCGAATTGAAGAAACCGCCGCGGTTGAGCATCGGCCAGACGAAATCGACACCCGGATCAGTGAACAGCGTCTCGTAGCTGTTGGCTACCTGCAGCTTGTCGAACAGTCCTTCGAGGATGGTCCGCATCTCGTGGTGATAGGGCGAATGGTTGCCGTCGGCGGAGTCGAGGCTGCCGTCGCCCAGCGCATGCTTGGCGATGAACAACAGCTTGAGGTCGCGGCGCACATTCGCGGTCAGTTTGAGCGGAGTGGTCATGGTCTTTCCTGCCTCGCCGGATGCCTGCGCGTGCCCGGCCACTTGCCGCGCTCCCATAACGGCTCTAGTGAACTTCGCAATTTCCTAATTCGTGCGCGTGATGCCAGCGCGAGGTACATTGGACGCATCCGCGCAGGATCATCGTGGCAGAAATTGTCGATATATCTCTGCACGAATGGATGACCCGCGGCGGCGACGCGCGCATCGTGCTCGATCCCGTAACTGGCCTCAACCGCTATTCGAGCGCGCCGTTCCCGCGCGAGGTGCTGGCCTTCGCCTCCTCCACCGCCAATGACCTGAGCAACGACGCCGACGCATGGTTGCGCGCGCGCTTTGCGCAAGGCGCGGGACATCTTGGACAGGGTGGCGCCTATGCGGCCTGCCTCGACGATCTGCGCGGCACGATCCGCGAAGCCTATGGGCTCAGCCGGGACATCGACGTGTTCTTCGCGCCATCGGGCACCGATCTCGAATATGTCGGACTTCTGGCAGTGGCAGGTCGCAAGCCAGGCGGCGTGGTCAACCACCTGCTCGGCGCGGACGAAGTTGGCTCGGGTTGCATCCACAGCGCGGCAGGCCAGTATTTCGCGGCAGAGACCGCGCTTGGCCTGGCCGTGTCGCCGTGCGAGCCGGTGGAAGGCCTCCCGCATGTGACCATGGCCGATACGCAAGTGCGCTGCGAAAGCGGCGAGGCCAACGAAAGCGGCCTTCTGGCGAGCCAATTTGCCATGTCAATTGAGGCGACGCTGGCGGCGGACCGCTACCCGCTGGTCCACGTGGTCCATGGCTCCAAGACTGGGCTGGTACTTCCCAGCCTGGGCCATATCGACGAGTTGCGCGCCCGTTTCGGGAGCGAAGTGACCTTCGTTGTCGATGCCTGCCAGGCGCGGATTACCAGCGAAGCGATCCAGGACTACCTGTCGCGCGGCATCATCGTCTTTGTAACCGGCTCCAAATTCATGGGCGGCCCGCCGTTTAGCGGCTTTGCCTTGCTTCCGGCCGGCCTCGCCGACTCTGCCGCGCCATTGGCGCAAGGCATGGCGCGCGTGTTCAGGCGAGCGGAAGTGCCGGCAGTCTGGCCGGGTCGTGAGCTATGCGAGGATACTGGCAATCCGGGCCTCGCCCTCAGGCTCAGCGCCTCACTGTTCGAGCTCGCGCGGTTCCAGGCAATTGCGTTCGAACGCGTCGCGCGCGTGGTTGCCGCTTTCACGGCTGCGACAGACGAGCTCGCTGCCGCGATCGGTGTGCGCAAGGTTGCCTGCGCGCCTACCGCGGACGCCGATGGACCCACTGAGCATCCGATCGAGATGCTGACCCTCGTCACGCTCGACCTGTGCCATGACGCCCAAGGAAGTCTGGTGCGCGATCTCACCTTCGAACAGGCGGTGCGCATCCATTCCGCACTCATCGCAGGAGGCATCAGGCTGGGCCAGCCGGTTCGCTGCGTCAGGTTGAGCGGCGAGCGCCGGGGCGCGACCTTGCGGATCGGCCTGTCGATGCCGCAAGTCTCGATGCTCGATGGCCTTGACGATGCCGATCTAGCAGACTGGTTCGCGCAGCGTATGGGCCGTATTGCTGCGGCACTGGAGCCGCACTTGGCAGGCTGAGCGGCGCAGCAACGGCATCGAGCCGCCCGACCTTGCCCCTTGTCGATCCGATGCCAAGGGTGCACATCGTAAATCCGCATCCGGCCCGCGATATGAAAGACTGCCCATCTTGAATGCGCTGATCCTGAAAATGCGCAATGCGCCGCAAGCGGTTGTCTCGGTGGTCCAGAATTTCGGCTGGATGCTTTCCGCGCGCGTTCTCGCTGCAGTGTTCTCGCTGATCTATCTGGCGATTATCACGCGGTCGCTCGGGGTGTCGGGGTTCGGCAAGTTCGCGCTGATCACCGGAGCCGCGCAGTTCCTTGCCAACCTTTTGGCTTTCCAGACGTGGCAGATCATCGTCCAGTACGGCGTCGTCCATATCGAGAATGGTGACGAGGGCCGGTTGGCGCGGCTCTATCGCGGTGCGATCGCACTCGACCTGATCAGCGCGCTGGTCGGGATCGGAGCGTCCGCGCTGATCCTGCATCTGTTCGCCGAGGCGCTCGGGATGACACCGACGCTTGCCCGGGCGACCCTGGTCTTCAACGTCATCATGCTGGTGTCGCTGCGCTCCACCCCCATCGGGATCCTGCGATTGCGCGACCGGTTCAGCCTCGCCGCCGCCGCCGATGCGGCGACGCCGACCTTGCGCCTGATCGGGGCGGTCGCCGCCGCGCTGATCCATCCGAAGCTGCAAGGGTTCCTGATTGCCTGGGCCTTCGCCGAGCTGCTCACCGCGGCAGCGCACTGGTATGCCGTTCAACGTATCGGCGAAATGAAGACGATCCTGCGCAGCGACCATGGCCTGCGTACAGTGTTCGCCGACAATCCGGGCATCCTGCGATATTCGCTCACCTCCAATTTCAGCCAGACGCTGTTCATTTCAGTAAAGCAAATTCCGCTCTTCATCGTCGGCGGACTCACCGGCACTGCCGCAGCTGGTGCGTTCCGGCTGGCCGCCCAACTCAGCCGCTCATTGTCGACCGTATCACAGATGATCGCCAAGGCGGCGTTCCCGGAAATCGTGCGCGCAGTCCGCAGCCAGGGTGCGCGCAGCCTGGGTACCATGATTGCGCAGTCGTTCCGGGTGGCGACCGCGGTTGGCGCGGTAGTGTTCATTTTCGCGATTCTGTTTGGCCAAGTGCTGCTCGAAACCATCGGAGGAATCGATTTCGGGCGAGCCTATACCAGCCTGATGTGGCTGACGGCGGCGGCCTGCATCGATTTTGCCATCGTCGCCTTCGAGCCGACGATCATGGCCGCGCAGCGTGCTCACCTGCTGTTCCTCGCCCGGTTGGCGGCAACTGCCTTCCTGATCGTCAGCGCCTTCCTGCTCGATCCGATCATGGGGGCGGATGGTGTCGCGGCGGCGGTTCTCGCCAATTCGATCGGCCAGGCGCTGCTGCTCGGTGCGATCATGGCGCATATCATGCGCGGCCACAAAGGACCTGCAACTAAGTTGGCATGAACGGTGCCGACGTTGCGGCTTGGGCGAAAAAACTGGATTCGTTCAGGTCAGAGCGGCTAGGTGTGCCTCATGGATGGCCGGATTTCCACTTTCGGGCGCCTGCCCGCCAGCTTGGCACGCGTGGCCGACACGCAGGAGCAGACGCGCGGGACAGGCATGCGCAATTTTGTCACCGCGCCGCTGGTGGGTCTGGTGCGCAATCCGCGCAGCCATCGCAACAAAGGGCACGACGCGGTGCTCGCTGGTCGCGCCGACGTGCTGCTGGCCGAGCCGCGCACGCGCGCGGAGCTGGAACAGTCGCTTGCCCACTTCGTCTCGGCAGGCATCGGCATGCTGGCGATCAGTGGCGGTGACGGCACGGTGCGCGACGTACTGACGCGCGGGGCGCCGTTATTTGCTGACAAGTGGCCAGTGATCTCGGTGCTGCCCCAAGGAAAGACCAATGCGCTTGCGCTCGATCTCGGCATTGGCAGCCGTCCCGCGCTTGACGATGCCATCGCTGCGGCGAAACGCGGACAGTTTGTTGCGCGTCGCCCGATCGTTGTCTCGGACCGTGACGGCGCGGCACGCGATCGCTGGGGCTTCATCTTCGGCGCAGGCGTGTTCAATGCCGCGATCGACGCGGGCCAGGTCGCCCACCGCTTCGGCGCGTTCCAGAGCTTCGCGATCGGAGTGACTGCCATGTTCGGCATGGGGCAGGCGCTGTTTGGGTTCGGGCGTACGCCCTGGCGCCGGCTGTATCGCATGGCCTTCACCGATGTGGCCACAGGCAAGAGCCTGCCTCACAGCGATCCGGACCGGCCCGACATCCGCTATGTTGCCGGTTTCACCACGCTGCGCCGGTTTCCGCTGGGCATGAAGCTTCTGGCCGGTGTCGAGGACGAGCAGCCGATCGGCTATTTCATGGTCGACGCGCCGCGCCGCCGCGCGCTTGCCCTCGTGCCCGCCGCAGCGATGGGCAGACATGGTCCCTCACTGGCGCGGCTCGGCATGCACCGGGGTAGCGGCGAGGCTTTCGACGTCGTGCTGGATGACGGCTTTATCCTCGATGGCGAGCGCTTTCCTTCGGGCGTGTTCCGCATGGCGGCGGGGCCAGAGCTGCGGTTCGTGGTGCCGTGAGCACCAATTCGGGTACAAAGTTTCTCGAACGGATCGCGCAGGGGATCGCCCGTGAAGTCGATCCCGCCGTCAGCGCATTCGCGGCCCGGCTGGCTGGCGAGAGCGGTGCGCTGGCAGCGCTATTCTACGGCTCGAACCTGCGCACCGGCGAGCTCGACGGCGTGTTCGACTATTACCTGCTCATGCCCGGCCCGCCCGAACGCGGCCTGTGGCCTCGCGTCAGCTTCCACGAGTGGAGCCGCGACGGCGTGCAGCTCAGGGCCAAGGTGGCGACGATGACTCTCGCCCGTTTTGCCGAGGCGGCAGCGGGCAACCTGCTCGACACAACGATCTGGGCACGTTTTGTGCAGCCTTGTGCCCTGATATGGTCCAGGGATGACGCGGTGCGTGACACGGTGGCGGCGTCGCTTGGTGCAGCCAGTACGGTCGCGGCGCGCCTCGCTGTTGGTTGCGGACCGGCGAGCGGAACCGAGGCGGAATACTGGACCGCACTGTTCGAAGCGACCTACGCGGCCGAATTCCGCCTGGAGACGACGAGCAGGGCGCGCTCAATCATCGAGCTCAACAAAGCACATTTCGACGGACTTCTGCCGCTAACGCTTGATGCGGCAGGGATTGGCTATGCGGTGCAAGGCAATTGCATCGCGCCTGCAATGTCACGGCACGCGCGGCGCACCACCCTGCGCTGGTGGAGATGGCGGCGGTTGGCGGGAAAGCCATTGAACCTGCTGAGGCTGGCCCGCGCGGCATCAACATTCGAAGGCGCGGCGCGTTATGCCGCCTGGAAGATCGAACGCCACACCGGCGTTTCCATCGCGGTCACCCCCTGGCGCGAGAAACATCCGCTGCTGGCTGCGCCCGGGGTCATGCTGTCGGTCTGGCGCGCGCGTCGGTACGCAACCTAGCATTACATATACCGCATCTGGATGCGGATCGCCTTTACTCCGGGGCCGACCGCAATCGCGGTTTTCTTGTAGCTCGGCTTGCCCAGGTTGAGGATATTGATGCTGGGATTGTTTGACATCGCGCCGCCATCCTTGGTCAGGTCGGTATCGCCGTTGCCGTTCGCATCGTGGCGCACCGCGATCCCATAGCTACCGGCAGCGGGGACCGGCATGCAGAAGCGCATGGAACCGGCACGTGCGGGCGCCTCGATCCGGTTGAGCCAGCGGCCCTTTTCCAGCCATTCAGAAGCAGTCGCGCGGTAACTTTGCACGCGCACCCTGCCGGTTGAGGACTTGATGCCGTCTACCGTCACCATCACCGCCGGCCCGCCTTCTGCGCCGCACTTGGCCAAGTCGTTGCCGATGGGTTGGCGATATTGCGCCAGCGCAGGAGCGGACACCGCAAAAGCGAATGTGCCAATCGCAATAGCCGCGCTGGCGAAGGGCCGGGCAATCCGGGCCATTGCGGGAGAGGTCATCATTGCCATCGGTTTCCTTTAGCCATGCAGATGGAAATTGCCGTTCATCAGGGTGATCGCGCCCAGCCCCTACTTCAATGGGTATCAGATATTCGCGCGGCCTCTAACGTTGAGGCTCTGAACACCGAGTGAATTGCGCTTCATGGCGCTATTCATGCGGCCTGCCCCGCCCGAAATCTTTTTCGAAATTCGCGAGTTTGCGAATTTCGACAGCGGTTCCGGCCCACTCCCCCACCCGGCCTCCCAACGAAATGGCATGCTTTGGGAGGCCGGGTGGGGGAGCGGGCTGGTGCCGAACGATCCGAAAACCGCCCTCGGCGGAATTTCGGATCAGACCGTCAGACTCTCGCGTTGCCGCAAATTCGGCATCGTTCATGTGGAAAAGGCGAAAGCGCGCCTTGTCCCGCGAGTCGCCGATACGTAGTCGCCTGAGGCAAGGAGCATTCGATCGATATCATGGCCCCCCCGCTTATCTCGCCGTCCATACTGTCGGCCGATTTCGCGAAACTGGGTGAGGAAGTGCGCGCTATCGATGCTGCCGGGGCGGATTGGATCCATGTAGATGTCATGGATGGCCATTTCGTACCCAACATCACCATTGGCCCCGATGTGGTGAAGGCGCTGCGGCCGCATACAGCCAAGCCGTTCGACGTGCATCTGATGATCTCGCCGGTAGATCCCTATCTCGAGCTCTTCGCACAGGCAGGCGCCGACATCATCACCGTTCATCCAGAGGCTGGGCCACATACGCACCGCACCGTGCAGGCGATCAAGGCGCTCGGCAAACAGGCGGGCATTTCGCTCAATCCCGCCACGCCCGCCAAGATGCTCGACTATCTGATCGACGACATCGACCTGGTCCTGGTGATGAGCGTCAATCCCGGCTTCGGCGGCCAGAGCTTCATTGCCAGCCAGCTTCGCAAGATCGAAGCGGTGCGAAAGATGATCGACAAGGCGGGCCGCGACATCAAGCTCGAGGTCGATGGCGGAGTAAATGCCGAAATCGCGCGGCAATGCGTCGCTGCCGGAGCAGACGTGTTGGTGGCCGGATCGGCGACGTTCAAGGGCGGTCCGGATCAATATGCAGCCAATATCGCTGCGCTCAAGGACATGGGATAGCGCGGTGGCCGAGGGCTCCTTTCCAGACTTGGCGACGCGCGAGCTCGAGGTGGAAGACAATTCCGCCGTGCCCATGGTCTCGACGGGCGAGGGCGAAGGGCCACTGATCGTCGCCAGCAACGCGGTGGCTGAAGACAGCAGCCAAGGCCCTGTTCGGCACGAGGTGATCGAGCCGGGCCGCGCTCTGGCTATTGCCGAATTTACCGCGCTCTCGGTCAATCCGGCCGAACGGCTGATTCGCCTCGCCTATCGCATGGGCATTCCCGGATCGATGCTGTCGATGCCGGTGGGCAAGAAGGTCGGCCCGCGGCTGCTTGCGACAGCGACCAACCCCTTGGCGGGCGACCGTGCCTCGGGCATCGCGCTGAGGGCCGGGCATTTTCTCGTGCACGGGGTCAAGACGCCGATCGCGCAGGTCGATTTCGGCGGCGCGGCGAGGCTGGTTCCGCCACTGGAGCGGGTCGTCCATGCGTTCGAGTGGCTGGGCGATCTCGATGCCAGCGCCCCTCGCGAAGAAGCCGCACCCGTCGCCGAACGGATCACTGCGGCATGGCTCAAGGCCAATCCGAAACCGCCTTCGAAGCCGGGCAAGGGATCGGCATGGACGGTTGGCAACACCGGGGCGCGTCTGCTCAACTGGCTGGTCGAGGCTCCGCTGATCCTTTCGGGAGTTGATCGGGGATTACGCTCGCGCACCCTGCATGCGATTGTTGACACGGCGCGCTGGCTGGATCGCAATGTCGGCCGCGCCGAAGATCGACTTGCCGAGGCCGTAGGCTGGAGCGCAATTGTCGCCGCAGGACTGCTGATGCCGGGCGGACGTCCGCGCCGCCTCTATGGCGAGGCGGGGCTGTTGCGCGCGCTGGGCGAGATGGTCGGCGACGATGGCGGCGTGCTGTCGCGCAGCCCGAGCGTGCAGATGGAGGCGATCGCCACGCTCGTGAAGCTGCGCGCCTGTTACGAGGCGACGCGGCGCGATCCCCCCGCGGCTATCGAAGACATGCTCGCGGTGCTGGTGCCACCGCTATTGAGCCTTACCCACGGCGAAGGATCGCTGGGATCATGGCAGGGCGGCTGGGCCATTCCGGCAGGAGCTGTTGCCACGCTGATCGAGGCAAGCCGGGTGCGCACGCGTCCTTTGCGCGATGTGCGCCAGTGGGGCTTCCAGCGGATGACCGCCGATAAGTCGGTGCTCCAGATCGATGCGGCACCGCCACCGATGCCCCGTCATGCCCGCTTCGGCTGCGCATCGACTCTCGCTCTGGAGTTTTCGTCGGCTGGGCAGCGGATTGTAGTCAATTGCGGCGGCGCGGGTGCTGCCGGCGGGATCGTCCCGATGCGACTAGAACAGGGCCTGCGTGCAACTGCGGCTCATTCGACGCTTACGCTCGATGATGCCAATTCCACTGCAATCCTCATCAACGGCGGGATCGGCCACGGCGTCAGCGAAGTCGAAGTTGAGCGGCGCGATCTTGAAATCGAGGGCCAAGGTCCGGCCACCCGGATCGAGGCGAGCCACAATGGTTATGCCGCTCGCTACGGGCTGATCCACCGGCGCATCCTGATCCTGCGTGCCGACGGCACTGAATTGCGCGGAGAAGACCTTCTGGTGCCGAGCGGACGCAAGGGCAAGCGCGGCAAGGTCGCCTTTGCCATCCGGTTCCATCTTGGCCCCGAGATTGAGGCGCGCTTGACGGATGACCGGCAGGGCGCGGGCCTTGCGCTTGCCGACGGCAGCTACTGGCAGTTCCGCTCGGGCGATGGCGAGATCGCCATCGAGGAAAGCCTGTGGGTCGATGGCAATGCCCGGCCGGTGCCGGTTCAGCAGATCGTTATTCAGGGGCTGGTTTCGCGCGGTGGCGGCACCTTCTCCTGGCTGCTGAAGAAGATGGGTTAAACCAGCCTCGCGGCGTCTTGCCCGCTTGAGTGCGGGTGACTAACAGGCTCCCAAACCTTGGATCGGGCAGCGCAAAATACGAAGTATGCTGCCCGCACCAAGCATCTTTATGTTGCATCGCGCGGAAAACCGGTTCCCACTTTTCCGCGCGATGCTTTAAGCAGGAGCCTTGCCCTCATGACCGATTCCGTCCCCGTCCGGCGCGCGCTCCTATCCGTTTCGGACAAGGAAGGGCTTGCCGAACTTGGCAAGGTGCTGGCGGCGCGTGGGATCGAACTGGTCTCGACCGGCGGCACCGCCAAGGCGCTGCGCGAAGCGGGCCTGACGGTGCGCGACGTTTCCGATGTCACCGGCTTTCCCGAGATGTTGGACGGACGCGTCAAGACGCTGCACCCGATGGTTCATGGCGGTCTGCTCGCGGTGCGCGACGAGCCTGACCATGCCAAGGCGATGGAGGACCACGGGATCGGCGCCATCGATCTCGTCGTCGTCAATCTCTATCCGTTCGAAAAGACCGTGGCAGGCGGAGCGGACCGCGACACCGTGATCGAGAATATCGACATCGGCGGGCCTTCGATGGTGCGTTCGGCGGCGAAGAACCACCGCTATGTCGCTATCGTCACCGATCCGGCTGACTATCCCGCGCTCATCGCCGAGCTCGATGCGGGCGAGGGCGCGACCAGCTTCGATTTCCGCAAGCAAATGGCCGCCAAGGCCTTCGCCGCGACTGCAGCCTACGACGCGGCAATCGCCAGCTGGTTCGCCTATGCCGACCAGGGCCTCAAGTTCCCGCCCCGCCGGATCGTTGCGGCAAAGCTGGCCGACAGCCTTCGCTATGGCGAGAATCCGCATCAGGATGCCGCGCTCTACATTCCCGAAGGCCCGCATGTCATGGGCTTGCCGCAGGCCGAGCAGGTGCAGGGCAAGGAGCTATCCTACAACAATTACAACGACGCCAACGCCGCGCTCGAACTGGTCGCTGAATTTGCCGGTGGCGCGCCCGCAATCGTCATCGTCAAGCACGCCAATCCGTGCGGCGTCGCCCAGCGTCCCAGCTTGCTCGAGGCATGGGAACAGGCACTTGCTTGCGATTCGGTGTCCGCATTCGGCGGGATCGTTGCCAGCAATGTGCCGCTCGACGGACCGACCGCCGAGGCGATCTGCAAGATCTTCACCGAGGTCGTGGTTGCTCCCGGTGCCGATGAAGCTGCTCGAGCGGCCTTCGCGAAGAAGAAGAACCTGCGCCTGCTGATCACGCATGGTCTGCCCGATGCGCGACGCCCCGGCCAGACCATGGCGCTTATCGCGGGCGGGCTGCTGCTGCAGGACCGCGACAATGGCCATATCACGGCTGACATGCTCAAGGTGGTGACCAGGCGCGCGCCAAGCGATCAGGAACTACGTGATTGCCTGTTCGCCTGGACAGTCGCCAGGCATGTGAAATCGAACGCGATCGTTTATGCCAAGGACGGGGCGACAGCCGGGATCGGCGCGGGGCAGATGAACCGGCGCGACAGCTCGCGGATCGCTGCTGCCAAGGCGCTCGAAGCGGCCGAGACGATGGGCTGGAGCGAGCCGCGCACCGTGGGCAGCGCGGTTGCTTCGGACGCCTTCTTCCCGTTTGCCGACGGGCTGCTTGCGGCCGCCGAAGCTGGCGCGACCGCGGTGATCCAGCCGGGCGGCTCGATTCGGGACGACGAGGTCATCGCCGCTGCCGACGAAGCAGGCCTTGCCATGGTGTTCACCGGCATGCGTCACTTCCGGCACTAGGTTGCACGGCCCGAATTGGCGGAAGCTAACCATTCGTCGCACGTCTTTCTCGGCTCATCGCGATGGCGGTTACGCGCGGGGAATGTTCACTAAGTGGCAAGACTCGCACGGGCAGTTCCGGTGCAAGCAACCAGTCAAGCACGACCAATCAGCGAAAGTTCGACCCGCCATGGGATTGTTCAAGCCCGATTTGTACCGCTACCTCGCCATCGGGTTTGCAGTCGGTGCGCTGTTCGCCGTCTCGTCGAAGGACAGCTCTGTGGGTGAGCAGATCGCCCATGGAGTAGTGCCGGTTGCGGAGGCTCAGGCGGCCAAGTGAAACGGCGTGGCCGCCATTTCGCGGCGCTGTTGGCAAGCCTGACGCTGTTTGGCGCAAGCGCCTGTGGGCAGCAAGCCATCGCCTCAGAAGAAATCGCATCGGCCCCGGCGGCACAATTGCGCGCCGGCGAGACTGCGGGCCTCAAGAAAGCAGTGTTTGCCGGCGGCTGTTTCTGGGGCGTCGAAGGCGTGTTCAGCCACGTCAAGGGCGTGACCAGCGCGGTCTCGGGCTATCATGGCGGCGCGCAGGCCGATGCCGACTACCGCAATGTCAGTGCAGGCGGAACCGGCCATGCCGAGGCAGTGCGGGTAACATACGACCCTTCTGTTGTGCGCTATGACGAATTGCTGCGCATCTTCTTTTCGGTGGTCGCCGATCCCACGCTCAAGAACCGGCAAGGCCCCGATGTGGGTACGCAATACCGCGCTGCGCTTATACCGCTCGGAGCAGAGCAGCGCAAAGTCGCAAGCGCCTATCTTGCCCAGATGAAGAAATCCGGCGTCTGGCAGGCGCCGATCGTCACCCGGATCGAGCGCTACAGCGGGTTCTATCCCGCCGAAGCCTATCATCAGGATTTCATGGCGAAGAATCCCACCCACGCCTATATCCGCCGGTGGGACGCGCCAAAGGTGCGCGAGTTCGCCCGGCTTTATCCCGACCAATACCAAAAAGCTTTCAAACGAGGCTGATTGCGCCTTCCTCTCTCTGCGGGCATAAGCACAGGCCATGGGCGAGCACCGCCATCTCGAGCACTCTGGCAGCGGCCTTTTGGCAGCGGCGCAAGCTTCGCTCAGTGAGGCGGGCGAACAGTGGACCGACATGCGCAGCGATGTATTCGAGGTGCTTGCTGCCTGCGAACGCCCGGCATCCGCCTATGATCTTGCCGAAAGCGTATCGGCGATGCGCGGCAAGCGGGTTGCTCCCAACAGCGTCTATCGCATCCTCGATCTGTTCGTTCGCACCAATCTTGCCCGCAGGGTAGAGAGCGCCAACGCCTATGTGGTGAACAGCCACCCCGGCTGCCGTCACGACTGCATCTTCCTGATCTGCGACAGTTGCGGCGAAGCCACGCACATCGACGATGACAGGCTGACCGGATCGCTGGTGTCCGCAGCCAAGGTGGCCGGCTTTGCACAGATAAGGCCGGTGGTCGAACTGCGCGGAATTTGTGAGCGCTGCGGCTAACCGCATTGCAGTTGATGAAGTGCCGAGGTGCGGCATCAGGATATTCCTGTCATTTCGCAATCAAAGGCCATATGGCCCTCTTTACGTATCGACATCAGATTACCGGACGTGAACACTCCTGAGATGACAGCCGAACCGGCCACTCCGCTTCTCGACACGGTCAACACGCCGGACGATCTTCGCAAGCTCGACCGCGCGAGCCTGCCGCAACTCGCCGACGAACTGCGCAACGAACTCATTGCCGCGGTGGGGCAGACCGGCGGGCACCTCGGCTCGGGGCTCGGCGTGGTCGAGCTGACCGTCGCGATCCACTATGTTTTCAATACGCCCGATGACCGGCTGGTCTGGGACGTGGGCCATCAGGCCTATCCGCACAAGATCCTCACCGGCAGGCGCGACCGTATCCGCACCTTGCGCCAGGGCGGGGGCCTTTCCGGTTTCACCAAGCGCAGCGAAAGCCCCTACGATCCGTTCGGCGCGGCGCACAGTTCCACTTCGATCTCGGCGGCGCTCGGCTTTGCCGTCGCCAACAAGCTGAAGGACGAGCCGGGGCGCGGCATCGCGGTGATAGGCGACGGGGCGATGAGCGCGGGCATGGCCTACGAGGCGATGAATAACGCGCGCCAGGCAGGCAACCGGCTGGTGGTGATTCTCAACGACAACGACATGTCGATTGCACCGCCGGTGGGCGGCCTCAGCGCTTACCTCGCGCGGCTGGTGTCTTCCGAACAGTTCCTGTCGGTGCGCGAGTTCGCACGCAAGGTGTCGCGCCGCCTTCCCGGTCCGCTTCACCGCGCGGCGCACAAGGCCGACGCATATGCGCGCGGCATGGTCATGGGCGGCACGCTGTTCGAGGAGCTGGGATTTTATTATGTCGGCCCGATCGACGGCCACAATCTCGATCAGCTCGTGCCGATCCTGGAGAATGTGCGCGATGCCCACGAAGGCCCGTGCCTCGTCCATGTCGTCACCCGCAAGGGCAAGGGCTATGGTCCTGCCGAGGCCAGCGCCGACAAGTATCACGGCGTCCAGAAGTTCGATGTCGTCACCGGCGAGCAGGTCAAGGGCGCGAGCGGCCCGCCCAGCTATACCGGGGTTTTCGCCAATGCGCTGATTGCCGAGGCGAGAGCCGACAAGCGGGTGTGCGCGATCACAGCGGCGATGCCGTCGGGCACCGGGCTCGACAAGTTCGCGGCGGAATTTCCCGACCGCGCCTTCGATGTCGGCATTGCCGAGCAGCACGCGGTCACCTTTGCGGCGGGGCTTGCCGCACAAGGCATGCGCCCGTTCTGCGCGATCTACTCCACCTTCCTCCAGCGCGCCTACGATCAGGTGGTCCACGATGTCGCGATCCAGAACCTGCCGGTGCGCTTTGCGATAGACCGGGCCGGACTGGTCGGCGCGGACGGCCCGACCCATGCAGGCAGTTTCGACGTGACCTACCTCGCGACGCTGCCTAATTTCGTCGTCATGGCAGCTGCCGACGAGGCTGAACTGGCGCACATGACGCACACCGCTGCGCAGCATGATGCGGGACCGATCGCGTTTCGCTATCCGCGCGGCAACGGTGTGGGGGTCGAAATGCCGTCAGAGCCGCAGTTGCTCGAGATCGGCAAGGGCAGGATCGTGCGCGAAGGCACCAAGGTGGCGCTGCTTTCGCTTGGCACGCGGCTTGCCGAGGCGTTGAAGGCCGCCAATGCGCTCGATGCCAAGGGCTTGTCGACCACGGTTGCCGACCTGCGCTTCGTCAAGCCGCTCGACACTGCGCTGATCCGCAAGCTGATGCTGAGCCACGATGTCGTCGTTACCATCGAGGAAGGCTCGATCGGCGGCCTCGGTGCTCATGTCCTGACGATGGCGAGCGACGAGGGTCTGACCGATCCTGACAGCGCGGGCGGCGGATTGAAGATCCGCACGATGCGCTTGCCCGATGTGTTCCAGGACCACGACAATCCCGACCGCCAATACGACGACGCGGGGCTCAACGCGCCTCAGATCGTCGAGACGGTGCTGACGGCGCTGCGTCACAACAGCGCCGGGGTCGCGGAAGCGCGAGCTTGATCTAGCCCAGCCACCGCCATGCGCCGGCGGGAATCCCCGCCAGCCAGACATGCAGCCAAGTTGCTGCCAGCCAGGCTGCGATGGCTGAAATCCACAGGCCGATGCCGATCCGGCCTAGCGCCGACAGGCGTGGTCAGTAGCTCTTCCGCGATTCCCACTTGGCCCATGCCTCGCCCAGGAGCGCGCGCTTCTTGCCGTCCTGCAGGTGCGCGCCCAGCAGCGCGAGAATGCCCATGGCACCAGCGGTGATGAGCGTGCGCGGGCTCGGCCATGCGAGAATATGTGCTGCGGCCCACAGTGCGAAGGCCCACATCATCGGGTGGCGGGTGACCGCATAAACCCCTTTGGCCCGCGCGTTCCCCGTTGCCAGCGCATCCACTTGAGGCAATGCCGGATTACCGCGCAGCGAGCCGAACAGCAGCGCAAGGGCGACGATCGTGAGCACGCTAGCGGCGATCCAGCCGCCATCGCCGCTCTGCCATGCCATCCAGGTCGACCGGGCCTGCGAGAAGGTGAGACCTATCCAGGCCGGCAGGCCGAGGTTGACCAACGTATAGACGCCGAGAAACCTCTGCTCTCCCAGCGCCGAGACCATCGGAGCGCGCAGCGGGTGCGACATGGCAAAGTGTCCGCCGACAAACAACAGATTGGCGAGAAGCAGGGATTCCATTGGCGACATCACGTTGGTCCTTTCGCTCCCGTTGCTTGATCAGGCCGGCCGCAGCTCCGGTTGCGCGCCCAGCACCTGCGGCTCCGGCTCATCATCCGACAGCGTATCGAGATGCATCCAGCGTTTGACGATAGGCGAAACCAGCAGCACCGCGACCGCCGCTCCGATCGAGACCCAACCGAACATCTCGTAAATTTCCAGCAGCTTGGCCTTGCTCATCTCGCCGCCATGACCGCCGGTCGCTTCGCCGATCTTACCGGCAATGAATTGCCCGACAGCGGTCATGTAGAACCACGCGCCCATGATCAGCGAGGCGAGGAATTTCGGCGCCAGCCGGTTCATCGCCGACAGGCCGACCGGCGACAGGCACAGTTCGCCGGTAGTCGCCAGGAGGTAATAGAGGAACACGAACACCACCGGGGTCATCGCCGCCAGCCCGAAGGCCTGCGCACCCCAGACCAGCGCCAGGTTGGCAAGCCCCATCTGTGCAAGGGCAAGGCCGAATTTGGCCGGGGCCGACGGTTCCCTGCCGCTTTTGCCAAGCTTGAGCCACAAGGCTGCAAACAGTGGTGCCAGCAGGATGATGTAAACCGAATTGATCGACTGGAACATCGAAGCCGGCACTCCGGCGCGCTCGACATAGCGGTCGGTATAAAGGTTCATCGATCCGCCCGCCTGCTCGAACAGGCCCCAGAACAGCGGATTGAGGCTGATCAGGAACAGGATTGCGAACATGCGCTCGCGCGGCTCCTTGGGCAGCTTGAAGCTCTCGTAAAGGACGTATCCGAGCAGGGCCAGGCCCGAAACCAGCAGCAGGCCCTGGATCACCTGCTGATACTGGATCAACAGCCAGACGACAGCCACGGCCCCAAGGCCGATTGCATAGAAGCTCCATTCGCGCGCCCCCGAAAGCGGGGCCGGAGCCTCGCCTGCGCCGAGCAGCGCGCCCTTGCCCAAGACGAAGACCACGAGACCTGCGAGCATTCCGATCCCGGCAAGGCCGAAGCCCCAGCCCCAGCCGATCGTCTCTCCGAGGTAGCCGACCAGGATTGTACCGATCGCAGCGCCGAGATTGATCCCCATGTAGAAGATTGTGTAGGCGCCATCGCGGCGAATGTCGGTGCGTTTGTAGAGTTGGCCGACCATCACCGATATGTTGGCTTTCAGGAAGCCCGAGCCGACGATGATAAAGGCAAGCGCGCCCCAGAACACATTGATGGTGGGATCGCCCTGGCCGCCATCGCCCTCGACCGCCATCAGGCTGTGGCCTGTTGCAAGCAGCAGGGCGCCGAACACCACGGCCTTGCGCTGGCCCAGGTAGCGGTCTGCCAGATAGCCGCCAAGGACCGGAGTGATATAGACGAGCGCACCGTAGGAGGCGAGGATCACTTGCCCTTCGCCATCGCCGAACAGCCAGTGCTTTGTGAGGTAGAAGATGAGCAGCGCCTTCATGCCGTAGAATGAGAAGCGCTCCCACATCTCGGCAAAGAACAGCATGTAAAGGCCCTTGGGATGGCCTGCGAACTCGGGCTCGCGTTGCACCGCGATCTTCGCACCGAGCCCAAGGAACAGGGCGAGCACCACCACCGCGATCGCCACGATCCAGTCGTCCTCGTTCCAGGCGCTCATTCCCTTCATCTGCGACCCTTTCGTTTCTTCTGTTCTTTGTCGCTCAGATATCTAGCCGCGATCCGGTCATTACAAAAGAGGGCGATACAAAAGAAGACGATCCACAAGGGAAAATAGCTTTTTTGTTGCTACCGAGGGGCGCTCATGCCAAGTTTTAGAACTGTGACGACTTTGCGTCGCAGGCGTGAATACATCAACCGGGGGAGCGGTCGCATGATCAGGTCCGAGCTATTACAGGCACTGGCCAAGGAAAATCCGGAACTTCGCGCCGAAGATGTCGAGCGTGCGGTCGATACCTTCTTC
>CAMDQY010000010.1 GCA_945906005.1 Novosphingobium sp. Chol11 | reverse complement strand
AAACCAGCCCGCGCTCGCCGACACGATGACCCGTAAGATCGTCTCCACTGTCCGCGAGGGCCACGCCGATGCCCGGATCGACGGGGTGGATTCGGTTTCGGGCAAGGTTTCGGGCGAACTGTTTGATACCGGTATGAAGGCGCTGCTGGCCGCGATGTTTGCGGTCGCCATGTACATCTGGGTACGCTTCGAATGGCAGTTCGGCGTCGGCGCACTGTTTTCGCTGATCCACGACGTGACCTTGACGCTGGGCATGTTTGCCCTGACGCAGCTGGAATTCGATCTCAATATCGTTGCCGCATTGCTCACCTTGATCGGCTATTCGCTCAACGACACGATCGTCGTCTATGATCGCATCCGCGAAAACCTGAAGAAATACAGGCGGATGCCGATGCCCGAGCTGCTCGATCTATCGGTCAACGAGACCTTGTCGCGCACCATCGTCACCTCCGGCTCGTTGCTGATCACACTGATGGCGCTGCTTCTGCTGGGGCCGGACGTGATATTCGGCTTTACGGCGGCGATCACGCTTGGCATCTTCGTCGGCACATACAGCTCGATCTACATGGCCGCGCCGATCCTGATCTGGCTGAAGGTCACGGGAGACAGTTTCGTTCCCGTCGAAAATGACGTGGAACGGCAGGAGCGATTGGCCAGAGAGCAAGGCTGACGGCCGCGAGCCTCGCGGCAACTGGAGAGAGACCATGCCGCGCATTCATGTCGTTACGCCTGAAAAGACCCACGTTGCGGCGTTACCAGCCGGTTGCGCGGGCAGCGCCGCTGCCGAACTTTACATCGATCCGGAGAGCTTCCCGCTCGAACTGCATCAAATCCGGCTGGGCGCGGCGGAGACGCTAACCATCGGACCGGTCGGGCGCGGTCGCATCGGCTATGTCTGGCACGGTGCGGTGCGTGCAGGCGGGCACGATCTGCCCGCCGGGTCGAGCTTCATCGTCGAGAGTGGGCAGTCGCTCGAAGTCGAAGGGGCGGGGGAAGGCACGGACCTGCTGCTGTTCGCCGCTTCGCACGATCCGCTCCAGCCCGAGGTGGGCGGCCATGTCCACTTGCTGCCCAGCGCCAATGTGCCGCGTAACGATGCGCTGACCGACACCGGCGTTCGCGGCGGCATGCACGCCGATGCGCAGTGCCCGACCTGCGATGTGTGGCTGCACGAGAACGCCTTTCCCGGGGCAGAGCCGGTCACGCCCGAAGACCTGACCGTGGGCGTTCACTCGCACTCGGAGGACGAAATTATCTTCATCGTCTCTGGCCAGATCCGGCTGGGGCGCAAGCTGTTCCCGCAAGGCACGGCAATCGCCATTCCCGGCGGCACGCTCTATTCCTTCACCGCCGGCCCGGACGGCATGGCCTTCGTCAATTTCCGCGCGGGTCTGCCGGCCGACATTCACTTCCCCGGCGGCCAGACGATGAACGAGGTCGAATACTGGCGGGGCAAATTGCCGCGCCCGGAATATCTCGAAGCGGTTTAGCTTTCGGGACGCAACGGCCGGGGCAAAGCCATCGCGCGTTGCCAGATGTCGACGATCGCTGCGCCGTTGCGGTCCCAGCTAAATCCCGAAACCGTCTCGGCGACATCCTGCTGCTTTGGCGGATTGGCGAGGATTTCGCTCACCGCCGAAGCAATGGCTCCCGGCTCGCGCTCGGCCAGCCTTCCGGCAGCGGGGTTGGTCAGCAGTTCACGCGCGCCACCGATATCGGGAACAACAATTGGCGTGCCGCAGGCCAGTGCCTCGACCCAGACGTTGGCGAGGCCTTCGCTTTCCGACGGCAGCACAATTGCATCGGCAGCGCTGAACAGTTGCGGCAGAAGGTCGTGGTTGACGTGGCCGAGAAACTGGACCCGATCCCTGAGCCCTAGCGAAGCGACGAGCGAGCGCAGGTTGCTCTCGTTTTCGCCGGTCCCAGCGAGCGCCAGATGACAGTTGGGAAGGTCTTTCAGCGCCTCGATCACCAAAGCCTGGCCCTTGCGAACGATCAGCGCGCCGGGGGTGACCAGCAGGTTCCCTTCGGTCCAGACGTCAAGGCTGGGTATCGCTGAGATGAGCGCACGCGCGGCCTTGCGCTCGACCGGCTTGAACGCCTCTCGGTCCAGCCCGGTATAGTGGACCACGATCCGCTCTCTGGGCATACCGACCGCGACCATGTCGGCCTTCAGTGCTTCCGAAACCGCGAGCATCAGCGAGGCTCCCTGCGCTGCGTCGACCATCTGCGCGAGTGCTGCAGGGCGCTTGCCCCAGAAGTGGATGTCCGCCCCGCGCGACTTTACGGTGTAGGGCAGGCCGAGATTGGCAGCGATGCGAGCGACGGCGGGGCCATCGGGAAAGAAGAACGACGCGTCGACCAGATCGAACGGATTTTCTTCGTGAAGCGCGCGCGCCAGCGGCAGGACTGCCTCGACGATGCGATCGGGATTGCTGTCGCCTCCGACCTTGGGGATCGTCCGGAACGGTGGATAATGCAACGGGAGGCCTGGAAAATCGCTGGTCGCAGGCAGATTTGCGAGGCTGCGATAGGGCTCGCGCAGCGACAGCGGCCACGGCGGAATACCGACGGGGCTGACCATCGTGAGGTCGACTTCGTCGCGCTCGGTTACCGCCAGCATCTGGTTGCGCACGAAGTTACCGAAAGCCGGACGCGCCGGGTTGGGAAACAGCGTGCTGATTGAAAGGATTCGCATCCCAGCCGTTTAGACGATCACAGCTTGCGGACCAGCATTTCCGCAACGGCAAGCCAGGCTGGATTCTCGATCACCACTTGCCGCTGTCCCATGCCATGCGGCAACAGGGCGACGCGCGTTTCGTCACGGTCGATCATGCGGCCGAACGCGAAGCGACCGCCGGATCGCGGGACAAGCACGTCGCGATTGATCAGGCGGGCATGTTCGGCGGCAGGTACATCGCGCAGCCACACCTGATCGCCGGCGCGGTATTCACCGGCGCTTGCCTCGATGGAAAGCGCCATCAACTCGCCGCCACCGGCCAGCGCAGTCGGCAACACCGCATCGCGCGGGCTGGCGAGGGCTTCTGCGCCGGCATCGGTAAGACGCGCCACGACTTTCGGCTCGGCAGATCTCTCGCCGCGCAGCAGCAGCTCGGGCTCGACTTCTAGCGCATTTGCGATCCGGTTCATCCAGTCGAGCGACAGGTTGCGCATGCCCGTCTCGAGCCGCCCGATTGTCTGTGCGGTGGTCGGCGGGTCGCAGCGCAGCCCAACTTCGGCCAGGGTCAGGCCCTTTTCGCGCCGGACATCGCGGATGCGGTTGATCATCGTATCGATTCCCGAATAACCAAATAGGTTTCTTCTTTCCTACAACATGTCAATTTTGGCAAGACCCGCTTCTGTCGCACCGGAGCGATTTACGGGGAGAAACGAGAATGAAGAGGGTTCTGGCCGAACGTGAAATGACCAGCGAAGGACCGGTCGCGCGTCCCGCGGGCAAAAAGGCCCGCAGCGCTTCCGTCAATCTCGCGGAGTCGCTGCTCACATGGCTTCATTCGCGGGGCCACGTTTCCAACCGGCAGTTCGACGCTGGCGAACGTCTGCGCGCCGACTGGGAACGGGCGCAGCTTGCACCTTCAATCACCATGCGCTGGGGCCAGGTGCGGGTTTCGGGTGGGGGAGGGGATCTCACCCCGAGCGAGCGCCAGATGGCCGCGCGTGACCGCTTTCACGGTGCCGTCGATTATGCCGGGCCGGATCTATCGGACGTGCTGTGGCGCGTTGTCTGCGTGGGAGAAGGGCTTCCCGATGCCGAAAAGGCGCTCGGCTGGCCGGTGCGGAGCGGCAAGCTGGTACTCAGGATCGCGCTCGACCGGCTCGCCGATTACTATCGGCTATAGTGGGACCAGCCTGATTGCACCCCTCAATTACGCGTGCCAAAAGGACAGCGTAATAGGCAAAAGGGGTCGCACCTTGCAGACAGATCGCAGACAGTTCATCGCCGGAGCGGGTGCCAGCGCCTTTGCCCTGTCATTCTCGCCAGCCAGCGCGCTCGCACAGACCGGAGGCGGGAGTGCAGGCGATCGGGCGGTTGCCGCATTGTGTGACAGCGTGCTTTCGGGCGACCTGCTTATCAGTCCGTTCGATGCGACGCTGGCCGGCCTCGATGTCGGCGATCGAGCGCCGCTTCGCGCGCAGCTCGGGCCTGCGGGCAAGGCGGGAGACATTGCCGCCTCCCGGCATGCCAAGGCCATGCTCGACTTGGCCCGGGGCGTCGATCCGTCCGGCCTCAGCGAAATCTGGCGGGTTCGCCTCGACGTGGTTCGCGACATGCTCGAACAGCGGCTCGTCGCAGATATTTTCAATCTGCC
The DNA here is from genome assembly GCA_945906005.1 of Novosphingobium sp. Chol11. Taxonomy (GTDB): domain Bacteria; phylum Pseudomonadota; class Alphaproteobacteria; order Sphingomonadales; family Sphingomonadaceae; genus Novosphingobium. The sequence continues at coordinate 23,518 of CAMDQY010000010.1, read as the reverse complement.
CGACGTCGGCTCGCCCTACCGCCTGAGCCAGCAGGACGGTGCCTATGTGTCGGTGCCCGACTTGCTCGATTCGGGCCACCCGATCGGGAGCAGCGGCGATGCCGAGGCCTATCTCGCTCGGCTGGCGGGCTTTTCGGGCCTGTTAGGGGAAGAAACCGAAGCACAGGCCGAAGAGGCCTCGCGCGGCTATCTCGCTCCGGGCTGGGCGCTCGACATAACGGCGACGCAGATCGAGGCGCAGCTTGCCTCCGCGCCCGCGGACAGCAGCATGGTCGCCTCGCTCGTCCGGCGGACGAAGGAAAAGGGCATAGCTGGCGACTGGGCGGTACGGGCGGCCAGGCTACTCGAATATGAGGTCTATCCCGCGCTGCGCGAACAGTTGGAGCTGGTGAAGCGTTTGACACCGACGACCCGGCCCGGAGATGGCCTGTGGCGCGTGCCGCGCGGAGATGAAATCTACTCGTCCGCGCTTCGCCAGTTCACCACCACCAACCTTTCGGCAGAGGAAATTCACAAGACCGGGCTTGAGCAAGTTGCCGAACTGACCGGCCAGCTCGATGTCTTGCTCAGGAAAGCCGCGCTGACCAGCGGCAGCGTCAGCGAACGGCTGACCTCGCTCAACAAGCGGCCCGATCAGGTGGTTGCCAATACCGATCAGGGCAGGGCAGCGCTGCTCGCTTCGATCAATTCAAATCTCGGGGCGATCCATAAGAAGCTGCCGCTGGCCTTCGCCACGGTGCCCGATGCGCCGCTCGAAGTGCGGCGGGTGCCGGTCGAAATCCAGGACGGCGCGTCGAACGGCTATTACTATCAGGCCGCGCTCGATGGCTCGCGCCCGGCGATCTACTGGATCAACCTCAAGGACACGGCCGACTGGCCGAAATACACGCTGCCTTCGTTGACCTATCATGAGGGCAATCCTGGCCATCACCTTCACAACTCGCTGATGATCGGCGACAAGGACCTGCCCGACCTGCTCAAGAACTATTTCCTCTCCGCCTATGGCGAGGGATGGGCGCTCTATGCCGAGGTCATCGCTGAAGAAATGGGCGGTTATCAGGGCATCGAAAAGGCGGGGGCGCTGCAATCGTGGCTGTTTCGCGCGGCGCGACTGGTGGTCGATACCGGCATTCACGCCAAGCAATGGAGCCGCGAGCAGGCCACCGACTATTTTGCTAAGACCGTGGGCTTCACGCGCGGGCGTTCGCAGCGCGAAATCGAGCGCTATTGCGTCCTGCCGGGCCAGGCGTGCAGCTACAAGATCGGGCAGAACGAATGGGTGCGGCTGCGCAAGCTGGCCGAGAGCGAGCTGGGCGCGCAGTTCGATGCGCGCCAATTCCACGAGATCCTAAAGGACGGTGTGATGCCGCTCGATATGCTCAACAAACGCGTGAAGGCGTGGATCGCGCTCCAGAAAGCCTAGGCGTTCAGGCGCCCTCCACGAGCTCCGCCAGCTCCAGCCAGCGTTCCTCCGCCGCGTCTTTCTGTGCGCGCGAGGCCTCCAGCGCCTCGCTGAGCGCAGCGAACTTCGCGGGGTCGCGGGTGTAGAGATCGGCATCGGCAAGCGCCGCTTCGTCGCGGGCAATCGCGGCGTCTAGCTCCTCGATGCGCGCGGGCAGCAGTTCGTAGTCGCGCTGGTCTTTGTAAGTGAGCTTGGTCGATTTCGGCTTCGGCGGGGGAGGCGGCGGTGCGGTATTCCGACTGCGCTCCGCGCGAGTGCTAGCGGTAGTGACCTGCTTGCGCTTGGCTTCCCAGTCGGCATAGCCGCCGGCAATGATGTCGATGTTGCCCGAGCCGTCGAGGCCGAGCGTGATGGTGACCGTGCGATCAAGAAAGTCACGGTCGTGGCTGACGATCAGCACGGTGCCTTCGTAATCGGCGATGACTTCCTGCAACAGGTCGAGCGTTTCGAGGTCGAGGTCATTGGTCGGCTCGTCGAGCACCAGCAGATTCGATTCGCGCGCAAATTCGCGTGCGAGCAGCAGCCGTGAGCGTTCGCCGCCCGAGAGGGTGCCGACCTTGGCATCGACCATTCCGGGATCGAACAGGAACTCCTTGAGATAGCCCTGGACGTGCTTGCGGATGCCGCGAACATCGATCCAGTCGCCACCCTCCGCGAGCACATCGCGCAGGCGCTTCTCCGGTGATAGCAGGCTGCGCTGCTGGTCGATCACCGTGCCCTTCAGCGTCTTGGCGAGCGTGATCTGCCCGTCGTCGGGTTCCAGTTCGCCGGTCAGCAACCTGAGCAACGTGGTCTTGCCCGAACCGTTTGCGCCGACGATGCCGATCCGGTCGCCGCGCTGGATGCGCAGCGAGAAGTCGCGAATGATGACGCGCCTCGCCTCGCCTTCGCCGAACGCTTTGGTGACGTGCTCGGCCACGATCGCGGATTTGGTTTTGCTGTCATCAGCAACGATGGCGAGCTTGGCGGTTCCGGCGGGGCTGAGCATCGCGGCGCGCTGGGCGCGCATTTCCCACAGCTTGGCCAGCCGACCCTGGTTGCGCTTGCGCCGCGCGGTGACACCGCGTTCGAGCCAGTGCGCCTCCAGCTTGAGCCGGGCGTCGAGCTTTTCCGCGGCGTGTGTTTCTTCGGTATAGACCTGGTCTTCCCAGGCCTCGTATCCACCGAAGCCGACATCCTTGCGCCGCAACGCTCCCCGGTCGAGCCACAGCGTCGCATTGGTTAGCCGCGTGAGGAAGGTGCGATCATGGCTGATGACGACAAACGCGCCCTTGTAGCGCGAGAGCCAGCTTTCCAGCCAGTCGATCGTGGCAAGATCGAGGTGGTTGGTCGGCTCGTCGAGCAGCAGCAGGTCGGGTTCGCTGGCCAGCGCGCGGCACAGCGAAGCGCGCCGTCGTTCACCTCCGCTGGCGCTGGTGGCATCGCGCGACAGGTCGATGCCGAGCTGCCCGGCAATTGCTTCGACCTCGTGGCGCGGCGGGGCATCTTCGCCCGACAGCGCGAAATCGAGCAGCGTATCGAACCCGGTGAAGAACGGGTCCTGTTCGAGCATGACGATGCGCGTTCCCGGCTGGACCGAGCGCAGTCCCTTGTCCGCTTCGACCTGGTTGGCGATCAGGCGCAGCAGCGTGGTTTTGCCCGCGCCGTTGCGCCCGATCAGCGCAAGCCGGTCGCGCGGTCCGATGTTGAGATCGAGCCCCTGGAAAAGCCAGCCCGATCCCTGGATCAGGCCGAGGCCTTCCCAGCTCAGGATGGGTGCGATTGCCATGACGCGCGCCCTAACGTCCGATGGACGTCATTGACAAGGCCCGTTCATCTGCAACCGCTTAATAGCCCCACCGTTCCAATGGCGACGACGACACTGCCTGAAAGGATTGCCATGACCAAGCCTGTCCGCTCCCTAACCTTTGCCGCTCTCGGCATGGGCGCGATGATGCCCGCTGCAGCCAGCGCCGCGCAGATCGAGATCGCGGTGAAGAACCCGGTGGTCGAGCTGACCGTGACCGAAGTGGTCCAGTCCGCTCCCGATACCGCCAATGTCGGGGCCGGCGTCACGGTGCGCGCGCCCACCGCCAGTGAAGCCCTTCGCCTCAACGCCCAGCAGATGGACAAGGTGATCGCCCGCCTGCGCCAGCTGGGGATCGCGCGCGAGGACATCCAGACCGCTAATTTCAGCCTCAACGCGCAGTATCAGTATCGCAACGACACTACACCGCCACTGCTTCTGGGTTACGATGCGAACAATTCGGTCAATGTCACGCTGCGCAATCTCGATAAGGTTGGGGAGACGCTCGATGCGCTGGTCTCGGCTGGAGCGAACAACCTTTATGGCTCCAACTTCACGCTTGAAAAGGATGCAGCCGCCAAGGCTGCCGCGCGCAAGGCGGCGTTCGCTCGCGCGCAGGTGCAGGCAAACGAATATGCCCAGATGGCGGGCTATCGTGGAACCCGTATCCTCGAGATTTCGGAGACATATCAGCAGATGGGCCCGATGCCGGTTTCAGCCCAGGCGATCACGGTCACATCTGCCAGTGCAGAGGCGAAAACCCAGATCGAACCAGGTCGGGTCGGCAGCGGTGTTTCCCTGACGGTGAAGTACGAGATGACCACTTGATGCGCCCAGACTCCAGCATTCACTGCATGTTCAGTCCTTTGAGCGTAGTCCTGCCAGTAGGATGAAGCACCACCTCGCATCGATGCTGTTTGTGCTGCCCGTGCTTCTAGTCGCTTCCGCCGTCCCCGCGCCGGCCGAGCCCAACAACGAGCAGGGCCAGGTGCGCGAGCAGCGCAAGACCGGCTCCGTGCGCTCGCTTCGCCAGATCGAGCAGCTTATCCTGCCGCGGATGAAGGGCATGCAGTATCTCGGGCCTGAATATGATCCGATCGCGATGGCCTACCGGCTCAAGTTCATCAAGGACGGGAAGGTCGAGTTCGTCGACGTCGACGCCCGAAGCGCCAAGATTCTCAACCATTCGCGCTGATGACATCTTGTCCGGCTTGCTTGACGCAATCTCCGTTTCGGCCCATTTCGAACGCGGTTCACACGGGAGACCCCCAAATTGCGCATCCTGATCGTCGAGGATGAACCAACCCTCGGCAACCAGCTCAAGACCACGCTCGAGCAAACCGGCTATGCTGTCGATCTTTCGCGCGATGGCGAGGATGGGCACTTCATGGGCTCGACCGAGGAATACGATGCGGTGATCCTCGATCTTGGCCTGCCCGAGATCGACGGACTTTCCGTGCTCGGCATGTGGCGCAAGGAAGGCCGCCAGTTTCCCGTACTTGTGCTGACCGCGCGCGACAGCTGGTCGGACAAGGTCGCCGGGCTCGATGCCGGCGCCGACGATTACCTCGCCAAGCCGTTCCAGACCGAGGAACTGATCGCCCGGTTGCGCGCACTGATCCGCCGCGCCTCGGGCAATACCTCGTCCGAGCTGACCGCCGGCGGAGTGCGCCTCGATACCCGCTCGGGCCGCGTCACGCTCGATGGCGAGCCGGTCAAGCTCACCGCGCAGGAATACAAGCTGCTGTCCTACCTGCTGCACCACAAGGGCAAGGTGATCAGCCGCACCGAACTGATCGAACACATTTACGATCAGGATTTCGACCGCGATTCGAACACCATCGAAGTTTTTGTCACGCGCATCCGCAAGAAGCTGGGCGCCGATGTCATCACTACCATCCGTGGCCTCGGTTACAGTCTCGACGATCCCGCCGACGCGCCTCGCGGCTGAGCCGGAGCAGGCAGCGCCTGCCACCGGCACGCTTGCAACCGGGGCGGTGAGCGAACGCGACGTGCACGGTGCGCAGGGCGATCCGCCGCCAGAGCTTGCCCCCGTAGCGCCGCATACCGGATCGCTGTCGCGGCGCATGATGCTGATCGCGTCGGCCTGGATCATCGTGCTGCTTCTGGTCGGCGGTCTCGCGCTCGATCGCACGCTGACCGGCCTCATCACCCGCAATTTCGACGAGCAGCTCGGCTACATGCTCACGGGCATGATCGGCTCGGCCGAAATCGGCCCGGACGGCGAGGTGTTCTTCAACCGGCCGCTTGGCGACCAGCGCTTTCTGGAACCTAACAGCGGACTCTATTGGCAGATGACCGGCAAGGGGCACAAGGATTTCCCGTCGCGCTCGCTGTGGGACCGGACGCTGGAAACGCAGGGCGAGCATTTTTACACCCAGCCCCGCGTCTATGACAGCGACCAGTTCGAGGGCGAAGCGCTGCGCCTGATGGAACGCTCCATCATCCTGCCCGGAAGCGATACCAACTGGCGCTTCGTCGTCGCCGCGAGCCGTGAGGAGTTGGATCGGCAAATCGCGCAGACCCGCTCGATCCTGGTCTATTCGTTCGTGATCCTTGCCATCGGCCTGCTGCTCATGGCGGGCTTACAGACCTGGTACGGCCTATATCCGCTGCGCCATGTCCGGCGTGGCCTCGCCGAAATGCGTGCCACCGGATCGAACCGGGTGACCGAGCCACTGCCACTCGAAGTCCAGCCGCTGGTCGAGGAGCTGAACGCACTGCTCGAGCATACCGACCGTCAGGCGCAGGAAGCGCGCACCCATGCCGGCAATCTAGCCCATGCGCTCAAGACTCCTCTGACCGTGGTGATGAACGCCGCGACCGCCCATGCGCCCGATCTTGCCGATACCGTGATCCGGGAGGCCGCCGTCATGCGGCGCCAGGTCGATCACCATCTGGCACGCGCCCGCGCGGTCGGCAGGCGCTCGGCCGGACTGTTGCGGGCTAATCCCTTCACCAGTGCCGAAGCAGTGCTGCGCGCTGTCGAACGGCTCTACGAGAACGTGCGGCTCGGCCTTGCCGGTAACAAGGAGGCGATGGTCGCGCTCGAGCGGCAGGACCTCGACGAGATCATCGGAAACCTGATGGAGAATGCGGCCAAATATGGCGGCGGTTCTGTGTTCGTGACAATCGACGCCGAGCCCGACGATCCTCAATGCTGCGTGGTCTGGATCGAGGATGACGGGCCCGGCATCCCGGAGGAGGAACGTGAGCGGATCTTCGATCGCGGCGCGCGGCTCGATACCGAAAAGCCGGGCACCGGGCTTGGCCTTGCCATCGTGCGCGACGTGGTGCGCATCTACGGCGGCGATGCCGATCTCGACGAGAGCGAGGACCTGGGCGGCCTGCTGGTCAAGCTCAGGCTGCCACGGGCAAGATAATCGGACTTCAGGCCATTCCTTTGCCAACGGTTGCCCGCACCGGGATGCCTTCGGGATCGAAGTCTTCCAGGCAGAACACGTTTACCCCGAAGAAATCGGGCGTGACCCGCTTGCGGTGGAACGGATAGATGCCGCAGGTCTTGCAAAAGAAATGCCGCGCCGTTGCGGTGTGAAAGCGGTATTCGGCAAAGTTCTCGCTACCCGAATGAACGGTCATGTGTTGTTCGGGAACTTTCACCATCAGCGCATTTTTGCGGCGGCAAATTGAACAGTCGCAGGTCGGCAGCTCTTGAAAATCGGTCTCGATCGTAAATCGAACCGCGCCACAATGGCATGAACCATCGTAGCTCGCCATTGGCCGGGTCGCGGTCTAACCCGCGTCCTGCGCCTGTTCGTGGTGACGGATCACTTCCTCGATGATGAAGCGCAGGAACTTCTCCGAAAACTCGGGATCGAGTTGCGCCTGCTCGGCCAGCTTGCGCATACGCGCTATCTGGCGCTCCTCGCGCGCCGGATCGGAAGCCGGCAGCTTCATATCGGCCTTGTAGGAGCCGACCGCCTTGGTGATGCGGAAGCGCTCGGCCAGCATGTGGATGAGCGCGGCATCGATATTGTCGATGCTCGAACGGTATCTGGCGAGCACCGGATCGATGGCGGCAGGGGCGTCGTTGTCTGTCATGTCGGGAAATCGGCTAGCAGACGCGTGGCGGCGATGCCAAGGCTCAATTGCGCGCAGCGCAAGCGCCCGAACCAACCTTTGCACTTGCCAATGTGCTGCCAAAGCGCAAAGCGACGCGGCGATGACAGCCGAAATCTTGCACCTGCGCCCCGGGGCGAGCGAACCTTCGCTGCAACCGATGCTGACGCTGACGGCATCGGGGATGAATTCGGTCAATGCCGTGATCCTCGAACGGATGCAGAGCGAAATTCCGCTTATCCCGGCATTGGCTGGACACCTGATTTCCGGCGGCGGCAAGCGGATTCGTCCGATGCTCACTATCTCGGGCGCGCAATTGTGCGGCTATCAGGGCACGTGCCACTACAAGCTCGCGGCTGCGGTCGAGTTCATCCACACCGCGACCCTGCTGCACGACGATGTCGTCGACGGCTCGGACCTGAGGCGCGGCAAGGCGAGCGCCAATATTGTGTTCGGCAATCCGGCGACGGTGTTGGTCGGCGATTTCCTGTTCAGCCGCGCGTTCGAGCTGATGGTCGAGGATGGCTCGCTGCGGGTTCTCAAGATCCTTTCGGGCGCATCGGCGGTGATCGCCGAGGGCGAGGTCGATCAGCTGACCGCGCAGCGCCAGATCGAGACCAGCGAAGAGCGCTATCTCTCGATTGTCGGCGCCAAGACCGCCGCGCTGTTCGCTGCGGCGACCCGCATCCCGGCAGTCGTCGCGGAGTGCAACGAGGCCGAGGAGCGGGCGCTCGAAGACTTTGGCCGCAATCTTGGCATCGCCTTCCAGCTGGTCGACGATGCGATCGACTACGATTCGGAGAGCGGCGAATCCGGCAAGGAAAAGGGCGACGATTTCCGCGAAGGCAAGATGACGCTGCCGGTGATCCTCGCCTATGCGCGCGGCAGCGAAACCGAGCGAGCATTCTGGCGCGACGCTATCGCGGGCTTTCGCACAGACGACGACGATCTGGCCCATGCGGTCGAGCTCATCAACAGCCACGACGCCGTGCTCGCGACGCGCGAGCGCGCACGCTATTTCGCGCAACGCGCGATCGATGCGATTGCCTGCTTCCCGGCTGGCGAAGCGCGCAGCGCCATGGCCCAGGCAGCCCTGTTCGCGGTAGCGCGGCGTTACTAACCCTCGCACGACGGTCTGCGGTTGGCCATAACTGACATCTGTATATATGGAAGTGACCGGATTCCGGGCGGTTGAGTTGTCATATTGCGTGAATTGAGACACCTTGACCCTTACAAGAATGTTTCCGCGCTCAACTCGCCACGGCCTTTGTGGTCGCGACGATCAGCGGACTAGGGAGAACAGAAGCGATGTATTATCCTGCCGCTTTGCCCAAGCAAATCACGGTATCCGGGCTCCAGATCGAATATTTCGACGAGGGGCAGGGGCAGGTCGTGCTTTACCTGCACTCCAGCGAGGGACCGAATCCCGACCTCGAGGTGGTCAAGGCGCTCACCAAGACGAACCGCGTGGTCATGCCCGCGCTTCCCGGCTTCGGGATCAGCGAAGCAGCATCGTTCATCCGCACAGTCGATGACATGTCCTATGTCGGGCTCGACCTGATCGAGGCGCTCGACCTGACCGACGTTACCGTGCTAGGCAGTTCGCTGGGGGGCTGGCTGGCCGTCGAAGTGGCGACCAAGGCTAGCCCGCGCATCGCACGGCTGGTGCTCGACAATCCGCTTGGCCTGCGTTTCGCCACCGACCCGATGGTGCGCGAATTTCCCGACATCTACCAGGATTTGCCCTCGCAATGGAGCGCGTTCTTCTCGGCCAGCGAGCCGATGGACGGACGCGACTGGCCCTCGGTCGAACGCGACATTGCGCTGCGTGCCGCGCGCAATCGTGAAATGTTCGTGAAGGTGGGCTGGTCGCCCTACCTGCATAACCCCAAGCTCGCAGGACGAATTCACCGTGCGACCGTTCCTGCGCTGGTGCTTTGGGGCGATCAGGACAAGCTCGCTTCGCACGACTATGCGCAAAGCTATGCCGCTGCCCTGCCGGATGCGAGCCTCGAGGTGATCGCCGGAGCGGGACACTTTGCTTTCCTCGACAAGCCCGAAGCCGTGGCCAGCGCCGTGCTGGCATTTTCCGGCAACAAGCAGAACGCGTGAGGGGTTAAATCATGGACGTCTATTTCTTCTCGGAACAGTCGCATTACCCGTCCTGGGGCAAGTTCGATGGTATGCTGCGCGGGGACATTCCCAACGAGCATGGTGATCCGATGGTCTCGTCGCGGCTGCTGAACAGCTATTTGGACATGTATCAGCTTGCCGACCAGTGCGGCATGAACGTGATGGTCAACGAGCATCACATAGCCTCGACCTGCATGAACAATTCGATCACACTGACGCTTTCGGTGCTGGCGCGGATCACCAAGAACGCGCGGCTGCTCGGCCTCGGCTCGATCATCACAAACCGCCCCGATCCGATCCGCGTCGCCGAGGAGTATTCGATCGTCGACAGCCTTTCGGGCGGCCGGCTCGATATGGGCCTCGTCAAGGGCGCGGGCTGGGAGCTCTATGCCTCGAATGCAAATCCGGTGGGCGGCATGGACCGCTTCTGGGAGGCGCATGACCTGATCATCGCCGCGATGACCCGGCGCGAACCGTTCAGCTGGGAAGGTGAGCATTTCGATTATCGCTGCGTCAACCTGTGGCCGCGCCCGGTCCAACAGGATCATCCGCCGATCTGGTTCACCGGCAACAGCCCCGGCAGCGCCAAGCTTTCGGCCAAGAAGGGCTACGTCAACGCCGCGTTCCTTACCGGGCCTGCCGCCAAGCAGACCTTCGACGGTTATCGCGAAACCTATCAGGAAACCTTCGGCAAGCAGCCCCATACTGACCGGCTCGCCTACCTCGCGATGATCGCCTGTTCGCGCGACAAGGATCAGACCGAGCGCAACGTCAATGCGGCATTCGCCTATCTCGCCAGTGTCGCGCGGATGCGCCCCGCCCATGTCACGCCGCCGGGCTATGCGCACTATCAGGCCATAACCCAGATGATGCAGACCCCGCCCAGGGGGCCCGGCGGAATGGGCGGCGGTGCCACCAATGCGGACGATCTCGCCAAGGCAGGCCTCCTGTTCTGGGGCGAGCCCGAGCGCGTCTATGACCAGATAGCCGCCTTCAACGAGCTCGTCGGTGGCTTTGGCCACCTGCTCAACATGGGTCAGAACGCGCATCAGCCCTATGAGGACGTGCGCGACAGTATCGAACTGTTCGGCGAATTCGTTCTGCCCGAATTGGCCAAGATCGACGGAACGCCGACGGCGGCCGTAAAGGAAAACGTTACCGCCTGATCGGGTCGCAGGGAGGGGGCGGTCAAACCCGTCCCCTCTTCCCATGGCGCGCATAACCCAAAAGCGTTAGAGGCTCGCGCGTGAGCGAGCTTCCTATCCATGCCGTTCTTCCGGATCTGCTTCGCGGCCTGCGCGTTGCAGGCCGGGCAGTGCTCATTGCGCCGCCGGGTGCGGGCAAGACCACTGCGGTCGCTCCCGCCTTGCTTGGCGAGGACTGGTGCAACGGCACGGTAATCCTGCTCAGCCCGCGCCGGGTCGCCGCGCGCGCCGCTGCCGAACGCATGGCACAGCAGATGGGCGAGGAGGCAGGCGGGACGGTCGGCTATCTCACCCGGCTCGACAGCAAGCGATCTGCTCGCACGCGGATTCTGGTGATGACCGAGGCGATCTTCGTCTCCACGATTCTTGCCGATCCCTCGCTTGAAGGGGTTTCGGCGGTGCTGTTCGACGAGGCGCACGAACGCCATCTCGACAGCGACCTTGGACTTGCGCTCGCAATCGAGGCGCGTGAGGCGCTGCGCGGCGATCTGCGGCTGGTGGTCATGTCGGCTACCATCGATGGTGCGCGCTTCGCCTCACTTCTCTGCAATGCTCCAGTGATCGAAAGTGCCGGCAAGGCATGGCCGCTCGCCCTGCGGTGGATCGGTGCGAAGCCCGAGGCGCGGATCGAGGACCAGATGGCCTCCGCAATCCTCACCGCATGGCGTGAGGAGACTGGCGACATTCTCGCCTTCCTGCCCGGCGTCGGCGAGATCGAACGAGTGCGCGAGCGGCTGGCCGAGCGCTTGCCCGAGGCTTTGATCCTGCCGCTCCACGGCCAGTGCGAACCTGCGGCACATCGCGCCGCGATCCGCCGCGATCCGCAAGGCCGACGCCGCTTGGTGCTAGCGACAGCGATTGCCGAGACTTCCTTGACACTGGACGGGGTGAGCGTGGTCGTCGATGCGGGGCAGTCGCGCCGCGCCGAATTCGACCGTGCGGCAGGGGTGACTCGGCTCGTCACCCACCGCGCCAGCCGCGCTTCGGCCGATCAACGGGCAGGGCGCGCGGCGCGGCAAGGGCCGGGCGTGGCATATCGCCTGTGGCAGGAGGCGAGCCACGCTGGCCGGGCCAAGTTCGATCCGCCTGAAATCGAGACTTCCGATCTTGCCGGTCTGATCCTGGCGCTGGCCGATTGGGGCGCGCGCGATCCGGCGAAACTGGCATGGCTCGATCTGCCGCCTCAGGCCTCGGTCGATGCTGCACGCGCAAAGCTGCGAGCGCTCGGCGCGCTCGAAGATGACGGTGCGATCACGGCATTCGGCAAACAGGTCGCGAGCCTGCCGATGGCGCCTGACGAGGCGGCAATGGTTTTGTTCGGGGCGCGGGCAGGGCAGGCGCAGCAGGCAGCGCGACTGGCACTGCTGATGCAGGAGCGAGGACTGGGCGGGCGCAGTGACGACCTGTTGCAACGGCTAGATCGCTGGAACGGTGAGCGCGGCGGGCGTGCCGAAGCCGCAGGCAAGCTGGCAGGCCGCTGGGCCGTGAGGGCAGGGAAGCTGGTCGAGCGGGAAGGCAAGGGTGACCTCAATCCCGCGCTGTTTCTCGCCATGGCGCGGCCCGATATGGTGGCGCGGAGGCGAGATCCAGCGGGCGAGCAATGGCTGTCGGCGGGCGGGCGCGGCTACCTGCTCGATCCCGCCTCGCCGCTGGCGCGGGCCGAATGGCTGGCGATTGGAGACGCCCAGGGTCAGGCCAAGGGCGCGCGGATCGTTTCGGCAGCACCGCTAAATCCCACCGAGGTTCAGGCGCATCTCGGGCATCTGATCGAACGGCGCTCGACGCTGCGGTGGAACGACAGCGAGGCCCGCGCCGAGGCTCGGCTGGAAAGCCGGATGGGTGCAATCGTTCTTGCCACTGGTCCCGACCCGTCGCCGGAACCGGAGGCGATGAGCCTCTTCCTGCTCGGAATAGCGCGTGAGCGGCTGGGTGACCTGTTGCCGCCCGACCTGATCGCTCGTGCCCGCCATGCCGGGATTGCCTCGCTCAGCCCCCAGAGCCTTGCCGAGACCGCCGACCAGTGGCTCGCGCCGCTGCTCAATGGGAGGCGCGATCTCGGGATTGCTCCCGGCAGGATTGCCGAGGCGCTGCTTGCGCTGCTCGATTGGGAAAGCCGTCAGGCGCTTGATTGGCTCGCACCGCGCCATTTCGAAAGCGCGGCGGGAACCAGCCACGGAATAGACTATGCCGATCCCGGCGGACCATCGGTCGAGGTGCGGGTGCAGGCGCTGTTCGGGCTCGACCAGCATCCGCTGATCGGCAGTCCCGGCGTTCCGCTGCTGCTCAAGCTGACTTCGCCTGCTGGCCGCCCGATCCAGACGACGCGCGATCTTCCAGGTTTCTGGCGCGGTTCGTGGCGCGATGTGCAGCGCGATATGAAGGGTCGCTATCCCAGGCATCGCTGGCCCGACGAGCCTTGGACCGAAAAACCCAGCCTCAAGACCAAGAACGCCTTTTCACGCGGCGGTGGCTGATCTAAGCCACGGCCAATCGAGGGACCGAGACACGCAATGACCGCACGCATCTATCAGCGACCAAAAAACGCCATGCAATCGGGCAAGGCCCGCACTGGCGATTGGGTTCTCGATTTCGCGCCGAAGGAGGCCAAGAAGCCCGATCCGCTGATGGGCTGGGCCGGGTCTGGCGACATGCAGCAGCAGGTGCAACTGAGTTTCGCCAGCGAGCAGGAGGCCTCGGCCTATGCGACGCGTCATGGCATCGAGGCGCGGGTTCAGGTGACCCCGCCGCGCCGCCTCAAGCTCCAGGCCTACGCCGACAATTTCAGATAAGCGGTCGGCAGGTTCTTGCCGAATCGCTCAGTTTTGGCCATATCCGTGGCGGGAGTCGGGTGGACGTTTGCGTTCGCGAACCTGGTCAGGTCCGGAAGGAAGCAGCCACAACGGATTGCGGCGGGTCGCCCGGCTCCTTTATCCTCCCTTTCCCGCTGACAATTGCAGCGTGAGCGCTCCTCCAAAATTGAGAGCCTGATTCACGACCGTGAGAGAAGCGCAATGCGCTTCCATCAAGGACGATCAGGCTCTACCCTTGGCAGTGATGGACGATTCACCCGACATTTTCGGCGACCCGCAGGACGAGGAGGGCAAAGCTGCCCCCAGCGCTGCCGAGCTGGAGGCGGCTGGGCAATCGGCATTGTTCGGAGCGCCCGAGCCAGCCGAGCCTGAGGCACCCGCGCCGGTCGTTCCTGAATCCGTCGCTATGGCTCCCGAGCCAGATCCGCCCTCGATCACCCGCCCGCCGCCCGCGCCCCGGTCCGCCGCGCCCGGCGCGCAGCCCTATCGCGTGCTCGCGCGCAAGTATCGTCCGCAGACCTTTTCCGAGCTGATCGGCCAGGACGCCATGGTCCAGACGCTGGGTAACGCGATCAAGCGCGAGCGGCTGGCCCATGCCTTCCTGATGACCGGCGTGCGCGGGGTCGGCAAGACCTCGACCGCGCGGCTCATCGCTAAGGCATTGAACTGCATCGGGCCTGACGGGCAGGGCGGTCCGACGATCGATCCCTGCGGCCAGTGCGAGCCCTGCGTTGCCATCGCCGAGGGTCGCCATATCGATGTGATCGAAATGGACGCGGCCAGCCACACCGGCGTCGATGATGTCCGCGAGATCATCGAGGCGGTGCGCTATGCCGCCGTATCGGCGCGCTACAAGATTTATATCATCGACGAAGTCCACATGCTGTCTCGAAATGCTTTCAATGCTTTGCTCAAGACTCTTGAGGAACCGCCGCCGCATGTGAAGTTCCTGTTCGCGACCACCGAAGTCGGCAAGTTGCCGGTCACCGTGCTGTCGCGCTGCCAGCGTTTCGACTTGAAGCGCATTTCCACGCCGCTGCTCGCCGAGCATTTTGCCTATGTTTGCGCGGGCGAGGGCATCGAGGCCGATCCCGAGGCCTTGGCGATGATCGCTGCGGCTGCGGAAGGGTCGGTGCGCGATGGCCTGTCGATCCTCGATCAGGCGATTGCCCATGCCGATCTCGATACCGACGGCACGGTGCGTGCCGATCAGGTGCGCGATATGCTCGGGCTTGCCGACAAGAGCACGCAGCGTGACTTGCTGGCCAGCCTGCTGGCTGGCGACGGCAGGGCGCTGCTTGCCGGGGTCGAGCGGCAGTTCACCTCCGGCGTAGAGCCGCTGGCGCTCGTTCGCGGCCTGATGGAACTGGTCCATTCCGTCACGGTGATGCAGGTGGGCGGTGCGGTTGCTGCTGCGGCCTCTGCCGAAGAGCGGACGGCAATTGAACTCTGGGCCGGATCGCTCGGGGCGGGCCAGCTTCACCGGCTGTGGCAATTGCTGCTCAAGGGGCATGACGAGGTGCGCAACGCGCCCGACCCGCTGATCGCGCTGCAGATGGCGCTGCTGCGGGCCATGCATGCGGCCGACATGCCCGATCCGGGCACGCTCGCAAGGCATCTGGAGGAACTGGCTGCACGCGCGCCAGCGATTCCCGCAAGCAATGCAGTGCCAACGTTTTCAGCATCCGATGCCGCGCCGCCGTGGGAGGCGCTAGTCGAGCGGGTCGCAGCTGCTGCCGGCGAGCATCCCGCCAATGTCATGCGGCTTCAGGTGCGCGTGGTCGAGCTTGCAAGCGGTAGGCTTGTCTTTGCCCAACCTCCTGAATTCCGCGACGATATTTCCGCCGACCTGCGCAACGCCTTGCATGCGGCGACCGGCGAGCGCTGGAGCGTCGAGCGAGTGGAGGCGGGCGGTGCCCCCACGCTTGTCGAGCGCCAGATTGCCGATGCCACCGCAACCCAGGATGCGCTGCGTGCCGATCCGCTGGTCGCGGCGGCGCTGGCAGCGTTTCCCGACGCCGAATTTGTCGACAGTTCCGCAGGTGCGCGTCGCGCTGTCGGCGGGAATGATTGATACAGAGGAAGACGAACGAATGGACAATATCAAGGACATGATGGCGGCCGCGCAGCAGGCCAGCGACATGATCAACAAGCACATGGAAGAGGCCCAGCACAAGCTCGACTTGATCGAGGTTGAGGGCGTATCTGGCGGAGGAATCGTGAAAATCCGCTGTTCGGCCAAGGGCAAGGTCAACGGCGTGATGGTCGATGATAGCCTGCTGGTTCCTTCGGAAAAAACGATGCTGGAAGACCTTGTCGCGGCTGCCTTCAACGATGCGCGGACCAAGGCCGATGCCGCCGCGGAAGAGGAAATGCGCAAGGTGCGTCACTCGATTCAACTGCCACCGGGTTTCAAGCTGCCGTTCTAATCAACAACAACATGCAAAATGTGCATATTTATCCATTGCGCCATGACTGCGTCAGGCTTATACTAGTTCTCGTCCCAAAGAGATTGCCATGCGCGTCGTGATCCATGACGAGGAAACTCTCGAACCGATCACCGTCGTAACCCTTCCGGGGCTGACCGAAACGAACCTCCAGCGGAAGCGCCACTGGCGCGTCTCGGTCCACGATGGCGCAAACGAGCTGCGCGAAATGCCCGCCCAGCGTGCTTATTCTGACCGTTTGCGGTTTGTCGATCTGACTGTCGAGAGAGTGAGCCGTGTAACACTTACACAAGGCGAGCAGGTGACCTGGCGTTGCCTAACCCGCGCGACCGACCTTGCCATGCTGCTCACGCCGGACTGGCTCCCCGGCCAGCGGCCGGCGATCGACATGCTTCAGCGTGAGAACGAGCGTCTTGCCAGCCTGATGATCGGATCGCTGACCTCTCGATAGGAAGAGCGGTTCCGCCCGGCACATCGCCGGCGCGATTATCGCGCCCGTCGTTCCATTTGGCGTCGCCATGCAGCGCAAATTTGCGTCAGGTCAAGTTTGTGACTTGCGATAGCCGCTAGGCTTGGAGCCAATTCGCAACAAGGTGAGCCGAGAGGAGTGACTGCTATGCGCATGGAAGACATGGTGATCGTCAGCGTCGATGATCACATCACCGAACCGCCGACCGTTTTTGATAACCAGCTTTCAGGCGAGGCCTATGCCACGGCCCCCAAGCTCAAGGTCGCCGAGGACGGCGCGAATTATTGGGAATATCAGGGCAAGCAGATGCGCAACGTTGCGCTCAATTCGGTGACCGGGCGCGTCAAGGAAGAGTACGGCTTCGAGCCGACCCACCTCGATCAGCTTCGCAAGGGCTGCTGGGATGTGGATGCCCGCGTAGGCGACATGGACGCCAATGGCACCGCCGGCAGCATGAATTTCCCGAGTTTTGTCGGGATCGACGGCGGTATGTTCCATCGGTCGGAGGACAAGAAGCAGGCGCTTACACACCTGCGCGCCTATAACGACTGGCATATCGACGAATGGTGCGGCGCCTACCCCGAACGGTTCATCCCGCTCGGCATCCTGCCGATGTGGGACATGGATGAGACCGTCAGGGAAGTGCGTCGGCTCGCCGACAAGGGCTGCTTCGCCATCACCATGAGCGAGAACCCGACGGTGGGCGGCATGCCGGGCATTCACACCGGCTATTACGAGAAGCTGTTCAAGGCCGTTACCGAATGCGATTCGGTCATCAACCTGCATATCGGCACCGGCAACGTTTCGCCGCATTGCTCGCCGGAATCGCCGGTCGAGGCCAACATCACGACCATGCCGATGGCCGTGTCCTCGGGCGCGTCGGACTGGATCCATCTCGAAGCACTCAACCGCTATCCGCACATGAAGGTGTGCTTTTCCGAAAGCGGGATCGGCTGGATCCCCTATTTGCTGGAGCGGGCCGACTACACTCACGAACAGCACAGCACCTGGACCCATTCCAAGCAGTACCTCAGCGCGGCGAAGCCCAGCGAAGTGTGGAAGCGCCAGTTCCTGAGCTGCTTCGTCGACGATGCCTATGGCTTGAGAAACCTCGATCTGATCGGCGAGGATACAGTCATGTACGAGGTCGACTATCCGCATTCGGACGCTCCGTGGCCGAACGCTCCGGAAATCCTGTGGCCCTCGATACAGAAGCTGACCGACGCGCAGATCGACAAGGTGACGCACCTCAACGCCATGCGGGTGTTTAATTTCCCGATGTTCGACCGCATGCCCAAGGATCAGCTCACCGTGGGAGCGCTGCGCCAGAAGGCCATCGATAAGGGTGTCGACACCACGCCGATTTCCTCGGGCGGTGCAGCTCCGCTCGCGGCTGGCGAAAAGCCGCGGCCGATCACCTCGGGAGACATGGCCTCCATGTTCCAGCGGCATGTCGGGCCGAAGGAGGTCGAGCCGACTGAATAACACGCTTCTGATGACATGAGCACGGGGCGGTCCGGATTATCCGGGCCGCCCTATGCTTTTGCGGCGGATTGGGCCCGGATTCGCGTGCGTCCACAGCCCCGATAGCCCCCGCCATTGCGCCCGGACGCACACGATACCATATCTCAAGCCAACGGTTGGCAGTAAACCTTGCCGACCGCGTTCGACATCTGGAACTGGACCCGTAGCCCGTGATTTCACTTCCCCTACTTCCCCTGCGCGACATCGTCGTGTTTCCCGGCATGGTCGTGCCACTTTTCGTTGGCCGCGAGAAGTCCGTCGCCGCGCTTGAATCGGCGATGGCCGGCGACAAGGATATCTTCCTGCTCGCCCAGCTTGATCCGAGTTGCGACGATCCCGATCGCGACGATCTGTATGACATCGGCGTCGTCGCGAGCGTCCTGCAATTGCTCAAGCTTCCCGATGGCACCGTGCGTGTGCTCGTCGAAGGGCAGGACCGCGCGCGGCTTCAGGAGCTGCACGCCGAGCCTACCGCCGATTCCGAGATGCTCGTCGCACAGGTCGAATCGATCGAGCAGGTCAGTGCATCGGGGACCGAAGTTTCGGCGATGATGCGCTCGGTGGTTGAGCAGTTCGGCGAATATGCCAAGCTCAACAAGAAGCTGCCGCAGGACGCGGGCGAGCAGCTTGGCGACATCGACGATGCCGGCAAGCTTGCCGATTCGGTCGCCGCGCAGTTTGCGGGCAAGGTCTCGGACAAGCAGTCGCTGCTCTCAGAACCCGATCCGTTGAAGCGGCTGGAGATGATGTTCTCCTTCATGGAAGGCGAGCTCGGCGTGCTCCAGGTCGAGCGCAAGATCCGCGGCCGCGTGAAGCGCCAGATGGAAAAGACCCAGCGCGAATATTACCTCAATGAGCAGTTGAAGGCGATCCAGTCGGAGCTTGGCGGCGCGGACGGGGAAGAAGGCAACCAGCTTGCCGAACTTGCCGACAAGATCGAAAAAACGAAGCTTTCGAAGGAAGCCAGGACGAAGGCGGTCGGCGAGCTCAAGAAGCTCAAATCTATGCAGCCGATGAGCGCGGAAGCCACCGTGATCCGCAACTACCTCGACGTGCTGCTCGGCCTGCCCTGGGGCAAGAAGAGCAAGCTCAAGCGCGACATATCGAAGGCGCAGGCCGTGCTCGACGACGATCACTATGCGCTCGAGAAGGTCAAGGACCGGATCGTCGAATACCTCGCCGTGCAGGCGCGCACCAACAAGCTGAAGGGGCCGATTCTGTGCCTCGTCGGCCCTCCGGGCGTCGGCAAGACCTCGCTGGGCAAATCGATCGCCAATGCGACCGGTCGCCAGTTCGTGCGCCAGTCGCTGGGCGGCGTGCGCGACGAAGCCGAGATCCGCGGTCACCGCCGCACTTATATCGGCTCGCTGCCGGGCAAGATCGTCACCAATCTCAAAAAGGCAGGCTCGGCCAACCCGCTGTTCCTGCTCGACGAGATCGACAAGCTCGGTCAGGATTTCCGCGGCGATCCGGCCTCGGCCCTGCTCGAAGTGCTCGATCCGGAGCAGAACTCGAAGTTCCAGGATCACTATCTGGAGCTCGATTTCGACCTGTCGGACGTTATGTTCGTGTGTACCGCGAACAGCCTCAACCTGCCGCAGGCGCTGCTCGACCGGATGGAGATCATCCGGCTCGAAGGCTATACCGAAGACGAGAAGGTCGAGATTGCCGAGCGCCACCTGCTGTCCAAGCAGATCGAGGCGCACGGCCTCAAGGCGGGCGAATTTACGCTCACGACCGAAGCCCTGCGCGACCTCATCCGCTACTACACGCGCGAGGCGGGCGTGCGCACGCTCGAGCGCGAGATCGCCCGGCTGGCGCGCAAGAGCCTGCGCAAGATCCTCGAGGGCGAGTGCAAGCAGGTAACGATTACCCCGGAAAATCTCGCGGATTTCTCCGGGGTTCGCAAGTTCCGCCATGGCGTGTCCGAGGAGGAACATCAGGTTGGTGCGGTCACCGGTCTGGCCTGGACCGAGGTGGGCGGTGAACTGCTAACCATCGAGAGCGTCACCGTTCCAGGCAAGGGCGCGATCAAATCCACCGGCAAGCTTGGCGAGGTGATGAGCGAATCGATCCAGGCGGCCTACAGCTTCGTCAAGGCGCGCAGCCCCGCCTATGGCATCAAGCCTTCGGTGTTCCAGCGCAAGGACATCCACATCCACTTGCCAGAAGGGGCAGTGCCCAAGGATGGTCCCAGCGCCGGTGTCGGCATGGTCACCTCGATCGTCTCGACGCTGACCGGCATTCCAGTGCGCAAGGATGTGGCGATGACCGGCGAAGTGACGCTGCGCGGGCGCGTGCTGCCGATCGGCGGGCTCAAGGAGAAGCTGCTCGCGGCCCTTCGCGGCGGGATCAAGACCGTGCTGATCCCAGAGGAAAACGGGAAGGACCTGGCCGAGATTCCCGCCAATGTGAAGGAAGGCCTGGAAATAATTCCCGTAGCCCATGTCGATGAAGTGCTGATCCATGCGTTGACCGAGCCAATCGAAGCGATCGAATGGACCGAAGCGGATGAACTTGCCAGCTACTCGGCAGCGCCAAGCATTGCTGGTCCAGGCCAGTCTGCCACCGCACACTGATCGCGGGGCCGCTCTCACTTTCTCTGCGCTGCGTTGCAGCGAATCGGGGAGCGGCACCGGACAGTGAATGTTGCATTAACCTCGTTTCATCGGGAAGAGATGTGTTGCGCAAAAGCACCCAAGCCGCCAAGTGCGCTCAAATGGCTTCATTTCGGCGAAAAATCCATCGAAACAGGGGTATTTGCCTTTGACAGGCACGGGCCAAATCGTCCAAGACATGACCCTTCGCGCTCGCGACTGCACAAGTTTTCAAGTCCCGTCCACATCCAGAGTTTAGGGGAAAATAGAATGAACAAGAATGATCTCATCAGCGCCGTAGCGGATTCCAGCGGTCTTACCCGCAGCGATGCAACCAAGGCGCTAGAAGGCGTGTTCGACGCCATCACCGGCGCCCTCAAGTCGGGCGGCGAAGTTCGCCTGGTCGGGTTCGGCACGTTCTCGGTCGCCAAGCGCAAGGCTTCGACCGGTCGCAATCCGCGCACTGGCGAGACGATGCAGATCAAGGCATCGACCCTGCCGAAGTTCAAGGCCGGCAAGGGCCTCAAGGACGCGGTCAACTAAGACCCACTGGCTTGCGGCATCAGCTCTCGCTGATAGCCGACGAAAACGAAGACCGCGTCAGTCACGGGACTGGCGCGGTTTTCTTTTGCGCCTAGGTGAACCGCAACCAAAATTCGCAAATCGCGAATTTCGGACAAGACTCACAGGTCATTTCGACAGGCCGATCAGCGCGCTCGGCGCGCTCTCGGTGCGGTCGTTAACCGTCCAGCTCATGAGCGAGCCATTGGCGCTGGCCTGCGGTCCTTCGTCGGTGTTGTTGGCGAGGATCGTGCCGTCGGTCGAAACTGCAAATGGTCCGTCGAGCACCGGCAGCTTCGGGCCCTTGCTCTTGCCGGTGCTGGCCCCCTTGTCGGCCCCTTTGTTCGCCTCTTCCATCGCTCCCATCCGGGCAAAGTTCCTGAGCGGCGAGCCATCTGCACCAGACGAAAACGCCGGGGCGTTCACACGCACCGAGCCATCGCTGCGCCGGATGACCTGCACGAACGGAGCGGCCTGCGGCAAACCATCGATCACCGGGAAGGTGAAATCGTGGGTGAGCGTGCCACTGATCGCATAGTCTACGTCGAATTGGCCATTGCCCATCGACTTGACGCTGCGCCAGCCGTTCTGTCGAGCCAGCTTGCGGGCAAATTCCTCCGCAGTCTTTGGCTCAGACAGGTTCATGCCGCCCATCATCGCTTCCATCTGCGCGGCTTCAGCATCCTTGCCAGCGGGCTTAGTATCTTCGCCCTCCTTCTTATCGTCGAGCTGCGACGGTGAGACGAAGTGGATCTCGCCCTTGTAGGAGAAGCTAAAGCGCCCGTCCCTGGCGAGGTCGAGGCTCGAGGCGAACTTGCCCGGCATGAGGATGCAGGCTGCCAAGAGCAGACCCAGCGCGGCAATCGCGCCTGCACCCATGATCCGCTTTAAAGGCGAGGCGCGGCCAGGGTTCGTCGCTTCCGCTTTCATTGTCACACTCCCAGATCGCGGATCGAAGCAGCATAGAGCGCGATTGCCGCCGCATTGCTGACATTGAGACTTTCCATCGCCTCGCTGATCGGCAGGCGAGCCAGCGCATCGCAATGCTGGCCGATATTGTGGCGCATGCCATCGCCTTCCGCACCTAGCACCAGCGCGACTGGACCGGCGGGCAGGGCCTGCGCCAGAGTGGCCTCAGCATCTCCGGCAAGGCCGATGCGCCAGTATCCGGCCTCCGCCACTTCATCGAGCGCGCGGGCAAGATTGACCACCCGCACCCAGGGTACGACCTCCAGCGCACCCGAGGCGCTTTTTGCCAGGGTGCCCGATTCGGGCGGCGCGTGCCGGTCTTGAGTCAGCACTGCACAGGCATTGAAGGAGGCAGCCGAACGCATGATTGCTCCGACATTGTGCGGATCGGTGACCTGATCGAGCACCACCAGCGGACGCGCCAGATCGCCGTCGAGAACTTCCGACAGATAAATGTCGGGCAGCATGTCGCAATCGAGCACGAGGCCCTGATGCGGTGCATCACGGGCAACCAGCCTGCCAAGATCGGCAGCCGAGGCCCATTCGACCGCGAAATCGGGTGGAAGCTCGCCATCGAGCGAATCGACTCCCTCGCGCGTTGCCCACAGCTTGCGGTGATTACGCTCGGGGTTCATCAGCGCGGCTTCGACCGCATGGCGACCCCACAGCCGCACCGCGCCGGCGCTGGCCCTGCCGCTCCCGCGCCCGCCCTGCATGCGCCCGGCACGCCCGCGTAGCGCCCGCTTTGGCTTGGCATCGCTTTGTTTGCTCATGTTTGATCCATCCGGCGCTAGTTTCTCAGTCCGGCTAAGGCGGCTGGACAACCCGTCCCCATTGACAGGAATACCCTGCTTCGCCAATAGCGCCCCCTCTCGGTCGCAGCGCACCTCACGGGGTGCCGACACTGCGGGTTTCCCGCAAGCGACAGCACGGTGTGGACAGGTGGCCGAGTGGTTAAAGGCAGCAGACTGTAAATCTGCCCGCGCAAGCGTACGTTGGTTCGAATCCAGCCCTGTCCACCACTTTTTTCCAATATAGCATTGCAATAACGTAATTTTATTAGATGTCGTTAAGTCTATCCCCACAGTTCTCCCCACAAGCCGATTTCGCTGAGGGCTGAAGTCTCCGTCATTTTCGTGTTCTTGATAGCGTTAGGCGTACCGGTGGCGTCATGGCTTTTGCAGCGCTGTCCGCCCAGACGGATGTATCCTGCAATGCCCAAAAGTCGCATGGGCCACAGCGCTTGCGGCAGGACTAATCAGACCCTTGCCGAAGCACCGGCACCCACGGGGGGTATGGGCCAATGCACTGGCCATCAATCACGGGCTAGTGCCGTGAGAAATTTTTGCTGAGCTAAAGTTTTAAATTAGGGTTACCTGCTCAGAGCGAGCACTTGGGGCAATCAAGGTTTCCCGAGGTGGGTTCTGGCCTGGGTATCAACCCGGCACCCCCCG